>DATBXC010000186.1:0-48759 GCA_036514455.1 Thermoplasmata archaeon | reverse complement strand
CGGAGGCCCCGCAGCTGTACCGCATCGTGCAGCGCGTGGCGGGGATGAACGGCCTCCCGATGCCCCGCGTGTACATGGTCCCGACGGCCACGCCGAACGCGTTTGCGACGGGCCGCAACCCCAAGCACGCGGTCGTCGCGGTCACCCAGGGCCTGTTCCGTGTCTTGGACGAGCGGGAGATGACCGCGGTGATCTCCCACGAGATGGCCCACGTGAAGGACCGGGACATCCTCCTGATGTCCGTCGCGGCGACCCTGGCGGGCGCCCTCACGTTCCTCGCGCGGATTGCGTTCTGGAACACCCTGTTCGGCGGCGGCCAGCGGGACCGGAATACGTCCCCGCTTCTCTACCTCCTGGCGATCGTCGGCATGATCCTCGTGCCCATCGGCGTCATGATCCTGCAACTCGCGATCTCCCGGAGCCGGGAGTACAAGGCGGACTACGAGGGCGCGAACACGCTCCGCGCGCCGGACGCCCTCGCGGACGCGCTCGAGCAGCTCGAGTACCGCAACCGCCAGAACCCGATGGCCTTCGGCAGCCCGAGCTCCGCGAGCCTCTGGATCGTGAACCCGTTCCGGGCGGGCGGGCTCGCCGGCCTCTTCTCCACGCACCCGCCCATCGACCGGCGGATCGGGAAGCTCCGCCAGCTCGCCCGCGGCGTGGACACGTACTGACCGCGCCGACATCACCGCGCGGGTCGAATCGGCCTGACTAGACGAGCGCGTTCAGCTCCTTGAGCAGGGACTTCAGGTCGACGCCCCGCTGCGCGGCGGCGTCCGCGAGAGGGGCGTCCCCGACGCAGCATCCGCAGATCCCGTAGCTCAGCAGCGCGAGGCGGAGGCCCGGGTCCCGCTCCGCCAGGTCGTGGACGGCCTCCTTCCCGGTGATCCGGGCGGATCGCTTCGCGGGGCGGGCAGGTCGCATCACGGCCTCCTGAGACCCCAGCCCCGAATCAAGGTCGCGCCGAACATGTGCGGAGGCTCATCCCCCGCGCTTCCCGCCGAAGTACTCCCGGAGGACCTTCTTCTGGCCCTTCCGGAGGATCTCGGACACCGTGGACGTGGACACGTGGAACATCGACGCGAGCTCCCGCACGCCGATGTTCTTGGGGTAGTCGAAGTACCCCCGCTCGAACGCGGCCCGCAGGATCTCCTCCTGGCGGTGCGTGAGGGCGTCCTCGTCCGAGGCCTCCGAGAGCTTGTCCAGGGTCGCGGCCACGCCCGCCTCGCCCAGGCTCCCGACGAGGCCCTTGACCGCGTCGCGGTCCTCCGCGACGAGGTCCCACACGAGGGACCCGGACTCCTGGGTCGTCGCCCGCACCAGGAAGCAGCTCGACGCGGCGAGCGCGGAGCACGCGAGGCACTTCGTCGTGACGCTCGCGAGGGCCTTCCCCGCCTTCGTGGACTGGAGCGAGGCCCGCTGCACGAACGCGTTCCGCCGGATCGCCTCGATCACCTCTTCCGGCGTCGCGTCCTTCGCGAGGATCTCGACGAGGTCCCGCACCCCGTGGCGGCCGACGGGCTTCCGGTCGATCACCCGCACCTTCGCGCGGTACCGGTCCCACAGCTCCGCCATCCAGCTCCTCGGGACGTTCACGGTGAGGCGGGCCCGGATCATCCGCGGACGGAAGGTGCGGAGTCTATTCAAACCTTGGCGGCAGGAAGGCCTAAGTAACCTCCCGCCGCTCCCGCAGCCCGTGGTCGTGAAGCTCCTCGACGACCTCGACGTCGCGATCCTCCGGCGGTTGAACCACAACGCGCGGAAGAGCTTCCGGGACATCGCCCGCGAGCTCGAGGTGAGCATCAGCACGGTGAGCAACCGAGTGAAGCGGCTGGAGGCGGAGGGGGTCGTCCTCGGGTACGCGCCGATCCTCGACGAGAAGAAGCTCGGGTACGACGTCCTCGCGGTGATCGGGATCCGGATCTCGAAGGGGAAGCTCCTCGAGGTCCAGCGGAAGATCGCGCGGGAGGACCGGGTCGTCGAGGTGTACGACGTCACGGGCGAGTACGACAGCGTGATCGTCGCGCGGTTCCGGAACACGCGGGACCTGGACGCGTTCATCAAGAAGCTCGTCGCGATGGAGAACGTCGAGCGGACGTACACCCAGGTCGTCCTGAACGTCGTCAAGCAGGAGAAGCGGTCCCCGGTCTGAGCGCCGCATACAAGGGGGAAGGAGGGGTCCCCGGGATTCCCATACACAACTTTTAAAGGGAAAGGCCAGGTTTAACGAGGATTGGAACCGGAGGGGACATGGCGAACCTTCTCAACTTCAACTCGAGCCGGACCCTCGAGTTCTCCGCCTCCCACCCGCTCCTCTTCGACCCCAACCGGGACCTCATCTTCAACTCGGACCGGGAGCTCAACTTCAACCCGAACCGAGACATCGGCTTCGGGAAGCGGGGCGTCCTGTTCCGGGGATACGTTTGCGCGAACTGCGGGGCGATCGTGAGCGTGGACGCCACGTCCTGCGACGAGTGCGGGGCCGTCTTCGAACAGCCGGAATCGAAGGGCCCGAGTGTCGGATCCCTGAGCTCGCGGCCCACGCCCGCTACGCGGGCCGCACCGGGGCCCCGGCCCGCGCCGCCCGTCCCCGAGGCGTACGCGCCGCCGCGTGCCCCGCCGCCTCCGAGTCCGTACGCGCCGCCGCCCCCGCCGCGGGCGTATCCCGCTCCCACGCCGGTCCCGCCCCCGGCGCCCGAGGCGACGGCCGCAACCCAGGCCTCCCGGTTCTGCCCATACTGCGGGGCGCGCTCCTGGCCCGGGGATGCGTTCTGCTGGAACTGCGGCGCGAGATTCACGGGCAACCCGAAGGTCGTGACCGCGAGCGCCTCGGGCGGCACCGTGCCAATCCCGTCCACCGCGGAGACCGTCCAGCTCCCGCCGAAGAAGGCGCGGAAGGTCGTGAAGGACTGGCGGGAGACGGGGAAGGACCTATCCGAATACGCAGAGGAGAAGTGAGCCTATGGTCGACGTCCTGACGATCTACATCATCATCACGGTCGTGTTCAGCATCCTCCTCTTCATCATGGCCGTCACCGGCGGCCTCGGGGCGACGTTCGACTTCGGCGGCGCGGACGTAGGGGTCGATGTCGGCGGCGCGGACCTGGGGGACATCGGGCACGACGTCGCCACGGACGCGGGCCAGTTCAGCGGCGCGGGGATCTCCCCGCTGAGCCTGCCGATCTTGTTCGCGTTCGGGGCGTTCTTCGGTGCCTTCGGGACGGTCATCGAGGCGGCGCAGGCCCTCCCGGCCCTCGCCGTCCCGTTCTTCGCGGCCCTGCTCGCCGTCGTGTTCACGGCGATGCTGTTCCTCCTCCTCATGAAGTTTTTCGGGACGGTCCAGGTGACGACGAAGTACGAGCTGAAGGACCTCGTGGGGGACAACGGGGAGGTCACGGTCCCCGTCCACCCCGGCTCGCGGGGTCAGGTCCTCGTCGTGACGGATGCGAGGGGTCGCACCCTCCTCTCCGCGGTCTCGTCACAGGACCTGGGGACGGGGGAGAGGGTGAAGATCACGGGCGTCGAAGGCGGCGCCCTTGTCGTTGAGAAGGCGTGAGTGGGGAGGTCGAAGAGATGGTAGAGCTGGAACTCATCGTGGGCGTGAGCGTACTGATCGCACTGATCTTCGTGGCCATCGTTGCGGTGTACGCCAACCGCTACAAGAAGGTCCCGCCGGACGCGGCGATGATCCTGTACGGGAGGGAATACGCGAAGGGCCGGGGGTACGAAGTGTGGACCGGCGGCGGGAAGTTCATCATCCCGATCGTCGAGAGCTATCGGTTCCTCCCGTTGGGCATACGGACGCTGGACGTCATCGTGAACGAGATCGTGACGAACGTCGTGGGGAGCGGCGCCAAGGTGAACATCAAGGCGGTCGGGCAGGTCCGGATCTCCGACGACCCCGACGTCCTACGGACCGCCGCAAGCCAGCTCCTCCACAAGTCCGACATCGAGATCAACGAGATCGCCCTGAAGACCCTGGAGGGCCACGTCCGTGGCGTCTGCGCGACCCTGACGATCGAGCAGATTAACACCGACCGGGACGCGCTCGCCTCCCGCATCCTCACGATGGCGGGCGAGGACCTCAAGAACATGGGCATCGAGATCCGCTCGTTCGTGATCAAGGAGATTGAGGACGAGCACGGCTACCTCGACGCCCTCGGCGTGAAGCGGACGGAGGAGGTCAAGAGGGACGCCCGCATCGGGAAGGCGAACGCGAACCGAGAGGCCACGATCGCGGAGGCCATCGCCGCCCAGCAGGGGGAGAAGGCGAACGCGGACGCCGAGGCCCAGGTCGCGCAGTACCACAGGGACCGCGACGTGATCCGCTTCAAGGCGGAGTCCGAGGTCGAGACGGAGCGGTCGAACCGGGAGATCGCGTTCCAGATGCAGACGGCCCGCCGGACCCAGGAGCTGATCGTCGAACAGACGAAGATCGACATCCGCAAGAAGGAACAGGAGGTCCTCGTCCAGCAACAGGAGGTCCTCCGACGATCGCAGGAGCAGACCGCGGAGCAGGTCGTCCCCGCGAAGGCGGGGGCGGACGCTGTGGCCGCGGTGGCGGACGGCGAGAAGCGGAAGCTGATCATCACCGCCGAAGGAGAGAAGGAGCGCGCGATCCTCGTCGCGGAGGGCGAGAAGGAGCGGCTCTCGCGCGTCGCCCAGGGCGAGGCCGAGCGGATCCGCCAGGAGGGGACCGCGGAGGCGGACATCATCCGCCTGAAGGGCGAGGCCAACGCGTACGCGATCAAGGCGACGGGGCTCGCCGAGGCACAGGCGATGACGGCGAAGGCCCAGGCCTGGGAGCAGTACGGCAAGGCCGCGATCACGCAGATGATCGTGGAGAAGCTGCCCGAGATCGTCGCGAACGCCGCGAGGTCCCTCGAGACGACGGAGAAGCTCATCATCATGGGCGAGCGCGGGCCGTCCCAGCTCGTGACGAGCATCGTGGACATCGCCGCGACGGCGCCGGCCCTCGTGAAGAGCCTGACCGGCATGGACATGTCGGAGCTCGCGGGCAAGCTCAAGGACATCGTGAAGTAGCCGCGGGCATGAAGGACGCCCTCACGGGCGTCCCCCTTCCATTTCCCGGGTGATTCCGCCTGAGGATCGTCTCCGTCGAATGGAACGCGCACAGGGACGCCGACCTCATGGTCGACATCTGGAACACGGAGGCGCTCCTCGAGGCGGTGCTCGCGGCGCTGCTCGACGATCCGGAGGCGATGCGGAGGGCGGTGGAGCTGCTGGGGTCGAAGCGCTGACCGCGGGCCTCAGGGCTGCGGGCCCACGTTCATTACGACGACGTCCTTGATCGCCTTCATCCCCTGGAAGGGGAGGATGATGCGACCCTGCGCGTCCATCTTGAACAGCCGCGGCTCAATCTCCTCGGCGGGGATCACGAGCACGTCCTGGACCTTCCCGGAGCGGGTGTCCAGGATGAAGTTCTCGATCATCCCGAGGATCTGGCCGTCGTTCGTCATGACGGTCTTCCCTCTGAGCTCGGTAGCGAATTTCTTCATCCCATCACGTCCCTTCTGACGCTGCTGCGTAATCCGTGGCACGCCTATTTAGCTTATTTGTCGCAGCGCCACGGGGACGGGATCGCGGCGGGCCGCCCTAGTGCGCGGGGTGCGGGCGGCTCCACGACCGGCGCTGGGCCAGGGGCACCACGAACACGACGAGGGTCAGCAGCGTGGAGGCGATCCACAGCCACCACGAGGCCCCCGCTCCCCAGGCGTACACCTGGTTCCCCGGACCGGGGGCGGTGCCCGAGAAGCCCGCGATCGCGCCGTTCATGTCGAGGGCTGCGGCGGGCGGGATCGCGAGCATCGGGTACAGGATCGCGAAGGCGCAGAACCCGAGGGCCATCCCGCCCGCCACCAGGAACACGAGCGGGTGGATGCGGCGGGTACGGGACAGGTACTGGAGCCCACCGAGGACGACGAGGGAGATCAGGGCGAGGACGCCCATCAGGTACGAGGTCCCGACCACGTCCCGGACCCGGAGGTCGGGGAAGTTGGGATTCGAGTAGGGGATCCAGGTCGTGCTCGACCAGACCCCGTTATCCCACTGTTCCTCGACGACCATCGTCCAGCCGAACGTCGAGCGGTCGACGTCCCCACCCGGCGTCCGCCGCTCGTAGACCCAGACGGGCTGGGAGAGGGCGACGAGTCCGAGGAGCACGGCGAGCCCCGTCACGAGGAGGGGCCAGCCGAGGGCACGCACACGGTCCGCATAGGCACGGATGGCATTCATGGGTCCACCCGGCGGGCCACCGCCCCCCCGGGTAGAAACGACTTCCGGGCCCAGAATCACCCGTGAATATCAGTTCCGCGGGCGGCCGCCTCAGCGGAAGTACCCGAGGGCCAGCTCCTCCTTCTGCCGCTTCGCGAGGCCCTTCTCGAGGTCACGCCCGATCCGCTCGTAGAACTTCATCGTCTCCTCGTCGATGGACGGTCGGACCGCCTTCATCCCCCCCTGGAAGTGGGCCATCGTGACCTTCTTCGCGTTCCGGTTCTCCCGCAGGGCGATCATCGCCGCCTCCCGGCAGACGCCCTCGATGTCCGCGCCCGTGTAGCCCTCGAGCTCGACCGCGATCTCCTCGAGGTCGACGCCCTCCAGGGGCATCTCCTTCGTGTGGACCTTCAGGATCTCGAGGCGGGCGTCCTTGTCCGGCACGGGGACGAGGATGAGCCGGTCGTACCGCCCCGTCCGCAGGAGGGCCGTGTCGACCATGTCCGGGCGGTTCGTCGCCGCGATCACGACCACGCCCTCCATGGTCTCCAGCCCGTCCAGGCTCGTGAGGAGCTGGTTCACGACCCGCTCGCTCACCCCGCTGTCCGTGTCGAGACCTCGACGGTGGGCGATCGCGTCGATCTCGTCGAGGAACACGATGCACGGCGCGACCTGCTTCGCCTTCTTGAAAATCATCCGGACGGCCTTCTCCGACTCCCCGACCCACTTCGACATGACCTCCGGGCCCTTGATTGAGATGAAGTTCGCCTCGGACTCCGTGGCGACCGCCTTCGCAAGGAGCGTCTTCCCCGTGCCGGGCGGGCCGTACAGCAGGATCCCGCGGGGCGGGCGGATGCCCATCCGCTTGAACGCGTCCGGGTCTTTCAGGGGCATCTCGACGGCCTCCCGGAGCTTCATCTTCACGTCCTCGAGGCCCCCGACATCGCCCCACGTGACCCTCGGGACCTCCACGAGGACCTCCCGCATCGCGCTCGGTTCGACCTCCTTCAGGGCGCCCTTGAAGTCCTCCCCGAGGACCCGCATCCGTTCGAGCACCTCGGGCGGGATGGGCTTCTCGAGGTCGATGTCCGGGAGGTACCGCCGCAGGGCCTTCATCGCGGCCTCCCGCGCGAGGGCCGCCAGGTCCGCGCCCACGAACCCGTGGGTCACGTTCGCGAGGTCCGTGAGGAGGCCGTCCCGCTCCTCCTCCGTCCCCTCGATTGGCATCCCCCGGGCGTGGATCTGGAGGATCTCCTTCCGCCCGAGTCGGTCCGGCACGCCAATCTCGATCTCCCGGTCGAACCGGCCGGGCCGCCGGAGCGCGGGGTCGATCGCCTCGTCGCGGTTCGTCGCGCCGATGACAATCACCTGGCCACGCCCCGTGAGCCCGTCCATCAGGGTGAGGAGCTGCGCGACGACGCGGCGCTCCACCTCGCCCGTGACCTCCTCCCGCCGCGGCGCGATGGAGTCGAGCTCATCGATGAACAGGATCGAGGGCGCGTTCTTCTGGGCCTCCTCGAACTTCTCCCGGAGCCGCTCCTCGGACTGCCCGTAGTACTTCGACATAATCTCCGGGCCCTGGATCGAGTAGAAGTTCGCGCCCGCCTCGTTCGCGACCGCCTTCGCGATGAGGGTCTTGCCCGTCCCGGGCGGGCCGAACAGGAGTACGCCCTTCGGCGGGTCGATCCCGAGCCGCTCGAACAGCTCCGCGTGCTTCAGCGGGAGCTCGATCATCTCCCGCACCTTGCGGAGCTCCTCCTTGAGCCCGCCGATGTCCTCGTACGTGACCGTCGGCGTGAGGACCTCGCCCTCGCGGACGGGCTCCTCCTTCATCTCGATGATCGAGTCGTCCACGATCTGGACGACCCCCTTCGGCATCACCTTGATGACCATGAACGGGAGCGCGCCGCCCATCAGCGCGATGCCCGGGACGATTACGACGTCCCCCTTCGTGAGCGGGCGCTTCAGGAGCCCGCGCTTCACGAAGTTCTCGATCCCCTGCCCGAAGGAGATCTTGTGGCCCTCCGAGATGATCGGCGCGATCGTCACGCGCTCCGCGGGGAACACCTCCGCCTTGCGCACCTCGACCTTGTCCCCGATCGAGACGCCCACGTTCCGGCGGACGAGCCCGTCGATGCGGACGATGCCCTTCCCCTCGTCCTCCTGCATCACGCGGAACAGCTTCGCGGCGGTGGACTTCTTCCCGATGATCTCGATAATCTCGCCCACGTCGACGCCGAGCGCCATGCGGGTCTTCGTGTCCACCCGCGCGCGGCCCAGACCGACGTCGGACTGCGGCGCTTCCGCAACCTTGAGAACGACCCTTTCGGGCACGCGCTTTCAATCCCTCGGGACCATATAAAAGTGTCCACGCAATAGGTATTACGTCGCGGCTATTCCGGTGGACGCGAGGGCGCCGGCGGCGCGGGCGGGGATGGCGGGGCCGCGGGAGGCGGCGAAGGAGGAACTCCGGCACTTCCGGCGCGCCCCGCTTGATAGGAATCGGGCCGATGCGTGAGGGCCCTCCGCTCCTTGACCTCGGAGGACTCGTGGACCGTGAGCTCGCGGGCCTCGACGACCCCGATCCGGCAGTGCGGGCCGATCACGACCTCCTCGCCCACGACGAGGTCGGCCGTCGTGCACTCAACGCTCACCTCGCGGGCCGCGATGCGCTCCGTCCGGAGCTCGCAGCGGCCGCGGAAGAAGCCCCCGGGCCGACGCACGACGACCTCCGTCCCGTGGATGGCGGGCGCGCTCACGTCCCCGCCGAGCTCGATCTGGATTTCGCGGGACTCGATCGGCCCTCCGAACCTCCCGCCTCCGGAGAGGTGGAACTCCTCCGCGGTGGTCCGGCCGCCGACGTCCAGGCTCCCGCGGACATGCACCTCGCGGGCCTCGACGTCCCCGCCGACGGAAAGGGCGCCGGAGCTGTGGACCTCCGTCCCGCGGAGGCCGCCGCCGACCCTCGCGGTCCCGGCCGTGTGGAACTCGTGCGCGGTGACGCTCCCCTCGAAGACGCACGACCCCGCGGACTTCGCGACGTCCGCCTCGAGATCCCCGACCACCCTTCCAGACCCCGCAGACTTGAACTCGCGGGCCCGCACGGGGTTCCCGGTGACGACGCCGGACCCCGCAATCTTCACGTACCCGTTCCGGGACTGGACGCCCTCGCCGAAGTCCGCGAAGCGCATCCCGGCGATCGCTGGCGCGACCGACTCGCGAATCCTGCGCTCGAGGTCCGGCATGTTCCTCAGGGCGGGCTCCACGGACTCCCGGATCGTGCGCTCGATGAGGAGGCCCAGGTCCTCGGGGTGGCCTGCGTGCTGGGCGTGCTCCGCGTGGCTCCCCGGCACCTCCTCCCGCTCGGGCTCCTCGGGCTCCGCCTCGTACCGGGCCTTGATCTCGAGGTACGTCTCCTCGGAGATCTCGCCCCGCGCGAGACGCTCCTCGAGCCGGCGCAGGACCTCCGCCCGCTTCATCGCAGCACCACGCTGAAGGGCTGGCGGACCTCCGCGTCGAGGTAGATCGTGACCTCGTATTCCTTGTGGACCGACTTCTTGCCGGACATGATGCTTTCCAACGACGCCGGCGTATTTAGGCGAGCTTCACGGGGGCGGAGGAAAGCCTCCACGAGCGCGGGGACAATGTCAACCCCGGGGTTGAAGAAGGTTTGAATGGGGCCCGGGCCATGCCGGCGCGTGGCGGACGACCCGCTCGAGGTTCTCCGGATCGCCACGACCCCGACCCGCCTCCAGATCCTCAAGCTCCTCCAGCAGGGGTTCGACCACCCCGAGGACCTCGCGAAGAAGATGAAGGTCCACCGCCAGGCCGTGGACAAGCAGCTCACGGAGCTTTTCTACTGGGGCCTCGTCGACCGGTCCGCGGTGTTCCCGCCCACGGGCCGGCCCCGCATCGTGTACCGGGTGACGAAGCGCGGTGGGGACCTTGTCGCCCTCATGGAGCGGGCCGCGCAGGACTTTCGGGCGAGCTTCCGGGAGGACTTCGAGCGGGAGCTCGAGGACCTGGAATCGAAGCTCGCGGCGGGCGAGATCGCCGAGGAGATGTACTTCAAGAAGCGGAAGGAGGTCGAGGCCCGCTACGAGTGGGTGAAGGGCCCGTGACCCGCCCCGCCCTCACGGCCGCCGCCGCTGCCTCCGGATCGCCTCGTCGATCGTGATCTCCCCGCGGGCGACCCGGGAGGCGAGGTCCTTCGAGATCGTGAGGTCGCCGTCGCTCGTGACCCGGCTCCGGCGCTGGATCTCCCGCACCTCCCCGGGCGTCGGGGCGACCTCGTACGGCGGCGTCGCGCGGACGCCCGGGACGAACGCGATCTTGATCGCGGCGTCGATGTCCGGCTCCTCCGTCCGCTCCGTCGTCCCCGCCTCGTCGACGATCTCCGCGGGCAACCCCTCGCGCGCGAGCGCGTTCAGGGTCCGGTTTCGGTTCGTCGGGTCCCCGTGCCCGACGCGGATTCGGTGCCGCCGGGCGGGGAACGTGCGGAGGGTGTCCCGCACGATGCCGGCGACCTCCTCCGGGGAGCCCGCCACCCGGGCGTCGAGGACCTTCCCGTCCCCCACGAAGGCGACCCCCGGCTCCGCGCCCGGGTCGATCCCCACGAGGAGCTCGTCCCATGAGGTCTTCCCCTGGAGAGCCTGGCGGGCCTTCGCGATCGCCGTGTGCACGTCCTCGACCGCGATCACGTCCGGCCGCCGGATGCGGCCCGCCTCCGCCGGCGACGTGACGATCGCCCCGACGTTCTCCGGGATCCGGCGGGTGAAGGAGAGGCTCACGAACGGGACGTCCCGCGCCCGGAGGGCGGCGACGAGGTCGTGGTACAGACGGAAGTCCTCCGTGAGGACGCCGAGCACCTTCCGCATCCGGACCGACGCATCGCCTCGGCCCGCCTAAACGTTTGGCGTGGTCCCGGCCGTGATTATGGGATTCGATAAGCGTATCATAACGGATTCATAGCCTCCGCGCCAATCTCCCTCCGTTCGAGGGGAGCGTCTGGCGGAACCCGTGAAGCAGGTCGAGGCGCGCCCGTCCGTCGCCCGGGACGCGGTGATCATCCTGATCGTGGCGGCCGGCATCCTCGGGTTCTACGCGCTGTTCAAGGCCGTGTCGATCCTGGCGGGCCTACCCTTCCCGTAGTCACTTGAACCTGTCGAAGAAGGACGACTTCGGGTGGTGCGCGTAGTCCCCGAGGAGGGAATCGAGCTTCTCGAGAAGGCGCCGCTCCTCGGCGCTGAGCTTCTCCGGCGTCACGACCACGATCCGGACGAATTGGTCCCCGCGCCGCCCCGTCTCCAGGTCCGGCAGCCCCTTCCCGCGGAGCCGGAACAGGGTGTGGGTCTGGGTCCCGGGGGGGACGTGGAGCCGCGCAGCCCCGTCGAGCGTCGGGACCTCGACGTCCGCGCCGACGGCGACCTGTGGAAACGTGGCGGGCCATTCGAGGAGGACGTTGTTCCCGTCCCGCTGGAATGGCGGGCTGTCCCGCACCCGCACGACGACGTACAGGTCCCCGGCGGGGGCGCCAGGGTCGCCCGCCTCGCCCTTCCCCGAGACCCGGAGTCGGAGGCCGTCCGGGGCGCCCGCGGGGATCTCGACGTGAAGGGTGGAGGTGGTCTCGACCCGACCGGACCCGCCGCACGCGGCGCACGGGGACTCCGCGAGCTGGCCTCGGCCCTGGCACCGGGGGCAGGTCGTGATGCTGATGAACTGGGAGAACCCGCGGGTCTGGGACCGGCTCACCTGGCCCTGCCCGTTGCACTGCGGGCACGTCGCGAGCCGCCCGCCGCGGCCTCCCGTACCCCGGCACTCCTTGCAGGGCACGGCGTGCGGGATCCGGAGCTCCTTCCGGACCCCGCGGTACACGTCCTCGAGACCGACCTCGACATCGACCCGGAGGTCCTCGCCGCGGTGCGGGCCCCTGGGCCGGCGGCGCCCTCCGAACAGATCCTCGAACAGGCTCCCGCCCCCGAAGGGCGACCGGGTGCCGAAGAAGGAGGCGAAGAAGTCCTCCCCGAAGAGGTCCCGGACGTCCCCGACGTGGGTGAACCGGGACCAGTCGAAGTCCTGCCCGCCCCAGACCTGCTGCTTCAGGCCCTCGTGGCCGTACGCGTCATAGATCTTCCGCTTCTCTTCGTCCCCGAGAGCCTCGTACGCCTCGGAGAGTTCCTTGAACCGCTCCTCGGCCGCCTTCTTGTCCCCCTTCGCCATGTCGGGGTGGTACTCCTTCGCGAGCCTCCGGTACGCCCGCTTGATGTCGTCCTTGGAGGCCGCCCGGGGGACCCCCAGGACCTCGTAGTAGTCCCGCTTCGCCATGCCGGCTTGCGATTCCTGCCTCATACCTTAGGCTTTTCACTTGTCCACGTCTTCGTAATCCGCGTCCACGACCTTCTCGCCGGAGTCCGGGGGGGAGCCCTGGTCGCCCGGGGGAGGGGACGGGGCCGTCGCCTGGCCCCTCTGGTAGATCTCCGCCCCGATCTTCTGGGCCTCCGCTTTCAGGGCCTCCAGGGCCCGCCGCAGCGTCTGGACGTCCTTCGCGTCTAGGACCTTTCGAAGGTCCTCGACCTTCTCCTGGACGGACTTCCGTGTGGCCTCCGAGACCTTGTCGCCCAGCTCCCGGAGGATCTTCTCCGTCTCGTAGATTAGGGCGTCCGCCTGGTTCCTCGTTTCGACGAGCTCCTTCCGTCGGCGGTCCTCCTCCGCGTGGGATTCGGCGTCGTGCATGGCCCGGTCAATCTGGTCCTTCGACAACCGCTGCGGGGCCATAATCGTCAGCTTCTCGGACTTCCCCGTGCCCTTGTCCGTCGCGGTCACGGTGAGGATCCCGCTCGCGTCGATGTCGAACGTGACCTCGATCTGGGGCATCCCGCGGGGGGCGGGCGGCAGCCCGCTCAGGTAGAACTTCCCCAGGCTGATGTCGTCCGTGGCCATCGCCCGCTCGCCCTGGAGGACGTGGACCTCGACCGTCGACTGGCCGTCCGCGGCGGTCGTGAAGACCTCTGACTTGCGGGTCGGGATCGTCGTGTTCCGCTCGATGAGCTTGTGGAACACCTGGCCGAGGGTCTCGACGCCCAGCGACAACGGCGTCACGTCGAGGAGCAGGATGTCCTTTACCTCGCCGCTCAGGATTCCGCCCTGGATTGCGGCGCCGAGGGCGACGCACTGCATCGGGTCGACCCCCCGCTCCGCCTTCCGGCCAAGGATCTTCTCGAACCGCTCCCGCACGACGGGCATCCGGGTCGGGCCGCCGACCAGGATGATGTGGTTCACATCGGACGAGTTCCAGCCGGCGTCCTTGAACGCCTGCTTGATTGGTCCCTCGAGGCGGGCGAGCACGGGCTCAATCAGTTCCTCGAGCTTGGCGCGGGTGAAGCGCTTCTCCAAGTGCAGGGGCTTGTCCCCCTTCTGCGCGATGAACGGCAGGTTGATCGTCGTCTCAAGGGTGCTGGACAGCTCGATCTTCGCCTTCTCCGCCGCGTCCCGGATCCGCTGCTGGGCCTGGCGGTCTTTCGAGAGGTCGACGCCGTGCTCCTGGCGGAACTCGGAGACGAGCCAGTTGATCAGGTTCGCGTCCATGTCCATCCCGCCGAGCGCCGTGTCCCCGCTCGTCGAGACGACCTCGAACACGCCCTCGCCCATCTCCATCAGGGTGACGTCGAAGGTCCCGCCGCCGAGGTCGAGGACGCATATCTTTCCCTCCCCCTTCTTGTCCAGGCCGTACGCGAGGGCGGCCGCGGTCGGCTCGTTCACGAGCCGCAGGACCTCGAGTCCGGCGATCCGCCCCGAGTCCCGCGTCGCCTGACGCTGGTTGTCGTTGAAGTACGCGGGCACCGTGATCACAACCTGCTTCATGGGCTCCCCGAGGAACGCTTCCGCGTCCGTCTTGATCTTCCGGAGGACCATCGCGCTGAGCTCCTGGGGGGTGTACGACTTGTTCTCGATTGTGACCCTGTGGTCCGTCCCCATCTTGCGCTTGATCTGCATCACCGTGCGCTCGGGGTTCAGGACGGCCTGGCGCTTCGCGGGCTCCCCGACGAGGATCTGCCCGTCCTTCGTGAACGCGATCACGGACGGGAACATCTTGCCCCCGTACGTCGAGCCCTCCGCGCTCGGGATGATCTTCGGCGTTCCCCCTTCCATGTACGCGGCCTCGGAGTTCGTCGTCCCGAGGTCGATCCCGATGATCTTAGGCATCGTGCTCACCTTCCTTCTTCACGACGATGACCTGGGCGGGCCGCAGGACCTTTCCCTGGAAGTGGTACCCCTTCCGGACGACCTCCTTCACGATGCCGTCCGTCGCCCCCGCGTCGTTCACCTGCTGGACGCACTCGTGGAGGTACGGGTCGAAGGTGGCACCCGTGGCGGGGATCTCCTCGAGCCCGGACTCCCGGAGAGCCCTGAGGAGGTTGTCCCGGAGCATCGCGAGCCCCTTGCCCGCCCTGCCCCGGACGGACGCGCCCGCCGCGTCGAGGTCGTCGAGGAACGGCAGGAGGCGGGAAACGAGACCCTCGTTCGCGTTCCGGACGACGGCCTCCATGTCCCGCTCCGTGCGCTTGCGGAGGTTCTCGAAGTCCGCCTGCAGGTACTGGAGGCGTGCGTGCAGCTCGTCGCCTCGCATCCGGGCTTCCGCGAGCTCCCGCGCGAGCTGGGCCACATCCACGACCTCGGCCCGCGGCGGAGCCTCCGTCGGCTGCGGTTCCTGCTTGGGTTCTTCGGCCATCGGAGCCCTCCGAGGGCCCCCACCGGGGGGTCCTTAGAACTCCTCGCCCTCGCCGCCGCCTTCCTCGCCGCCCCTCGGGCCGCCGGCTCCCTTGCCACCCTCGCCCGTCTTCGCGGCGATCACATCGTCGATGCGGAGGATCATCACGGCCGCGTCCGTCGCGGAGGAAATTGCCTGTGCACCGACGCGGATCGGCTCGACGACGTTCTCCTTCCGCATGTCCGTCACCTTGCCGGTGAAGACGTTCACGCCCGCGTGCTTGTTCCCCTTGCTGTGCTCCTTCCGGATTGCGATCAGCGTGTCGATCGGGTCCAGGCCCGCGTTCTCCGCGAGCGTCCGGGGTACGATCTCCATCCCGTCCGCGAAGGACTCGATCGCAATCTGCTCGCGGCCGCCGACGGTGGAGGCGTAGTCCCGGAGGCCCAGGGCGATTTCCGTCGCGGAGGCCCCGCCGCCGGTGATGACCTTCCCGTCCTCGACCGCGCACGCAACGACGCTGAGGGCGTCCTCGAGGGACCGCTCGACCTCGTCCACGACGTGCTCCGTGCCGCCGCGGATCAGGATCGAAATCGCCTTCGGGTTCTTGCAGCCCGTGACGAAGGTCATCTCGTCGTCGCCGATCTTCTTCTCGAACACGAGCTTCGCGTGCCCGAGGTCGTCCTTCGAGAGCTCGTCCAGCTTCGTGACGAGCTTCCCGCCCGTCGCCTTCGCGAGCTTCTCCATGTCGGACTTCTTCACGCGGCGCACCGCGTAGATGCCGTTCTTCGCGAGGAAGTGCTGGGCGAGGTCGTCGATGCCCTTCTGGCAGAACACGATCGTCGCGCCGGACTTCCGGATTGTCTCGACCATCCGGCGGAGCATGTTCTCCTCCTCCGAGAGGAAGGCTTGGAGCTGGCTCGGATCCGTGATCTCGATCTTCGCGTCGATCTCCGTCTTCTTGACCTCAAGGGCCACGTCAATCAGGGCGATCTTCGCGTTCTCGACCTGGGCGGGCATTCCCGGGTGGACCCGCTCCTTGTCGACGATGATGCCCTCGACGAGCTCCGTGTCCGCGATGGAGCCCCCCTGCTTCTTCGTGACCTGGATGTCGTCGTCGTCGACGTAATACCTCCCGTCGGACCGCTTCTCAGCGACCGTCGTGACGGCCTTCACGACGATGTCCGCCAGATGGTCCTTGTGGCCGCTCGCCGACTTCGAGGCCATCGCGGTGACCGCGACCTTCTTCAGGACATCCGCGTCGTCGATTGCCACCTTCGTGGACACCTTTTCCAGAATCTCGCGGGCCTTCTCGCTCGCGAGCCGGTACCCGGACGCAATCACAGTCGGGTGGATGTTCTGCTCGATCAGTTCCTCCGCCCTCTTGAGCAGCTCCCCCGCCAGGATCACGGCGGTGGTCGTTCCGTCCCCGGCCTCCTCGTCCTGGGTCTTCGCGACCTCGACGAGCATCTTCGCGGCCGGGTGCTCGATGTCCATCTCCTTCAGAATCGTCACGCCGTCGTTCGTGATGACGACGTCCCCGAGGGAGTCCACGAGCATCTTGTCCATTCCCCGCGGGCCGAGGGTGCTCCGAACGGCGTCCGCCACCGCCTTCGCGGCGGCGATGTTGTTGAACTGGGCACCCTTGCCCCGCTCCCTTCGCGTCCCTTCCTTCAGTACCAAGATTTGAGTTCCTGCAGGCATCATAAGCGACTCCTCCGTTGCCTGGGAGTACCGGGTTCTAAGTGAGGACTTCTATATAAGCATGTCGAATCGGCAGGCCTCCGGCTGGCCGCCTTCCGGCCCGGAGACGGGACTAGTGCATCGTCGCCAGCGAGACCTCGTCCGCCCGCTTCCCGCGGGCCGTCACCGCGCTCCCCGCCTGGCCGACCGCCTTCACGACGTCGGACGCGCTGAGAATCCCGACGATCTCCCGGCCGTTGAACACGGCGAGGTGCCGGCAGTTCGCGCGCTTCATCAGGCGGGCGGCGTACGCGAGGGGGACGCCCGGCGTCACGACGACGAGGGGCGCGGCCGCGACGTCCCCCACCGCGGTCGTGGCGGGGTCCCGCCCGTCCGCGATCGCGTCCACGATGTCCGTCGACGTGATGATCCCGAACGGGTCCTCCTTCGCCTCCGGGCGCACGATGAGGCTGTTCACCCGCGTCTCCGACATCCGCCGCGCCGCGGCCTGGACCGTCGCGTCCTCGGATATCTCGAAGACCTCGGTGGACATCGCGTTCCGTACCTTCACGACTTGGGCCATCTGCCCCCGGAGAGGGCGCGTCCCCCGCAAATCCCCTCCGTCCCTACAATACGTGCTTGACGAGGGGCCGGCGCGCGGCGATAGTTCTATATCCGGGGCTCCGGTAGGCGGCCCGTGAAGGCGATTCTCCAGGGCCTCGCGGACGCTGTCCAGGCCGCCGTCCGGGCGTACGCGGGGGACCCCGGCGAGGTCACCGGGATGGGGGCGGACGGGACGCCGACCCAGCGGATCGACCTCGTCGCGGAGCAGACCGCGTTCCAGTTCCTCAAGTCCCGGGACCTGCCGTACACCGTGGTGAGCGAGGAGGCGGGGCGGGTCGAGGGGCCCGGGGAGTGGACGCTGGTCCTGGACCCGGTCGACGGGACGCACAACGCCGTCCGCGGGCTGCCCGCGTACTCCGTCTCCGTCGCGGCGTGCCCCACGGCCCCGTCCGGCGCGGTGGAGCGGCTCGCGGCCATGGAGGCAGGGCTCGTCCGGGACCTCGTCACCGGGCACACGTACTACGCGGAGCGCGGGAAGGGGGCCACGCTGGACGGCCGCCGGATCCGGGCCAGAAGGCCTCTCGCGCGGGACGACACCGTGTTCGATGTCTACCTGGGGACGAACGCCCACCCGGACGCCGTGCGGGTCGCGTCCCGGGGGCGGCGGGTCCGCAACCTCGGGGCGGCGTCCCTGGACCTCTGCCTGGTCGCGAAGGGTGCGGTGGACCTTTATTACCTGCACAGTGCTGAGGTCGGCCACGAGTTGCGGGCCATGGACGTCGCCGCGGGGGCGCTCATCGTGCGGGAGGCGGGCGGGGAGGTCGTGGACCTCCGGGGGGACCGCCTCGACATGCCTGTCGATCCGAAGGCCCGCACGAACCTCGTCGCGTATGGGGACCCGGACGTCCTGAAGGTGATCCGGTGAGGATCGGCCTCACGGCGAACCCGAAGATCCCGGGAACCGCGGAGCTGTGCGGGCGGATTGTGAAGTCCGTGGGAAAGGGCCACGAGGTCGTCCTCGAGAAGGAAATCGCGGCCCACCTCGGGACGAAGGGGACCGGGTTCGAGGGCGAGCGCTTCGACGTCATCCTCGCCGTCGGCGGGGACGGCACGATCCTGCGGGCGTTCCAGCTCGCGGACGGCGACCTCCTCGGGATCAACAGCGGGTCCCTCGGCTTCCTCGCGGAGATCTACGGGAACGAGGTCGACACGTACCTCCCGCGGGTCCTCGCCCGCGACTACACGGTCGAGCGGCGGATGCGGATCGAGGTCGAGGTGGACGGGCGCCGGCGGTACGACTGCCTGAACGAGGCCGTCGTCCACACGGCCCACATCTCGAAAATCCGGAGCTTTGAGGTCCGGGTCGACGGCCAGGTCGCGGAGCGGGTGCGGTCGGACGGGATCATCGTCGCGACGCCGACCGGCTCGACCTCGTACTCGATGTCCGTGGGCGGGCCCATCGTGGACCCCCGCCTGCAGGCGATCATCGTCACCGCAATCGCGCCGTTCAAGCCCGCCGCGCGTCCGTACGTGTTCCCGCCGACGAGCCGCGTGGACGTCCAGATCGCCCGCCCCAAGGAGTGCCTCCTCGTGCTCGACGGCCAGCACGAGATCCCGCTCCGCGGCGAGGAGCGGCTCTCGTTCACGTCGAGCGACCGGCCCGCGCGGTTCATCCGGTTCCGGGACGACTTCTACCAGAGGATCGAGCAGAAGCTCGCGAAGCCGTGACCCCGATGGCCCCGTTCCAGCGCCCGACCGCGATCCGCCGGAAGACCCTGCGGATGATCCTCGGGGCGTCCAAGGACTCGTACCCGAACGAGTTCGGGGCGATCCTGCGGGCCGAGGAGGGCGTGATCACGGAGCTCCTCCTGATTCCAGGGACGATCGGCGGGAAGCGGCACGCGATCTTCCAGCTGTACCACATGCCGCCGGACTTCAGCGTCGTGGGGACGGTCCACAGCCATCCGAGCGGGGCGTTCCACCCGTCGGACGAGGACCTGCGGCTGTTCTCGAAGTTCGGCGGCGTGCACATCGTCACGGGCCATCCGTACGACGAGACGACGTGGGCCGCGTGGGACTACTCCGGCCGGCCCGTGAAGTTGGACGTCGTGCCGTGAGTCCGCGCGGACGCAGGGATCACAGGCCGGGCCCGAGGTCCCTCCGCCTCCGTTCGAGGACATCGCGGTACACCCATTCGATCCGGTCGACGACCCGCGCAATCGAGTAGCTGCGCTCGACGGCCTCCCGCCCCGCCCGGCCCATCTCGGCCCGCCGCCTGTCGTCCGCGAGCAGGATCCGGATCTTGAGGCCGAGGTCCTCTGGGTTCACGGGGTCCGCGAGGAGTCCCTCCCGCCCGTCCGCAATCACTTCCCGGACGCCGGGGATGTCGGTCACGACGACCGCCTTCCCCGAGGCCATCGCTTCGAGCGCGACGATGCCGAACGCCTCGAGGCGGGAGACGGAGGGCAGGACGAACAGGTCCGCCGCGGCGAAGTAGCCGGGCAGCCGCTCGTCCGGGACGGGGCCGGCGAACAGCACGCGGTCGCCGACGCCGAGCCGCTGGACGAGCCGCTCGAGGGCGGGGATCTCCGGCCCGCCGCCCACCAGGAGGAACTTCGCGTACGGGACCCGGGCGGAGGCCTCGATCAGGCTCTCGATTCCCTTGTGCGGGACCATCCGCCCCACGAACACGACAACGGGCTCGCGCGGGCCGATGCGGTGGAACTCCCGCACCGGGAGGCCGTCGTTCTCCGGGCGGAACCGCGTGAGGTCCACGGCGTTCGGCACGACCTCCGGGTTGAACCGCCACACCGCGCGGCTCGTCGCCGCGTACGTCGACGTCGTCACGATGACCCGGTCCGCCCGCCGCATCGTCGAGTACCCGAGGGTGTGGCGGTACGTGGCCTCGATGAGCGGGCCGAGGAACGTCGGAGGCTCCACATCCGCGTGGTACGTAATCACGAACGGGATCCGCCGGCGGGCGGCGACCTTCGCCGCGTAGTACGCGGTGAGGGGCGGCGGGGAGTGCGCGTGCACCACGTCCGCGTCGAGCCCCGCGAGCGCCGCCTTCGTGGCGGGCGCAATCGGCGTGCGGATCCAGACCCCGGTCGTCTTCACGCGGCGGAGATGGACGCCGTCCCGCTCCTCGCGGTCCGGGAGGGACCGGTCGTAGCGGCTCGTGAGCACGGTGACGTCGTGCCCGCGGCGGACGAGCTCCGTGGCGACGGACGCGACGTGGCTCTCGACGCCCCCGACGTGGGGGTGGTACCACGGGCACACTTGGACGACCCGCATGGCGGCCGACTCAGTAGATCCTGCTGCGGGGGGCGATCGTGCCGCGGGCGACCGCCCCGGGCCCGATGAACGTCTCCTCCCCGACGATCGTGCCGACGTCGATCGACGCGTTAATCCCCGTCTTCACGTCGTCCCCCATGATGACCCCGAGCTTCCGGAGCCCCGTGTCCAGGAGCTGGCCCTTCCACGGGATCTTCACGGTCTCCTCGTCGAGGCGGAGGTTCGCGACCTTCGTCCCCGCCCCGAGGTTGCACCGCTCCCCGAGGACGGAGTCGCCCACGTAGTTCTGGTGCGGGACGTGGGTGCCGTCCATGAGAATCGAGTTCTTCACCTCGCACCCGTTCCCGACCTTGCACCCGCGCCCGATTGTCGTGGCGGGCCGCACGTAGCAGTTCGGGCCGACCTCCGAGTCGCGCCCGATGATCGTCGGGCCCTTCACGTGGGCCCCGCCCAGGACCCGCGCGCCCGCCTCCACCACGACCTCGCCCGCGAGCGTAGCGGCCCGGTCGACCTCCCCGTCGACGCGACCCTTCAGGCCCCGCATCAGGATCTCGTTCGCGGCGAGGAGGTCCCACGGCCGACCCACGTCGATCCACGGGTCCGGCAGGCGGTACGCGTACACATCGGCGTCCGCCATCATCATCCGGATCGTGTCTGTGATCTCGAACTCCCCGCGGGGGGACTTCGGGGTCCGGTCGATCGCCGCGAACACGTCCCTCGGGAACACGTACACGCCCGCGTTGATCAGCTTCGACCGCGGGGCCTTCGGCTTCTCCTCCAAGCGGGCGACGCGGTCTCCGTCGAGCTCGACGACGCCGAACGCGGCGGGGTCCTCGACCTCCGCGACCGCCATCACGGGGGCCTTCACCTTCCCGTGGAACTCCAGGAGGCCCTTCACCGCCCGCGCGGAGATCACGACGTCGCCGTTCACGCTCAGGAAGTCCCCGTCGACGTGCGTGCGGGCGAGGCCGACCGCGTGCGCGGTGCCGAGCCGCTCGTTCTGCTCCTCGTACGCGATCCGCACGCCGAACGCGTCCCCGCGGCCGAAGTACTCCTTCACGCGGCGGCCCTGCCACCCGATCAGCACGGACATCTCGGCGACGCCCGCCTCGCGGAGGGCCTCGACCGTGTGCGCGAGGAACGGCTTTCCCGCCACGGGCAGGAGGGGCTTCGGCAGGTTCGCGGTGAGGGGCCGCATCCGCGTCCCTTCCCCCGCGCTCAGGATCCAGGCCTTCATGCCGCCGCCCGGACCTTCGATGAGGCGAGTTCGTAAAGCTCTTTCGCCCGCGGCTCCGTGCGGGCCTCCGCGGTGATCCGGACCTTCGGCTCCGTGCCGGAGAGGCGGACGAGGAACCAGCCGTCCTCGAACGCGACCCGCCATCCGTCGACCGTCTCGACCTGCCCGCCGAAGGCCGCGAACGCGGCGTCGAGCCGCGCGGTCACCGCCGCCCGCTCGCGGGCGGGGAACGGGACGGCACCCCGGAGAATCGGATACCGCGGGACGCCCGCCACGAGTTGCGAGAGCGGCGTCTCCGTAACGAGGTCGACGAGGTGCGCGGCCGCGTACACGCCGTCCGGGCACAGGGTGACCCGCGGGAAGATCCACGTGCCGGACGGCTCCCCGCCGAAGTCCGCCCGGTGGCGGCGGACCTCTTGGGCCACGTACACGTCCCCGACGCGGGTGCGGATGACCTTCGCGCCGGGCAGCATCTCCTCGATCGCCATCGACGTGTCCACGGGGACGACCACGGAGCGCTTCACCTCCCGCCTTGCGAAGACCGCGAGGAGCGCGTCCCCGCCCACGAACGCGCCGCGCTCGTCGACCGCGACCATCCGGTCCCCGTCGCCGTCGTGGGCGATCCCGAGGTCCGCGTGCGTCGCGCGGACCGTGTGCAGCAGGACCTCGAGGTTCTCCTCCGTGGGCTCCGGGTCCCGCCCCGGGAAGTGCCCGTCCGGCTGCGCGTTCAGGGCGATCACCCGGCACCCCATCTCCCGCAGGACGAACGGCGTGATCGTGGACGTTGCGCCGGACCCGCAGTCCACGACGACCTTCCGGTCTGCGCGGCCCACCGCGGAGAGGACCGCCTCCTTGTGGCGGGCGACGAGGTCCGTCGCGACCCTCTCGGTCCCGACGCGGTCCCAGCTCGCATGGCGGAAGTCCCGTTTCTCGAGGGCCGCCTCGACCTCCTCCTGCTGGGCCTCGTCGAACGCGACCCCGTCCGGGTTCCACAGCTTGATGCCGTTGTACGGGGCGGGGTTGTGTGATGCCGTGACGACCGCCCCGCACTTGTGGTCCCTCGCGGCCCGCGCGAGGGTCGGCGTGCTCACCATCCCGGCATCCGTCGCGTCCGCACCCGACGCGAGGACACCTGCGATGAGGGCGGACGCGAGCATCTCCCCGGTCAGGCGGGGGTCCCGGCCCACGATCACATCTCCGTAGGACGAGCCGAGGACGCGGCCCACCGCCATCGCCAGGTCCGGGGTCACGTCCACGTTCGCGATTCCGCGGATCCCAGACGAACCGAAGAGCCGCACGGCGGGTCAATCCCTGGCTCTCTCAAAACCCTTCCGTGACGCGGGCGGGTACGACTACCGCGGCCTCGACGGCGGGTGCGGCGAACCGGTCCGCGCCTGATCCTCGGACTTCATGCGCGCGACCTCGCGGCCGAGGTCGAACTCGAGGTCGTCCAGCTTGAGCGCGCCCATGTCCAGTTCGGGCGGGAGGACGAGCGCCTTGCGAGGCTTGGCCGGTTCCCAGGACTCGCGGGTTCCTCCCACGCACACCACAACGGCTCGGGGCACGTTAAGCCCTCGCTACCGAATATCAATACTCGGGCCCACCCGGACACCCAGCGATTCGCCTCGCCGCCGCGCCCCGCTCTTCCGAACGGTTATATAGCGACCTTTGAATCCGGCCGCGATATCGCCCGCGGAGAGGTCCGGAGGGGACGTGAGATGGTGATGGAACCGATCAGCGTGGAAGCCGCGAAGGAGAAGGCCCGGAAGGCGGGCCTGAAGCCCGGGCGCGTGAAGGGCACCGAGGACGCGATCCAGTTCACGAAGGGGCGGAACAACCGCATCGAGGTGATCAGCTGGGAGGAGTTCGAGGACGTCCTCCAGAAGCGGAGCCTCCAGGTCTTCGAGTCCTCCGGGTTCATGAAGATCATGAAGAAGGGCTAGCGCCCGCCGCCCTCACCCCGAGGGCGCGCCGCAGTACGGGCAGACCTTCCACTCCGCGGCCATCGCGGCCCCGCACTTCGCGCACACCTTCGCGACCGTGGACGCGGGGGGCGGCGGGGGCATCACCGTGTACGGCTGCCCGAACGACGGGGCCGTCGCGAACAGGATCTGGCTCGGCTTCCCGGTCGCCTGCCACAGGTGGTGCCAGAAGGTCGCAAGCAGGGCCCTCGCCTCGTTCTCGTACTCGGACCACGAGAGGGCCCCGCCGACGACCGCCACGGGCCAGAACAGGACCGCCGCGGCCGCGCCCCCGACCGCGCCCGCCTCCGTGAAGCGGGCCCGGAACGCGAGGTCGACGTACACCGCGTTGTTCGCCTCCACGAGCCGGAGCTCGACCTCGCGGCTCAGGCCGATCTTCGAGTAGTGGGAGGAGCCGGTGAAGTGGTTCGGCGCGACGTTGTACAGAGCGAAGCCCGCGCGTTGCCAGAACTCCCACGCCTTCGGCCAGACCTCGGCCGCCTTCGCGTCCGCGATCATGCGGTAGTCGCGGCGTTCGAGCATGCCCCTGCGGATGCGCGGGGGCAGGAAAAAGGCTTCCGCGGCATGCCCGCAGCCCCGCGGACCGCAACGTTCTTGCCCGCCCCGTTCATGGCAAGGCCCCCATGCGGCGGTCGCCAAGCATGGTCAAAGGCGTCAGATTCAGGGTCTGATCTCGCAGGGGTTCCCAGGTTCAAATCCTGGCCGCCGCACTCCTCTTTTCCACCGGAAGAATCAGGGCCGCTCCTCCCGCAGCTCCTCCAGCGCGGCCCGCGCGTCGCGCTCCTTCTTCCGGCCGAGGACGAAGAACCGGACCATCAGCAGGACGGCCGCCGCAATCAGGGCGAGTGCGAAGTAGAAGAGGCCCTGGAGGGCTGCGCCAATCACCTCCCGCACCTGGCTCTCGGTCATGGAGTACGCGTAGACGGCGATGATCACGAGCCCGCTGAGCTCCGCGACGAAGAACCCGAACCCGAGGGCGAACGAGTACAGGCCCATCGTCGCCCCGTACTTCGCCTCCGGCGCCGTGTCCGCCATGAGGGCGAGCGCGGATGGCACGAACGCCCCGGCCCCGAGCGCAAGGAGGCCCACGGGGGCCAGGTACAGCGGCTCCCGCGCGAGGATGTGGGACCAGAACAGCGCCGCCATCACGATCACCCCGAGGATGCTGAGGATGCCGTAGAACATCACGGGCACCCTTCCGACGACGTCCGACACCTTCCCCCACAGGGGCTGGAGCAGGAGGAGGGCGAGCCCGACGCCCCCGAACAGGAGGCCGATGCCCATCGCAGTGATTTCCGCCTCGAACAGGACCCGGGGCAGGTACGTGAGGGCGAGCCCCAGGATCGTGGAGATGATCAGCCACACGGGTAGGAGCACGCCGATCTCGCGGACCTTCAGCACCTCCCGGAGGTCCCGGAAGTCGAAGAGCTTCGCCTTCACCGCGGTCACGCGCTCCTTCCGGACGTACAGCTGCAGGACGAGCGCGGAGACGCCGAGGAACGCCGCCATCGGGAGGAACGTGAGGCGGACGGCGGAGACCGGGTCGAACCCGAGGCCGCCGAGGGCCTCGATGAGGGCCCCCGCGAGGACGACGCCGATGATGTACCCGGCGAAGGTGGAGTAGTCGTAGAACCCCATCTGGCGCCCGCGGTCCCGAGGATCCGCGTAGTCCGCGATCATCGCGATCGACGGCGCGACGGTGGCGGCGGCGCCGATTCCGTGGAGGCCGTGGATCGCCGCGAGGGCGAACGTGTCCTGGGTGAGCGGGTACAGGAGGACCATCCCCATCGCCCACGCGGACCCGGTGACGATCACCCGCTTCCGCCCCACCTTGTCCGAGATCGACCCGAACCAGTTCGCGGTGAGCATCTCCGCGAACGGGTACGGGACCGCAATCACCGCCACCGCCAGGAGGGTGTTGCTCTGGAACCGCGGGTCCTTCACGACGTAGAACGGCAGCGTGAGGAGGACGAACCCGAACGCGAGCCGCAGGATGAAGTTCGAGAGGTACAGGACCCGGAGGTACCGGTGCGTGCGCCCGCGCCGGGTGACGAGGCTTTGGAACACCGCGCCCGCGGGCACGGAGCGGGTTCTAGATAAGGATGGTGCGGTCCGGCCGGCGCGGGCACCGCCCGCTATATGAGCCTTCTTCGGAGGCTTCATCTATCCGACCCAGGTTCGCCGCGCGAGGTTCGACACCATCGGCGCGAAACCGGAGAAGCGGGTCCTCCTGCTCGGGTGCGGGGCGGTCGGGACCGTCATCGCGACGCACCTGGGACGTGAGCGGGACGTGGGCGAAGTCGTCGCCGCGGACGTGAACGCGGGGCGGGCGAAGGCGCTCGTGCGGGCGGCGGGATCGAAGCGGGTCCGGCCCCTCGCGCTGGACCTCGCGGACGACGACGCGGTGCGGGCCGCCCTGCGCGGCTCCGCGCTCGTGATCAACGCGGCCCTCCCGAAGTACAACCTGGCGGTGATGGACGCGGCCCTGGAGGGGGGCGTGGACTACCTGGACCTCGCGGGTGGCGGGAAGGACCAGCTCGCCCTGCACGACCGGTGGCGGCGGGCGGGGCGGACCGCGGTCCTGGGGATGGGCGAGGACCCGGGCCTCGCGAACGTGTTCGCGCGACACGCCGCGGACGGGATGGACGAGGTCGACGCGGTGCGGATCCGGGACGGGGAGACCGCGCGCTCGGAGGAGCACCCGTTCATCTGCCTGTTCAGCCCCGAGGTGTTCATCGAGGAGACCCTCCAGCCCGCCACGGTGTATGAGGACGGCGCGTGGAGGAAGGTCCCGCCCTTCAGCGGGCGAGAGGAGTACCCGTTCCCGCCGCCGGTCGGGCCCGTCCCCGTGTACAACGTGAACCACGAGGAGGTCGAGACAATCCCCCTGTTCCTGGGCCGGAAGCCGAGGAACGTCGACTTCAAGCTCGCCCTCCTGCCGGACACGGTCCAGACCCTCCAGATGATCGGACGGTTCGGGCTCCTGGAGCCGGGCTCCCGCGAGGCGTTGCTCGCGAAGATTCCGCCGCCGGGCTCGCTCGCGGGCAAAATCACGGGCCACGCCGCAATCCTGGTTGAGACGATCGGACGGCGGGACGGCGTCCCGGTCACGCACGTTGTGTGGTCCGCGATGGACCACGTCGGGGCGGGCCGCCGGCACGGGACGAGCGGCACCGCGTGGCTCACCGGCACGGGCGCCGCGGTGGGCGCCCGGCTCGTCCTGGACCACGAGACCCCGGGCCCGGGCGTCCTCGTGCCGGAGCAGCTGGAGCCCGCCAAGGTCTTCCGGGCGATCAAAGGGCGGGACGTGGAGATCCGGGAGCGTATCCTTGAGGAACGTATCCTGACGTAAGGAGACTCGACGGACACCGAAACACATTGTCCGTTTATGGACTCCCGTGTATGAGAACGCACGCGGAGCCCTCCCCCGGCTCCATTATATACGTTGACCGGGCCGCCCGTCGCATGGGGCCCGCTCGGCCCTATTTAAATCGTTAAGTGTCAATATATAAGGACGGGGGGACAGACTCGGGATCCGGCCGTTTTAGCCCGGACCTAGAAAATTCGTTCCCGGATTCTGTAATTCGCAAGATTCGACCTCTATTCGAAAGCTATTCATAGCCTCCGCGGCCATGGCTAGGATGCCCGATCTGGGTGAGTCCAGACGGCTTCCCCGGAGCGCGGTCTTCGGGGTTGTGGGGAACTCGGACCGCGCTTCGGTTCCCCCAAACCGCCGGACTCCAACGCCCCGCCACGCGGGGGCCCAGGGAGGGGGTGGCTCCATGCCGTCCCAGCGATTCAGCCGCAGGTATCTCGCAAGGCACCGAAGGTCCGCGCAGCTCTTCAAGCGGGCGAGCCGCATCACGCCCGGTGGGGTCGAGTCGAACATCCGGTACTTCAAGCCCCATCCGTTCTTCGCGGACTACGGCGACGGCGGGTTCATCTACGACGTGGACGGGAACAAGATCCTCGACTTCATGATGGGGTTCGGGTCCCTCCTCCTCGGCCACAACAACCGGGACATCGCCATCGAGGTGATTCGGCAACTCGAGTCCGGCTCGATGCTCGGCGTGACGACGACCCTGTACGTCGAGTACCTCGACACGCTTCGGAAGGCGATCCCGAGCGTGAAGAAGGCCCGCCTCGCGAACAGCGGGACGGAGGCGACGATGCACGCGCTCCGGGCCGCGCGCGCGTACACGGGCAAGGACAAGATCGCGAAGGCGGAGGGCGCGTACCACGGCGCCCACGACTACGTGCTCCAGAGCCTGGACATGGACAGCCGCACGGCCCGCCGGATGAACGGGAACTATCGGGCGATCCCGATGGGGCGCGGGGTCCCGAAGGCGATCAGCGACCTCACCGTGATTTTCCCGTACAACGACGTGGACGCGACCGCGGAAATCCTCGAGCGGAACGTGGACGACCTCGCGGCGGTGATCATCGAGCCCGTCCTGTGCGGGCCCGGGGTCATCGTCCCCAAGGGGAACTACCTGAAGCACCTCCGCCGCATCACCCGGCAGCTCGGCATCGTCCTGATCTTCGATGAGGTGCTCACGGGCTTCCGCCTCGCCCTCGGCGGGGCGCAGGAGTACTACGACGTCACGCCGGACCTGACGTGCTTCGGGAAGATCGCGGGCGGCGGGTTCCAGCTCGCGGGCTTCGGCGGGGAGTCCCAGATCATGGACGTAATCACGCCGGGGCGCGGGTGGAAGCACGGGACGTTCCACGCGGGGACGTACAACGGCCACCCGGTGAGCGTCGCGGCGGGCCTGAAGTGCCTGCAGATCCTCCGGGAGAACCCGGGCATCTACGACCACGTGAACGCCTTGGGCCGGAGGCTGTTCGCCGGCCTCCAGGACCTCGCGGACGACCGCAAGATCCCCGCGTGGGTCGAGTACGTCGGCTCGATCGGGAACATGTACTTCACGACGCAGGACGAGATCCGGGACTTCCGGGACACCCTGAACGCGAACAACCACCGCTGGTGGAACTGGTTCATCCACTGCCTCGGGAACAACGTCCTGTTCGGGATCCCGAACGTCGGCGAGCGCGCGTTCCTGTGCTCCGAGCACACGGAGGAGGACGTCGACTACGCCCTCGAGGTCGCGGACAACGCGCTCGCGGCAATCGCCCGCGAGGCTCGCCGGCACCGGCCGAAAGTGCCCACGGTCATGATCGAGGCCGTGAAGAACCAGGTCGCGCAGTACGGGGAAGAGACACCGGTCCCGCCGCACGTGTGACGCAAAGTATATCGCGGGACCGACCGTCCGCAGGTGGGGGAGGAGACATGCGCTTCTCCGGACGGGTCGTACTCGTCACCGGCGGCACCTCCGGCATCGGCCTCGCCGCCGCGCGCGCGTTCCTGGAGGAGGGAGCCCGGGTCGCGATCGTCGGCCGACGGGCGGACCGCGGGAGGGTCGCGGTACGCACCTTGCGCCGGGTGTCCGAGGACGTCCGCTTCCTTCGCGGGGACGTGTCCCGCTCCGCGGACGTTAGGCGCCTCGTCGGGTCCGTCCTGCGAGCATCCGGGGGCATCGACGTACTGTTCAACAACGCGGGCGTCTACCTTCAGAAACCCGTCCAGGCGACGACGGAACGGGAGTGGGACCGCCAGCTCGCGGTGAACCTGAAGGGCTATTTCCTCATGGCCCGTGAGGTCGTGTCGGCGATGCGGCGGCGCGGGGGCGGTTCGATCGTCAACAACTGCTCGATCAGCGCGCATGTCGGCATCGCGGGCGAGGCGGCGTATGCGGCTTCGAAGGCGGGCGCACTGCTGCTGACGAAGGTCCTGGCCGTCGAACTCGCGAGATATGGCATCCGCGTGAACTCCGTGAGCCCCGGCGTGATTCGGACGGACATGTACGACGAGTGGCTCAGGGATCAACCGGACCCGCGCGCGGCGGAGAGAGCTGAGATCGCCCGCCACCCACTCGGCCGGCTCGGCACGCCGGAGGACGTCGTCCGCGCGGTCCTGTTCCTGGCGTCCGACGATGCGGCGTTCATCACGGGCGCGGACCTCCCGGTGGACGGCGGATACCTCGCGCCCTGATCAGAAGCGGAAGATGGCCCCGCCCTTTTGCACCTTGTTCGCGAGCAGGACGAACACCAGGGAGATCACGAGGATTAGGGTCGCGGCCGCGTTCGCCTCCGGCGTCGGAATCTTCTTGGACAGCAGGCCCCACGCGACAATCGGGTACGTGGGGTTCGACCCCGCGAGGAACAGCGACACGGGGAACTCGTCGAACGAGAACGTGAACGTGAGGAGCAGCGTGGACACGATCCCCGCCTTGATGTTCGGGAGCGTGACCCGGAAGAACGTCGTGAGCGGCCCCGCGCCGAGGTTCATCGCGGCCTCCTCCAGCGACTTGTCGAACTCCCGGAAGCTGATCAGGAGGACGAGGGTCGCGAGGGGGATGTTGAACGTCGTGTGGCCGACGATGAGGGACGCTAGTCCGAACTCCCACTGAAGGAGGTTCGGGCCCAGGATGGAATCGTTCGCGACCCGCACGAGGATCGAGAGGGAGATCCCCATTACGATGCTGGGGATCACGAGGCCCAGATACATAACATTGTTCAGGACCGCCTTCCCCCGGAAGGCGTAGCGGTCAATCGCGAACGCGGCAAGGAGGCCGAAGATGAGGGAGAGGAAGGCGGACGCGACCCCGACGACGACGCTTGTCCCGAGGGAGCTCAGGACGGAGCACTCGCTGGCGTCGCACTTGAACAGGAAGTCGCGCTCGACCTCGCCCGCGCCGGCGCCAATGTACCAGCGGAAGGAGAAGCCTTCCCAAGCGGACGGGTTGAAGCCCGCGGTGAACGAGAAGACCGTCATGAGGATCAGGGGCATAAAGAACACGAGGAGCACAATCGCGGTAAAGGCCGCCAGGAGACGGCGGCCCGCTCGCTCCGCGACGCGATCCAGGGCCCGGGTGGTTCCCTGGACGAGGACGCCGAGGACGTGCTTCCCCTGCGTGAGCAGCTGTAGCGTCGCCATCCAGGACTGCGTCGCCACAATCCGGCGGTTCCGAATCAGGACGACGCCCGCCACGCCGAGCGCGAGGAACCCGAGGAACACCGCGACTGCGCCAATCAGGATCTCCGCGACGCTTGTCGCGGTCCACCCATGGGCGGCGACCCCCACCGAGAACAGAGCGAACCGCCCCACCAGCCAGACCGCGGCCACGACGAACAGGACCGCCACGGCGTCCGTAGTCTCCAGCCGCTTCTCGGAGGTGGCGATCCTGCGGAACGTCGCCCCCGTCTCCTCATACGCGTACGCAAAGAACAGGTTCAGCAGCCCGACGAGGAGGGCGGCATCCAGGATCCCGCCCGTGGACGCCGCGGTGAGCGCCCCCGCCAGGAAGTATGCCGCCGCAGCGCCGAGCACCGCGAGGACGAGCAGAATCCCGACAAACCGGAGGAGGGTCGCGAGCCGACCCCGCTTCTTCACCGCCCCGAACGTCCCCGACTCCTCGAGTTCCGCGTATCGGGCGTAGATCGTGACGAGGAGCATCGTGGAGATGATGATGAACACGGACGCCGCGGCACCAAGAGGGATCCCGACGCCCTGGGTCCCCGAAAACTGCGTCTCGACGAAGTTCCCAATCATGTACTCCGCGCTGAGAAAGCTCGGCTCCACGAAGCTCCCCAGGGTCGTGATGAACACGAAGATCGAGCCCGTGACGATTCCGGGGAGGCTCAGCGGCAGGGTCACGTTCCAGAAGGCCCGCAGGCGGGAGGCCCCGAGGTCGGACGCCGCCTCGAGGAGCTGCGGGTCGATCTTGCTCAGGGAGGTGAACAGGGGGAGCACCATGAACGGGAGCCAGACGTACACGAGCGTGAAGATTAGCAGGGAGTCCGTGCCCACCCCGAAGTTCGTGACGAAGTAGTCCCCGACCCCGGGGAGCCCGAGGGTCTGGAAGAACCCGTCCACAAAGCCGTCCGGCCGGACGAAGAGGAGGAGCCCGTAGATGCGGACGATGAACGTGACCCAGAACGGGATCACGACGAGGGCCATCAGGATGCCCCGCCACTTCTCCTTCGCGATGCGGGCGATGTAGTACGCCATCGCGTACCCAACGACGAGGGAGGCGACGGTCGCCCCGAACGCGATCCCCAGGCTCCTCCACAGGAGGCGGAACGCTTCGCCGGACGGGTTGAACACGGCCACGTAGTTCTCCGGCGTGAGGCGCCCGAAGTCGAGGAGGTAGTTCGACTGGACGGTCGCGAAGCCGACCGCCGCGACGAGGACGAGGGGGATCAGGAGGAAGACGAGAAGCCAGGTCACCGGCGCGGTAAGGACGCCAGCGGCCTTCGCCCGCACGCTTGGGACCGCGGGCGGCGGCGGTCGGGGTGCTCTCGCACGAGCGCGGGCCACCCCGGCGGACGCCGGCGCGGGGCCCGTTGCGGGAGGGACCGGCGCACCCATTCGCTCCCCGCCCCGGGGAAGGGGGCGGGGGTTAATATAGACAAGACATGGGCAACGGTGCAGGCCGCGAAGCTCTTTATAGAGGCCGGCCCTCCCTGGAACGGGGCTGGGGATTCCTCTTGGAATATGACGTCGAGGTCCAGCACCTCGTGAAGGTGTTCGACAACGATGTGACGGCCGTCAACGACGTCTCATTCAAAATCGAGCGCGGGCGGTTCTTCACGCTCCTTGGTCCGAGCGGCAGCGGGAAGTCGACGGTCCTCCGGATGATCGGCGGCCTGGAGAGGCCGACCCGGGGCGAGGTGCTCCTCGGCGGATCCCGCGTCACCCACCTGCCGCCCTACCTCCGGAACACGAGCATGGTGTTCCAGAGCCTCGCCCTCTTCCCGCACCTAGATGTGGCAGGGAACATCGCGTTCGGGCTCCGAATGCGCCGGGTCCCGGAGCGGGAGATCACGTCGAGGGTGACGACCGCCCTCGGCCTGGTCGAGCTGCCCGGATACGGCGCTCGGCGAATCTGGCAGCTGAGCGGCGGCGAACGGCAGAGGGTCGCCCTCGCGCGGGCCCTCGTCACGGAGCCGCGGGTCCTCCTCCTCGACGAGCCGCTCGGCGCACTCGACCTGAAGCTGCGGCGCGCGATGCAAGTGGAGCTTAAGAAGCTCCAGAAGCGCGTCGGGATCACGTTCATCTTCGTCACCCACGACCAGGAGGAGGCCCTCACGATGTCCGACGACATCGGGATTATGAACAAGGGCCGCATCGAGCAGGTCGGCGACGCCCGCGCGATCTACGAGCGACCCGCGACGAAGTTCGTCGCGGGGTTCATCGGGGAGACGAACCTGCTCGACGGGGAGGTGACCGCGGTCGACCGGGTGGCGACCGTGGACCACGGCGGGATGTCCTCGCTGGCCCCCGCGAACGGGGTGGAGCGAGGCCAGAGGCTGACCCTCGCCATCCGTCCCGAGAAAATCCGCGTCGGCCCCGACGCCCAGCCGTGCGAGAACCGGTACGAGGGGAGGGTCGTGGACGAGGTATACACGGGGTCCTCCGGGAAGCTCATCGTGGAACTCGACTCGGGCCACCGGGTCACGGCCCAGGTCCAGATCCGCGACCTCGGCGAGTTCGCGGGCGTCGGCTCCCGCGTGCAGATCGGCTGGCACCCCGAGAACGTGGTCGTCGTCCGGTGAGACGGTCTTAAGGGTGCGCCGGAAAGTGTAAATCGTGCGCGTGCGCTCGCTGAATGGACCGTTCGATGGCGAGCGAAACGCCCCCGGGGAAGCCGTTCGATGCGAGCCGCCGGAGGTTTCTCAGGCTGGGCCTTGGGGCCCTCGGGATCGCGGGCGTCGCGGCCCTCGGCGGAGGCTTGCTGAACGGGATCATTCGGTATGGGACCCGGGGCGGGCTTCGGTCCTATGAGATCTCGCCCGGGGTCGTGGACTACGAGAAGGTCCCGGAGGGCGTCTTCACGTCGAACGAGCTCCGCCTCGCGCAGTGGTACGACTACTGGCCGGGCTCGTTCATCGTCGCGTTCAAGAACCACATCAAGCAGGTGTACAACCGGGACATCGATGTCCGGACCCAGATCTACACGAGCAACGAGGAGTTGTTCACGTGGGTGACGGCATCCGGCCGGCGGTTCGACGTCATGTTCCCAACGAACTACATGGCCCAGATCATGGACCGCGCGGGACTCCTGTACAACATGAACGAGGCGTGGCTGCCGAACCTCGTGAACCTAGACGATGGGCAGCCCCTCGGGGACTTCCGCACGCCCCTCGGGACGCCGTACGCGTTCCGGCCCGACGGCTCCCGGATGGCGGTCCCCTACCAGTGGGGCACGACGGGCATCGGGTACAATACGACCGTGTTCTCTGAGGCGGACATGGAGGGCCTCGGGTGGGACGTGTTCCGGCGACCGTCGTGGAACGGATACACGCTCCAGAACCGGATGCTCATGTTGGACGACATGCGGGAGGTCCTCGGCGCGGGCATGAAGATGGCCGGATGGGACGAACAGTTGAACCTCGGCTATGTGCCGACTTCGATTCCGCGGAACCCCAACCCGCCGTACAACGGCATGTACCAGTGGACGGAGAACGAGACCAGTCCGGAGAGGATCGGGGAGGTCGAACAGATGTTGCTAGGAGAGGTGAGGCCGAACCTGCTCCAGTTCAATACCCAGAACCAGGGGCCGTACCTGGTGCAGGAGACGACGTACGCGAACCACGCGTGGTCGGGGGACATCATGTACGCGGTCCAGCCGTATTCGAACTCGAACTACCCCGTCAACTACCTCGTCCCGAAGCAGGGGGGCGCGCGGTGGATCGACAACGCCGTGATCCACCGGGAGTCCCGAAACCTCTGGCTCGCGCACGAGTTCATCGACTTCTTCCTCACGTGCGACCAGGGCGCCGCGATCACGGACTGGAACCTGTATGCGACACCGAACGATTGCGCCTACGAGACGCTCACCGTGTACCCGAACGGGTACGACCCGCGCCAGGACACCCGAATCTACCCGACGGCGGGCGACCTCGCGAGGTGCGACTACCAGGAGGACGTGGGGGTCCAGGTCACGCAGGACCTCCTGATTCCCGCCTGGAACCGGATCAAGTTCGCCTGAGCCACTAGATTCGTGGGACGAACTCGAAACGCGGGAGTCCGTCGAGGGGCGGGTTCCCGCCGCCGACCGTCGCGGGTCCGGCGACGTACCCCGTCATCGTGGCGTCGTCCCAGTATCCGACGCCGGACGGGATGATCCCGCGGAACTTCGCGGGCGCCAGGAAGACGGCATCGTCCGCCGTGCCGCGAATACCGTCCGGCCCGTAGAAGTTCGGCGTCTGCCTCGTCGCGTCCCAGTACGACGTGTACGGATCGTACCACCGGATATCCCCCGTCGGCATGATGATTGTAATCGTTTCTCCTGCGACCAAGTCCCATGCGACGTACGCAAAGTCGATCTGGAAAGGCTGCCCGTAGTACGGGGTCCCGGGGTGGGCGTTCACCTTTTGCAGCCCGGTCCACCGGTCGAGCTCGGACTTCGGGTGGGCCGGCACGCTGTAGATGTAGTCCATGAGCTGAGGGTACCAGACCCACATCGGAACGTCGTCCGGCGTGCGCCACAGGCCGTCCGAGCCCTGGTGCGCGATCGCGACGAACTGGTACCCCATCACACCCGTGAGGTCGAGGTCGAGGTGGTCGCTCAGCGTCCCGTTGAACGTCATGTCCTCGAACCATCCGACTTCCTCCTTGCGCCAGCCATTGGGGGTCCCGTCCGGGTATGTCCCGCTGCCCCAGTAGAACCAACGGGCGATCAGGACCTCCTGGCCCCAGCTGATCAGGTACACCTTCGCGACCGTCGTGTTCGAGCCGTCCGGGTTCGTCCGGACCGTCGCGCTCACATCGATGTAGAATGCCGTGTAGTACCACTCGAACGCGTTCCACACGTCGAGCGTGTCCTTGCCCTGGGTTTCGAGCCAGTTCCCGTACAGGTTGTCGAGCCAGCCCTGGTTCGGCCCGGAGACCGTGTTCGCGGCCCACCACGCGGCAGGGTCCCCGGTGACGTTGAACGCCCTCCGGCTCGTGTTGTAGTCCATCGTGACCGACATCGTCCACTCGCTCAGGAAGCCGTCCATCCAACCGGCGGAGATGAACCACCCGCTCGCGGTCAGCTGGCTCTTCCGAGGGGTGTCGATGTACTGCAGATACCAGTCCACATCCGCCGTGGCGCCGGGGGCGGGGGCCACGGACGCGTTCAGGACGGGGAAGAACACGGGGTTCGCGACGGAGTACCCGCTCAGGTTCCGGCCCCTGATCGTCTCCCGGAAATTCGTGTGGACGAACGTGTCGTTCAGGTCCCCCGCCCACGGGTACAGGTTCGTGTAGGGCGTGGAGTTCTCGAGCACGTAGTCCCCGTACACGGGACCCCGCAGGGAGTACCACCACTCCGCGTAGGGGATCTCGAAGAAGCCCGACATCGTGACGTCGACGGTCGAGTTCGCCACCGAGGCGATCCGGACCGCCGTCGAACTCGATCCGCGACTGTCCGTTACGTTCAGCGTCACGTCGTACTTCCCCAGGGCCCGGTAGTCGTGGGCGGCCGTGACGCCGCTCGCGCCGGGCGTCCCGTCGCCCCAGTCCCACGCGTACGACGCAATCGTCCCGTTCCGGGCTTGGGACGCAGACGCGTCCACATCGACGTGCATCAGGTCGCGGTCGAGGGTGAAGCGGGCCGCGGGACGGTCCTCGAGCTGAATCGAGCGGGAGGTATCCCCCGTCGCTCCCCCGTTGTCCGTCACCGTCAGGACCACCGTCACGACGTTGGCGAACGCGTACGTATGGGTCGCGCTCCTACCAGAGCCCGTCGCGCCGTCCCCCCAGGACCACGCGTACGACGCGATCTCCCCGTCCGGGTCCGTCGAGCCCGCCGCGTTGACCGAGAGGGCGAGCCCGTCCACGACGTACGTGAAGGCCGCCACGGGTGGCTGGTTCGGGCTCGGTGCCAGAAGGACGTACGCCGCGATTCCGCCGACCGCGAGGACGACCATGATCACGACGATGGCCAGCCACAGGGTCTTCTTCGAGCGTGTCGGGGCGGCTTCGGCGGGAATGGAGGCCAAGGGAACCACCTGAGGGGACGGTTCCGAGAGCGTGCGCGCGCTATTTCTAGCTAGCGAACCCGCCGTACTGGGCACCGCCCATCGCTGTCGCTAGTTCCCGAAGCGGGACGGCCTCGCGCCTGCCTACCCGGGCCGCATCACCACGATCGGCTGCCCGAAGTCCGGGTTCGGAGGCGCGACGATGTTCGTCGGACCGACAACTCGGAGTGTGTACGTGGACGGGTCCCACGTGCCGATTCCCGGAGGGACCGTACTGTCGAGGGTCCACGACGTCGCGTAGTGGACAAGGTCGGCCGGATTGGAGTTTTCAAGGCTCGGGAACGGGTCGTAGAACCACACGGAGCCCGTCGGGAACTTGAACGTCCACGTTCCGCCGAGACGGAGGTTCCATGTGATCGGGACGTACTCGTACCGGTAGTTCGTTCCGTAGTAGATGCTCCCGATTTGTGTGTGCAGGTACTGGCGGGCCTGGTACGGCGTCAGCTCCGACCGCGGGTGCGCGATGGTCTGATACAAATAGTCCATGAGCATTGGCTCCCAGACCCACGTCGAGTTGTCGTCCGCGGTGTTCCAGATCCCATCGTTGCCGATCGTCCCGACGTTGCTGAACTGGTACGCGAGCGCGGTCGTGAGGCGGAAGTCGAGGTCGTTCGATATCGTTGCGTTGAAGGTCCAGTTCTCGAACCAGCCGAGCTCCTGGCCCCACCATCCCATCGGGGTCCCGGCCGCGTAATCTGTGGTCCCCCAGTAGAACCAGCGGGCGTACAACACCTCGCCGCCCCACGTAATGTGGTGGAACGTCACCGTGGTGACGTCGCTCACCGCGTCGTAGGTGGCGGAGATGTCTGTGACCCAGGGCGAGTACGTGTACTCGAACGCGTTGTAGACGTCGTACACGACGTTCCCCTGGTTCATCAGCCACGTCTCGTACTGGGACTCGAACGCCCCATAGTTCGTGCAGCCGGGCTGCGTGTTCGCCGGCCACCATGTGGCGGGGTCGCCGACGACGTTGAACAGCTCTCGCGACGTGGATGTGTTCATCGTGAACGTGCCTTGGACTTCGATGATGAACCCGTCCATGTTGCCGGCCGGGATGAAGATGCAGGAAGTCCGGAGATCGTTCCGGCGGGCATTCGAGACGTACTGCATGTACAGGTCCATCTGGACGGAGCCGCCCGGGAGGTTCGGTCCGAACCTTGGGAGCATCACCGGGTCGTCGACCGAGTAGCCGGGGAGGTTCCGGCCCTCGACATCCATCCTGTACATCGTGTAAATCGTGGGGTCGTTCCGGTCCTCCGCCCACGGATACCACGTGATGTACGGGTACGCGTTGTTGAGGACGACGTCCCCGTACACGCGCTGGCGCTGCTGGGTGTCCGTCCACCACGTGTCGAGCGGGACGTTGAAGAAGTCGTAGAAGGTGTAGTCGAGCGTCGTCCCGTTCACGCTCGCATCCTTTTGCGCCGAGGCCGTGAACCCGTCGTTGTCCGTGACCGTCAAGGCCACCGTGTACCTGCCCGCGCCCGCGTATGTGTGCGTCGCGGTCACGCCGCTTCCCGCGGGCGTCCCGTCGCCCCAGTCCCAGGAAAACGAGACGATCGTCCCGTCCGGGTCCGAGGAGGCGGACGCGTCGACGTTGACCGTGAACAGCACTGTGGAGAGGTCGAACAGGGCCGCGGGCGGGAACATCGACACGGATGACGGCGTGGTCCGGCGGAACCCATCGGTGTCGGCGACCGCAAGAGTGATCGCGTACACGCCGGGGCCCGCGTACGTGTGGCTCGCGGTCACGCCGCTTCCCGCGGGCGTCCCGTCGCCCCAGTCCCAGGAGTACGTGGCGATGGGTCCGTCGGAATCCGACGAGCATGTCGCGTCGACGTTGACCGTGTATCCATTGCGGGAGACCGCGAAGCACGCGGTCGGCGGGAACCACGAGACGGACTGGACGGTCCAGTTCACCAGTCCGTCGTCGTCCGTAATGGTCAAGTTGACCGGGTACAGCCCAGGGGAAGCGTACACGTGGGTCGCGGTCACGCCGCTCCCCGCGGGCGTCCCGTCGCCCCAGTCCCAGGAGTACGTGGCGATGAACCCGTCCGCGTCGGACGAGCAACTCGCATCGACCTCCAGGCGCTCCGCCGCTCCGTTCACGAGCAGGGTGAAGCACGGGACGGGCGGGAACAGGGTCCCGCTCACGGTGACATCCCTCGAGGCGAGACTCCAGAACCCATCCGCATCCGTGACGTTCAGGGTGATCGTGTACGTCCCCGCGGCCCCGTATGTGTGCGTCGCGGTCACGCCGCTCCCCGCGGGCGTCCCGTCGCCCCAGTCCCAGGAGTACGAGACGATGTTCGCATCCACGTCCGTCGTGCAGGCCGCGTCCACATCCACGACGAGGAGGTTCGTCGATGCGACGAAGCACGCGACGGGGGCGAACCGCGGGAGGACGGTCTGGGACGTGCTTCCCTGGAGACCCTGATCGTCCGTGACGGTGAGGACGATCGTCTTCGAGCCCGCGGTCATATACGTGTGGACGGCGGTGACGCCGCTGCCCGCGGGGGTCCCATCGCCCCAGTCCCAGGAGTACACGACGATTGTCCCGTCCGGGTCCGAGGAGGCGGACGCGTCGACACTGACGGACTCCCGAGGGATCGAGGCGGTGAAACTCGCCGTGGGGCGCCGCAAGCTGATCGATTGCGGGGCAGAGTCCGTGAACCCGTCCGCGTCGGTCACCGTCAGGGTGATCGAATAGGCTCCCTCCGCGGCATACGTGTGGCTCGCGGTGACGCCGCTGCCCGCGAGGGTCCCATCGCCCCAGTCCCAGGAGTACGAGACGATGTTCGCATCCGCGTCCGTCGTCGTCGATGCGTCCACATTGACGGTCATCCCGGCGAACCCGACGGTGAATGCGGCGACCGGCGGCCACAGGGAAACGGTCAGCCCGAACGTGTCCGTGAGGGCGTCGTCGTCCGTCACGGTGAGGGTCACGGTATAGGTGCCCTGACCCGCGTACGTGTGGGTGGGCGCCACCCCGCTCCCGGCGGGCGTGCCGTCCCCCCAATCCCAGGAGAAGGACACGATCGTCCCGTCGGCGTCCGAAGAAAGGGATCCATCGAAGGACACGACGAACCGGTTCTCCGTCGCCGTCGCGCCCGCGACGGGAGCCACCAACGGGTTGATCGTGATGCTCAGCGTCGCGGTCAGGGTGGCGTTCGCCGCGTCCCGCGCCGTCACCGTATACGAGCCGGGGTTCGTGAAGGTGAACCCGTTCGTGAAAGTGTGAGTCCCGGCGTCCCCCGCGGTGAACGGGTAGGCCGCGGGCAACGTCGCGCCGACCGGGGGTGCGGACGTGAACCGGACCGTGCCGACGTAGTCCGCGTACGGCTGCGAGAACCGGTCCAGGATGCGTACCGTGCCCGTCAGGGCCGCGCCCACCTTCGCAGAAGCGGGGAGCCCTGTGAATTCCAGGACGGTGGCCCAGTTCGATTCCGCAACCACTGTGATCGTCGCCGTCCCCGATTTCGTCTGTCCCTCGAACGTGACCTGCGCAGTAATGGTCCCCGTGCCGGCCTCCGAGCCCGTGAAAACGGTGTTCACGGCCGTGACGTTCGTGAACGTCCCGAGCGAGGCGGGCGCGACGGACCACTGGACGCTGAGGGCCGTGAAGCTGATCGGGGCGTCCGCCGCGTCGTACGCGAGGGCGGTGTACACCTTCGTTCCCCCGACCCCAATTGTGGAGGTGGGCGGAACGACCTCGACCCGGCCGAGGATCCGCGACGGCGGTCGGCTCGTGGTCACGAGCACGGCGGCGATCCCGATTGTCGCAAGCACGATCACCACCGCCAGAACGAGCGCGAGGAGTTTCTTCCGTTTCTTCTCGGGCTCCGGAGGTGTCCCCTGAGGCGGCGCCGCGGGGGCTTCGGGTACCACTTCCAAACCTGTTCCCCTCCCTTCGAGACTACTGTGCAGTGGGATTCCCGGAACGGTATAAATAAACGCTTGCGCACCGGTCGAACGGACGCGAGGAACGCTCCGCGTCTCCGCTCGCTTCGCGCGGAGGAAAAAATGAAATCCGGGGGCCGTGAGGCCCCCGTGCGTTCGCCTAAGGGACGACCGCGAAGGAGAACTGCTTCACCTTCGCGCCCGCGGTGTCCGGGATTCCGTCCCCGTCCGAGTCGTACCAGGCCTGGGCGGACACGCCGTACTTCCCGGGAGTCAGCCCGGTGAGGCCGGCCGTCAGGTCCATCCGCTGCCCGGGCGCCAGAACCGTCGTGGCAGAGTCGTACCCCGTGGCGGGCCCGCCGTTCTTCGCGACGGAGAACCGGACGAGCACGGCGGTGTCCTCCGTGCCGAGGTTCTCGACCTTCCCGTACAGGGTCTGCGTCCCGTCCGGGTCCCGGCCGATCACGTAGTGGTGCCGCTCCGGCCACGCGGACTTCCGAACGAGGTCCGCGAGGTGCTCAACAACCGGCGGCGGCGCCGTCTCCGTGCCGATCTCGACGTACGGCGTCCCGTAGTCCGGGTTCGCCGGCAGCGCGCCGTCAAGGGGTCCCGTCACCGTCAGCGAGTTCGTTGCCTCGTCCCACGTCCCGAACCCGGTCGGGAGCCGGTTGACGAGGGTCAGCGGCCCCGTCGTGTAGAGCAGGGTCGCCGGGTCCGACGTCTCCGGGGACTGCGGGCTATACCAGACGACGTTGCCCTCCGGGAAGTCCCAGGTAACGCTCTCCCCCGCGAGCAGGTCCCACTCCTTCGGGACGAAGCTGTACGGTCCGAGGTCACCGTAGTAGATCGAGCCGGGCGTCGTCTTGCGCGTGTCCCGCCCGATGTACGGGTCCAACTCCGACACCGGGTGGTCGCGGCCCGAGTACAGGTAGTCGGACAGGTACGGCTGGAACACCCAGGTCGACGCGTCGTCCGCGGTGCCCCAGGCCCCGTCCGGACCGGTCAGCGCGGAGGCCGCGAAGTGGTACGCCATCACGGTCGTCAGCTGGAAGTCGGAGGTCGACCCGAGGATCCCCGTCAGGTGGTAGTCCTCGAACCACGCGAGCTCCCACGGCCACCAACCCACCGGGGTCCCCATGCTCTCGTACGTCGTCGAGCCCCAGTACATCCAGCGGGCCATCAGGACCTCGATTCCCCACGTGACGTGGTGGAAGCTCACGGTGATCGTGTTCCCGCTGATCGAGTAACCAACATCCGTGAACCAGGGCCCGTAGACGTACTCGTACGAATTGTAGACATCGTACACCCCGTTCCCGAGGTCCGAGAGCCACATCTCCCAGTCCACCTCGAGCGCGCCGTAGTCCGTACAGCCGGGGTTCGTGTTCGCGTCCCACCACGTCGCCGGGTCCCCTGTGACCCCGAAGAGGACGGCGGCGGTGGCGAGGTCCATCGAGAAGGTTGACTGGACCTCCATGATGAAGCCGTCCATCGCGCCGGACGGGATGAAGCATCCCGCGCCCGCGAGTTCCGTGCGCCGCGTGTTCGAGATGTACTGCATGTACCAGTCCAGGGTAATCGGCGCGATTACGGTCCCCGAGCCGAACCTCGGGAGGATCACGGGATTGTCCTGGGTCCAGCCCGTCGTGCCCGTGGCGCCCATGTCAATCCGGTACGACGTGTAGATCGTCGGGTCGTTCTTGTCCTCCGCCCACGGGTACCAGTTTGTGTACGGGTACGCGGTGGACAGGACCACGTCCCCATACACGCGCGGGCGCTGACCCGTGTCCGTCCACCACGTGTCGTACGGCACGTTGAAGAAGTCATAGAATTTCCAGGTGTAGGCCCCTGCGCGCATGGGGCCCACATCCTCGTCGCTCCCAGCCGAGCCCGCGCTCCAGCCGATCAAGGCGACAAAGCCACCGCTCGCCACAAGGGCGAGCGCCACCAACGCCACCGCTCGCTTCACCGGACTCATCCTCCTAACCCGCGAAGCAGCAGAAAAGGGTCTCCGCTCCCCCGCGAATTACCCGTTATCCCTAACGCCCGGAATCGTATTATACATTTCGCAAGAGCCGTTACAGCCGGGCCGCCTCCGCGAAGCCTTCGATTCGTATAACCCCGGAATTATCGAATTCGATAGCAACGCCGGAACCCGGCATCGAAGCTGGAAAAGCGGCATCGTCATCCGCTCTATCGGCGTGTGGGCACGGATCACGTGCGGCGTTCCCTCTCCACTTTTCCGATCGCAGCGCCAAGGACGTCGAGCGCGGTGTCGAGCGCGTCCACCGGCATTGTGATTGGCGGGAGCAAGCGAATCACGTTGTCGTGCCATCCGGCGGTGAGCACGAGGAGTCCGTTCTCACGGGCCTCGTTCTGGACCGCCTTCGTCTCGTCCTTCGCCGGCTCCTTCGATTTCCGGTCCTTCACGAGCTCGAGGGCCTGCATGCACCCCAGACCCCGGACGTCACCGACGAGCTCGTGGGCCTCCCGCATCTCCTCGAGCCGCTTCCGGATCGCGCGCCCGAGCCGCTCCGCCGCGGGCAGGGACGCCTTGATCAGCGCGAGGTTCTCGAGCGCCGCCACGCAGGAGAGCGGGTTCCCGCCGAACGTCCCGCCCACGGACCCCGGGACCGGGGCGTCCATGATCTCCGGGCGGCCCGTGACGCCGCTGATCGGGAGGCCCCCGCCCAGCGCCTTCGCGGTCGTCACGAGGTCGGGCTCGACCCCGAAGTGCTCGATCGCGAACATCTTCGCGGTGCGGCCCATCCCCGCCTGGACCTCGTCGTCCACGAACACGATGCCGTGGTCGGAGCAGAGCGTCCTCAGGCCCCGGACGAAGTCCCGCGGCGGGACGACGAACCCACCCTCCCCCTGGACCGGTTCGAACACGATCGCCGCGACCTTGTCCGCGGGCGCCTGGGAGTGGAAGACGGCCTCGATCCCCTCGAGGGCCCGGTCCCCGCACTCCGATTCCGAGTGCCCGGGCGGGCACCGGTAGTGGTACGGGTACGGCGCCTGGTACACGTGGGGCACGAAGGGCTCGAACCCGACCTTGTACGGCGCGTACTTGCCCGTGAGGGAGAGGGTCAGCAGGGTGCGCCCGTGGAAGGAGTTCAAAAACGAGATCGCGCCGGGGCGCTTCGTGTACGCCCGCGCGATCTTCACCGCGTTCTCCACCGCCTCCGCGCCGCTGTTGAAGAACGCGCTCTTCCCGCCCGGGAGGGGCGCGACGGCCCGCAGGGCCTTCGCGAGCTCGACGTAGGGCTCGTAGTTGAAGACCATGAAGCAGACGTGGAGGTAGCGGTCAATCTGGTCCTTCAGCGCCTTCACGACGCGGGCGGGGCGGTGGCCCGTGCTCGTGACGCCGATTCCGCCCGTGAGGTCCGTGTACGCGCGGCCGTCCGCGTCCCAGAGGGTGTGGCCCTCCGCCCGCACGACGAAGAGGTCCGTGCCCGTGCGGACGCTCCGCGGGATGACCTCGTTCCGCTCCCTCAGCAGCCGCTCGGACCCGCGGACCTTGTCGCGCGCCATGGAGATGCCCCCTAGTTCAGCGCCCGCCGCTCCTCCGCGACCTCGACGATGCGGATTCCGCGGCCCTGTGCCGCGAGCTCCTTGAAGTACGGGAGCGGGTCGAGCGCGACCTCGGGCGGGACCGTGCCCTTCGCCTTCACCCGTCCCGCCGCGAGCCACTGCGCGGCGATCGACGGCGGCACGCCGGTGTCCACGGTCCCTCCGCCCAGGTTCCACCGCTCGTGGGGCCATGTCCAGGCCTCGTACCGCAGGGTCACAGGATGGCCGTCCTTCTCGCCGATCAGCTCGCACCGCTGCACGTCGACGTCGAGCTCGGCCTCCTGCGGCTTCGGGAGGGACTCGATCAGGGAAGAGGTGGCATCGAATGGATCGACCTTCTGTCCTCCCACGGCGATGGGCTCGTGGCGGGCCAGCCCGAGCGCGCACACCGTCGAGACGGTCTGGCGGAACTCGGGGGAGAACGCGACGATGAAGTCCATCTCCTGGACGCCCTTCCCGAGGGTCTGCGGCATCGTGGCGAGCTCGGAGTGGATTGTGTAGTAGCCCTCGACCTTCCCGACGGGCGGGTCGAACTCCATCCGCTCGAGGCCGGACCGCGCGGGGACCATCTGGATCCTGCCTTTCCGGAGGATCGGGCAGTCGAGCTGGAACTCGTCGAGGATCGTGCGGATCGCGTACGGCGGGGTGAAGAGCCCGGGCTCCCCGCCCCGCACGACGGCCCCGCTCGACCGCAGGCGGACCTTCGTGATCCGGTCCAGCTTCGATGCGCCGTACGCGCCCATCACGTTCATGGTGCCCGGGGTCGAGCCCATCCCGAGGAGGCACGTGACCCCCGCGTCCTTCGCCTTCCGGTCGAGCTTCATCTGCTTAAGGGTCAGGTTGTAGAGGCCGCCGAGGTCCGTGTAGTGGATCCCCGCGCGGATCGCGGCCTCCGTGATGATCACGTTCAGGTCGTACCACGCGGAGTTGATCACGACATCCCAGTCCTTCATCACGCGGACGAGCGTGTCCTGCTCCCGGATGTCCACGGGGGTGGGGACCGCGCGGTCGTCCCGGAGGACCCTCGCGAACGCCTTCGCCTTCTCCGCACTCCGGCCCGCGATCCCGACCCCGTCGACCCCCTTGCTCCCCAGGAGGTCGCGGACCGTCGACTGCGCCATCATGCCGTACCCGCCGAGCACGAGGACCCGCACGAGAACACCCCGGAATCTGGGGAGGCGAGGACCCTCTATAAAGGCTCCCTAGTTTCCGTACGGACGGCGGGCGCGAGGGCGGGGACTCCGAGGAGGAGGACGCCCGCCGCGACGAACGCGGAGGCCGCGAGGAACCCGGACTCGAACCCGAAGAGGTGGGCGACGAAGCCGCCCGCCAGCGGCCCGAGGATCGCGCCGAAGCCCTGGACCGCGTTGAACGCGCCGAGCACGCCGGACCTCTCCCCGGCGGGCGCGAGCTCGGAGACGACGGTGGCGCCCGCGACGTTGATCACCGCCCAGCACAGGCCGACGAGGCCGTGGACCCCGAGGATCGCCGCGAACGCGACGGCGGGCCCGCCAGGGAGGAGCGGGATCGCGAGGAACGAGGGGAACAGGAGGGCGCGGGCCGCGGACGCGTACAGCTGCACGCGCCGCCCGCCCTTCGCCCGCACCCACCGCCCGACGCGCCCGTACGCGAGGGCGGAGGCGACCTGGCTCGCGACGAACACGAGGAACACCTGGGCCGTCGTCAGGCCCGCGGCGTCCCGGAGGTACACGGGGAAGATCGCGTAGAACGCGGTGAAGCCGGAGAACAGGAGGAAGACCGTCGCGAGGTACCGGGTCAGGGCGGGGGAGCGGTGCCGCCGGCCCGCGTGGTTCCGGAGGTCCAGGTAGTAGAGGAGGCGCATCGGGAGGTACCGGAGCCGCTCGACCCGCCAGTACACGTCGACGAAGTCGAGGCGGTGGCGTTCGACTTTCTTCACGGGCTCGCCGATCCACCGCCACGCGAGGACGCCGGAGAGCAGCGCGAGCGCGGACCCGATCACGAACAGGAACCGCATGTCCGCGCCCTCCGGTAGGGGCAGAACCTGGAGCCACACGACGCCGAGGACGAGGCCCGTGACCCAACCGATCCCGCCGACGCGGGAGAAGACGGCGATGCGGGAGGGCCAGTCCTGCTGCTTCGTCGTCTCCAGGATCAGGACCGTGCCCACGGGGGCGCTCGCGGCCCCGAGGACGCCCGCCAGCAGGTTCACGACGTAGAAGTCCGCGACGTTCCGGCTGATCCCCATGAGGAACAGGGAGAGGGCGAGGCCGAAGAAACCGATCAGGACGAACGCCTTGCGGCGGTGGAGGCGGTCCGAGAGGCTCCCCCACGCCATGAAGGCGGGGACGGACGCGATGCTCGACGCGGCCGCGACCGCGCCGACGTCCGCGACGGAGCCCCCGAGGACGCGCGTGAAGAGCGGGATCAAGGGGGAGGTCGTGCCGCCCGCCATCCCGTTCGGGAGGTACGCGTAGAACCATCTCTGGCCGTCTGGAGAGGAGCGCCTCATCCCATCCCGCAGGCCCCTCGCATCCTGCGTCGCGATATGAAGGTTTGTCAGGCGCGGGGCGTCACGCGACCACGAGATCGTACACGAGCTTGGCGGCCGCGACGAACACGACGAGGATGAAAATCAGCGCAACGGGGCGGGTCTGGAGGGCGCGGAGGCCCCACCGAGAACCGAGGTACGCGCCCACGAAGACAATCGGGAACAGGACCGGGATCAGGACGAACTCGGGCGGCCACGCGAGCCCGGCAGGCCGGAAGGCCAGGCTGGCGACGTACGTCGTGAAGCCCACCGCGGCGGTCGGGATGATCAGCAGGGAGGACGTGCCGATCGCCTTCCGCGTCTTGCGCCCAAGGCCGTACACCAGGAGGGGGACGTTCAGCAGCCCGCCGCCAATCCCCATGCTCCCGGAAAGGAAGCCGGAGCCGACGGTCGCCGCGGTGACCCCCGCCTTCCGGGACGGGCTCATCTTCGCGTCGTCGTCTTCATCCACGTCCCGCGCGTTCCGGACCCAGTCGACGAGTATGTACGCCCCGAAGACGAGCAGGACCCCCGTGAAGAAGGCCTTGAACGTCCACGCGTCGACCAGGAACAGCAGGGTGAAGAACGTCCCGACGACCGCACCGACGAGCGCGCCCGCCACGAGCGTCCCGCCGAGGCGGAAGTCCACGAACCCCTTCCGGCGATGGTTGATCACGGAGGACGTCGCGGTCGCGATCGTGAACGTGAGGGAAATCGGCACCGCCACGGCGCTCGCGCCGACGCCCGTGGACAGGAGGATCGGGACGAACAGGAGCCCGCCCCCGAGGCCCAGGTTCGCGTAGATGAACGCGACCGCGAAGACGAGGACGGCCTGGAGAAGGAGGGTGGTCGCGTCCACGCTGCGCGGATTCGCCGCCCTCACTTAAAGGCTCGCGAGACGCTTTATCGTGCGGTCGCCTTTCGGAGGCGCGATGGTCATCCTCGTGCGGTTCGGGGAACTCGGCCTGAAGTCCCCGTACGTGCGGAAGCAGCTCCTCGACCGCCTCGTCGGGAACATCCAGGACCTGTTCGCGGCGGAGGGGATCGAGTGCCTCACCCGCTCGGACCGCGGGCGGGTGTACGTGGACGCGAACGACCTCGCGGCCGCGACCGGGGCCCTGCGCCGGGTGTTCGGGATCGTCTCGTTCAGCCCCGCCCGGGAGACGTCGAGCGAGCCGGAGGCGGTCGCATCCCTGGCGGTGGACGTCGCGAAGGCGCGGCTCCGCGGGGGCGGGAGCTTCGCGATCCGTGCGCGCCGCTCCGGGACCCACACGTACTCGAGCCAGGACCTCGCGACGCTCCTGGGCCGGCGGATCCAAGAGGCGGTCCCGGGGGCCCGTGTGGACCTCTCCTCCCCGGAGGTGGAGGTCCGGGTCGAGGTGCGGGAGAACAAGGCCTACGTGTTCGACAAGGTCGTCGACGGCCCCGGCGGTCTCCCGATGGGGAGCCAGGGGCGGGCCGTCGCGCTCGTGGACTCCGAGGCGGGCATGGCCGCGGCGTGGCTCGCGATGAAGCGCGGGTGCAAGGTCACAATCGCGGCGCCCGACGGGTCGGCGGCCCACGAGCCACTCCGTCGGTGGGACACCCACCTGAAGGTCCTTTCGTACGAACCCGGGCAGGATCTCGCGGACCTCGTGAAGGCCTCGCGGTCCGAGGCCGTGTTCACGGGGACGCGCGTGGACGAGATTCCGGACGAGAAGCCCGCTCTCAGCGTGCCCGTGTTCCATCCGGTGGTTGGGATGGATGCGGGCGAGGTGCGGGCGCTCGCGGAGCGGATCCGCGCGGCGTGACCTACTTGCCCTTCCGGTCGTGGGCCCCAATGCTCGGCCGGTTCTTCTCGACGCCCTTCCCTTTGTACATGAGGCCCCGGCCCTTCCGGCCCGCGCTCGTGAGGCCGCGGAACGCGCGGCCGCGGTGCTGGGGCTCGCAGATCCAGTTGATCTTCGGGTCGTTCTTGATCGCGGGGTGCTGCGGGTCCACGAGGATCACCTCG
>DATBXC010000185.1:0-3535 GCA_036514455.1 Thermoplasmata archaeon | reverse complement strand
GCGGATTGTCCCGGCCACGGCGGAGGCGTCGCACACGTCCCCCCGCACGAACGACACGCGGCCCGCATCGAGCAGGTCCCGGAGGTTCTCGAGGTTCCCCGCGTACGTGAGCTTGTCCAGGACGACGACGTCGTGGCCCTTGCCCACCGCCAGGCGAGCGAAGTTCGAACCGATGAACCCCGCCCCGCCCGTGACGAGGAGCCGCATCGCGGCCGCCATGGCGGGAGGCCTACATAACCCTTCGAGGGCGCCAAGGTTTTCATCCCTCCCGCGTTTCCGCAGCCCGTGCGGGACGTCCTCGTGATCGGCGCCAGCGGCCTGCTGGGCCAGGCCCTTGCGCGGGAGGCGGGGGCCCGCGGGGACCGCGTCACCGGGACGTACTCCGGAGAACCGGTGGACGGGCTCCGGCCTCTCGACCTCGCGGACACCGACGCCGGCGGACGGCTGATCGCAGACACGCGGCCCGCCCTCGTCGCCCTCGCCGCGGCGATGACCCACGTCGACGGGTGCGAGGCCCGCCCCGACCTCGCCCACCGGTTGAACGCCCTCGCCCCCGGGACGGTCGCGGAGGCGTGCCGCGGGATCGGCGCCCGCCTCGTCCACTTCTCCACGGACTACGTGTTCGACGGACGCGAAGGCCCGTCGGACGAGGACAAGGCCCCGAACCCCCTGAGCGTCTACGGGCGGACGAAGCTGGAGGGGGAGCGGAACGCCCTCGCGGCCCTCCCGTCGGCGCTCGTGATCCGGACGTGCGCGAACTTCGGATGGAACCGCCTCCGGGGGAAGGAGAACAGCGTGACGACGGTCGTGAACCGCCTCCGGCGGGGTGAGCCGGTCCCCCTGTTCACGGACCAGTGGGTCTCGCCCTCGTACGTGCCCCACGTCGCCCGCGCCGCGCTCGACCTCCTCGAGAAGGGCGCGTCCGACGTCGTCCACGTCGCGACGGCGGTCTGCCACACCCGCCTGGAGGCGGGGGAGGCGGTGGCGGACGTGTTCCGGCTCCCGCGGGAGCTGCTCAGGCCGACGACGATGGCGGGGGCGCGGCTCGCCGCCCCGCGGCCCGCGAAGTCGTGCCTCGCCTCGCGGCGGCTGGGCCGATTCCCTGATATCCCGGTTCCGACGTTCCGCGAGGCGCTGGAGGACATGAGGCGGTCGGAATGAAGGGCGTCGTCCTGACCGGGGGCCACGGCACCCGCCTGCGGCCGCTCACGCACACGGGCCCGAAGCAGCTGATCCCGATCGCGAACAAGCCGAACGTCCTGTACTGCATCGAGGACCTGCGCGACGCGGGGATCACCGACATCGGCGTGGTCTTGGGCGACAACATGCCGGAGAAGGTGCGGGAGCTTCTCGGCGACGGGTCGCTGTACGGCGTCCGCTTCACGTACATCGTCCAGGGCGCCCCGAAGGGGATCGCCCACGCGATCGCGTGCGCGCGGGACTTCGTCGGGGACGACGCGTTCTGCGTGTACCTAGGGGACAACCTCCTGAAGGGCGGGATCCGCGCGATGGTCGCGGAGTTCCGGAAGGGCGGGGCGGAGGCGGGCGTCCTGCTCTGCCCCATGGCGCATCCCGAGCGGTTCGGCGTCGCGGAGCTCGGGCCCGACGGGACGATTGCCTCCCTCGTGGAGAAGCCGAAGGAGCCCAAGAGCGATCTCGCGCTCGTCGGGATCTACCTCCTGCGGCCCTCGATCTTCCCGGTCATCGACCGCCTCCGGCCGTCGTGGCGGAACGAGCTCGAGATCACGGAGGCGATCGAGAGCCTCCGCACGTCCGGGGCGCGGGTCACGGCGTACACGGTGAAGGGCTGGTGGAAGGACACGGGCCGGCCCGAGGACATCCTCGAGGCGAACCACCTGATCCTCGAGGACATCGAGCCGCGGAACGAGGGGCGGGTCGAGGAGGGAGGGCAGGTCCTCGGCCGCGTGCAGATCGGGGCGGGGACCGTCGTAGCGCGGGACAGCGTCGTCCGCGGGCCCGTGGTGATCGGGAGGGACTGCGTGATCGGGCCGGGGACGTACGTCGGGCCGTACACGTCGATCGGGGACCACTCCCGCCTCGTCGGCGCGGACATCGAGGCCTCGATCGTCGTCGGCGACGCCGTGATCGAGACCCCGCACAAGATCGTGAACAGCCTGATCGGGCGCCACGCGGAGGTCCGCTCCGCGGAGGGCCGCCTCCCGAAGGGGCAGCGGCTGATCGTCGGGGAGAACAGCACCCTCTACCTGTGAGCCTGCGGGCTCACCTCATGACGACGTCCCAGCGGTACGGGATGTCGGGCGAGTCCGCGGGGATCCGGTACTCGTCCGGGCCCTCGTACCGGTACAGCTCCGTGGGCACGCTCACGAGGTACGCGGCCTCGCCGCCGATCGCCTTGAACCCGTGGACGACGGGCGGCGGGATCTGGATCAGGAGCGGGTTCCGCTCCCCGGGGAAGAACTCGTCCACCTCGCCCTTCGTCCGCGAGCCCGGGCGGTTGTCGTAGCACACGACCTTCGCGGTCCCCTTCACGACGATGAAGTTGTCCGTCTGGACCTTGTGGTAGTGCCACCCCTTCACGACGCCCGGGTACGCGACCGTGACGTACACCTGTCCGAACTTGGAGAACTCCGGCCAGTCCGAGCGGAGCATCTCCATCAGGTACCCGCGCTCGTCGTAGATCGGCTTGAGTGGACGGACCTTCACGCCTTCGATCATGCGGGGCCTCCGGGCCGCATCGCTCCCGCCTAGATAAGCCTCTTCCGCCGCCCGGTGCGCCGGCCCGTCCGACGCGCACGGAAAACAACCTATCCCCGGTGGCCCTTGCGCCGGACGGCATGAGGGACAACGAGGGGGTCGCCGTGGAGGACGCCCCCGCCTGCCCCCTGTGTGGGGCGGACGGTCGGATCCTGTATCGGGACCTCCGGGATCGGTACTGGGACGCCCCCGGGACGTGGTCGCTCCGACAGTGCCCCGCGTGCCGCCACCTCTGGCTCGACCCCAGGCCCCGGCCCGAGGACATCGGCAAGCTTTACACCGCGTACTACACGCACGCGGCACCGGACGGCCCGCCGCCCACTCCCCTCGGCGCCCGCGCGCGGAGGGCCGTCCTCGCCCGCCTCGGGTACGCGCCCCTCGAGGGCGGGGATGCGCGGTTCGCCTGGCTCCTCCGCCTCTTCCCGCTCCTTCGCGAGTCAATCGAGCGGGAGTTCCGGTCCGTGCGGGGCCCGCCGCGGGGCCGGCTGCTCGATGTGGGATGCGGGGACGGCGCGTTCCTCCGGTCCATGCGCGACCTCGGCTGGCGCGTCGCGGGGCTCGAGCCGGACCCGAGGGCCGCGGCCGTCGCGCGGGACCGCGGGTTGGAGGTGATTGAGCGCCCGATCGAGCCGGGGAGCCTCCCGGAGGACGCGTTCGACGCGGTCACGATGAGCCACGTGATCGAGCACGTGATCGACCCCGTCCGCGCCCTCGAGGCGTGCCGGCGGGCGCTCAAGCCGGGCGGGGTCCTCGCGGTCGTCACCCCGAACGCGGACGGGTGGGGCCACCGCCGCTTCCG
>DATBXC010000184.1:0-7616 GCA_036514455.1 Thermoplasmata archaeon | reverse complement strand
CGCACCGGGACGCTGGATTGCTGGGAGGCCCTGGCCGCGTTCGCGGCGCTTCCGGCGGGCGCGCGGTCCGCGGCCGTCGAGCGGGCGATCGAGCGCGGCGCCGAGTTCTACCTGGACCGCCGCCTGTTCCGCGAGGGGCGGACCCCGTACGCGCCGTGGTTCCGGCTGCACTACCCGGTCCACTACTTCTACGACCTGCTCGTCGGCCTCGACGTGCTCACGGCGCTCGGGTACGGCGACGACCCCCGGATGCGGCCGGCCCTGGGCCGGCTCGAAGGGATGCGGAACCGCGATGGGAGCTGGAACATGGACGCGCTGCACCCGGATTCCGAGGACCCGGAGTACCGGACGCGCGGGCCGTTCTATCCGCTCGGCCTGGAGGTGCCCGGTCGCCCGAGCCTGTGGATCACGACGACCGCGTTGATCGTCCTGAAAAGGGCGGGCCGATGAGGGGGCAGGGGCGGGCGATGGGGGGTCATGCCGCGGGCCGGGCTCGAACCGGCGACTTCGAGATCTTCAGTCTCGCACTCTCCCAAACTGAGTTACCGCGGCGCGGGGAGCGCGAAAGAGGGGGAGGGAGAAAAGGGTTTGCGTGCACGCTCGCGGAGGGGACGCCATCGCGCACCCGCGTCGGGCTCCCTCAGGTTATCTACGTTTGTTGATAACCGGAGATTCTCAGCGGGAGGCCGCGACGGCCCCCGCTTTCGCGGCCTGGAGCTGCCGCCGGGCCTCGTCGAACGCCTTCCGCGCGTATGCCTCGAGGGCGTCCACGGCCTTCCGCGCGGAGTCCGGATCCCGCACGGGACCGACGTAATCGTGCACGGCCCGCCGCCGCCCGTCCCGGCTCTCGTAGTGCCAGAGGTAGAGGTAGTCGCGGCCCTTCACGGTCATCGCCCGCACGCCACAGCCGAGCTGCATGCCCACCCGCACGAGTTATCTATATTTATAGATAACCGCAGGGGGGGCGAAACGGCCCTCCGCGGGCCCCGTCCCCTGCGCCCCACGCACGAGACGCGCCTCGCTCTCCGTCCTGAGAATCACGGAATCCCTCCATAGGCGGGCCGTTTCTCATTGATGGATTTTCGGCCCGAAGCATATAAATACGAACCCCCGGGTTGGAGGGCTTCGAAGTGCCCCTCCAGTGCCCCGGTTGGGCATAGCTCTGGACCGGTGGGTGACGGACGTGAAGCCCCTGCGCCGCCTCTGCGAGGACGAGTCTGGTGTTGCGTCGACCGTCGGGACGATCATGGCCCTGCTCGTGTTCCTGACGTTCCTGAGCCTGATTGTGAACCAGTACGTGCCCGTGTGGATGAAGGACACGGAAGCCTCCCACATGTCAGGCGCGTTCGGCCAGTTCGGCACGTTCAAGGGCTCCGTGGACCTCCAGATGCTCGCCGCCCTGATGGCCCAGAACGCGGGCGTCCACTACATCCCGATCACCACGTTCAGCCCCGTGACCCTCGGGGTGGACGGCGTCCCGATTTTCTCGTCCCCCACGGTCGGGAACCTGTACTCCCTCCCAGACTCCTCCCGGTTCACCACCCAGCTCACCTACAACATCCGCGGGGTGAACACGAAGCTGAACGAGACGTCCGCGGGCCGGATCGCCCTGGACGTGCTGAACCGGTACTACATCCCCCAGTCGGTCGTCTACGAGAACGGCGCGGTGATCCGCTCCCAGTCCGACGGCCAGGCCGTCCGGGCGGACCCCACGTTCGAGGTGGACGTCGTGAACAACAGCGTCCAGGTCTCCTGGACCCACGTCAGCCTGTTCGGCCAGGGCTCCGCCTCCGGCACGACGACGGAGGGCATCCACTCGAAGCTGCTCGGCGTGGACCGCCAGGACTACGCGAACGTCCGCTCGGACCTCTGGATCAACGCGACGACCGTCTCCGGGGTCGCCTGGGTCGCGTACTTCAACCGGACCCTCGGGATCGCGTTCGGGGTCGAGCGGTCCGAGTTCACGCTCCCCGGGTACTCCTTCAGCACGGCGTACCTCTCGGGCCAGATCCAGAGCCTTTCGATCACGACGCCGTACTACAAGCTCACGGCGGACTACAAGACCTCGAAGCTCGCGTACGACATCGTGATCCGGATCTACAACGACTGGAACAACACGAAGCCCCTCGTGAGCCCGATCACGGTCGTGCGGATCCAGCACGCGTTCGTGAACATCGCGATCGCCGAGAAGGGGGCGGAGGTCGAAATCTAGGAGGCCGGGCCATGGCGAAGACGAAGAAGGTGATGATGCCGAAGGGCGCGCTCGCGCAGAAGGCCCTGTGGTCCGGGACCCGCGGGTCATACCTGACCCACATCCCGGAGATCACGTCGAAGTCCGTCGAGGAGATCGAGGTGATTCCGATCCGGGAGCCCTACGCGTACGGGCGGGTGATCTACGACCACGACCGGTCCGAGTACCTGTACGAGGTCTGGGAGCCCCAGCTCGACGACAAGGAGCAGAAGCTGCTCTCCATGCTCAAGGACAGCCTCGGCCGGACCCTGGAATACGAGTGGGACAAGATGGCCGCGAAGGACAAGGAGGAGTACCTGAAGGAGGCGGTCGAGTCCTTCATCAAGTCCCGGGGCCTCCGGCTCGAGCCGTCGAGCAAGGACAAGGTCGTGTACTACATCATCCGGGACTTCGTGGGCTACGGCCCGGTGGACGTCATGATGCAGGACCCAAGGATTGAGGACGTCTCCTGCGACGGCACGAACATCCCGCTGTTCGTGTTCCACCAGAAGTACGAGTCCATCAAGACGGCGATCATCTTCCCGGACGAGGACGTCCTGAACAGCTTCGTGATCGCGCTCGGCCAACGGTGCGCGAAGCAGCTCAGCGTCGCGAACCCGATCCTGGACGGCACGTCCGTGGAGGGGCACCGGATCCAGGCGACGTACTCGAAGGAGGTGACGACCCGCGGCTCGTCCTTCACGATCCGGCGGTTCAAGGAGAAGCCTTTCACGCCGGTCGAGCTGATCAAGTTCAACACCGCGAGCCCGGAGATGGTCGCGTACCTCTGGGTCGCGATCGAGCACGGGAAGTCCCTGATGGTGTGCGGCGGGACCGCGAGCGGGAAGACGGCCACGCTGAACAGCGCGGGCCTGTTCATCCGCCCGGGCGCGAAGATCGTGTCGATCGAGGACACGCGGGAGATCAACCTCCCGCACGAGAACTGGATCCCGGGCACGACCCGGTCCGGGGTCGGCGAGCGCGGACCCGACGGGAAGGCGGCGGGCGAGATCGACATGTACGACCTCGTGCGGGCCGCCCTTCGGCAGCGGCCGAACTACATCATCGTCGGCGAGGTCCGCGGGAAGGAGACGTACACGATGTTCCAGGCGATGGCGACCGGCCACCCGACGATGTCCACGATGCACGCGGACTCCGTGAAGTCGATGGTGAACCGGCTCGAGAACCCGCCGATCAACACCCCGCGAATCCTCCTGACCGCGCTGAACTTCGTGATCATCCAGACCCACGCCCGCATCGGCGACTCCATCGTCCGGCGGATCAAGCAGGTCGTGGAGCTCGTTGGCTTCGAGCCGGAGACGAACGAGCTGATCACGAACACGGTGTACGAATGGGACCCCGCGACGGACACGTTCCTGTACAAGGGGCACTCGTTCCTGTTCGACGAGATCATGGAGATGAAGAACATGACCCACGAGGAGATGGAGGCGGAGTTCCAGCGCCGGGTCGACATCATCAATTACATGTCCGAGAAGAACATGCTCGACTTCCGCGAGATCGCGAAGATCGTCGTGTCGTACTACCAGTATCCGGACGAGACCGCGAAGAAGGTGCGGGACGAGATGGGGTGGGTCCGCGAGGCCCCCAGGTCTGTCGAGGCCGCGGGAGGTGAGGCGATTGGCTAGCTCGACCGCCTTCGAGAAGCTCGAGACCCGCCGGACCCTCGCGAAGACGAAGCGGTTCCGGCCCGGGGAGGAGGTCGCCCAGCCCCATCACCTCGTCCTCCTGCCGAAGGGCGCGAAGCCCGTGTCCGTCGCCCTGAAGCCCTGGGAGGAGTTCGCGTGGCGGACGTTCGGCGGCTTCGTCCAGGCCCACTACAAGGAGAACCAGGACCTCGAGGACAACCTGCTGCGGGCCCACATCAAGCTCCGGCCCGAGGAGTACCTGGCCCTGGCGTGGCTGAACACGACGATCGCGGCGATCGCCGCGGTGGCGATGGGCGCGATCTTCTCGATCGTGTTCCTCGCGGTCCTCCTGAAGGCCGCGATCCTGGTCGTGATCATCGTCTTCGCCCTGTTCGCGATCCTGCCGGCCCTGTTCGTGTACGCCTACTACTTCGGTCTGCCCGGGCTGTCGAAAGGGCGGCCCGCGGGCGTCGCGAAGAAGCGCGGCAAGCTCGTGGACAAGCGGATCACGGGCGCGATGTCCTTCGTCTCCGCGATGGCGTCCGCGGACGTCCCCGTGGACGTGATCTTCAAGGAGCTATCGAAGCAGCCCGTGTACGGCGAGGTCGCGAAGGAGGCGGAGTGGATCACGCGGGACACGGAGCTCCTCGGCGTCGACATCCTCACCGCGATCCGGAACGCGGCGGGCCGGTCCCCGAGCGCGAAGTTCCAGGACTTCCTCCAGGGCGTCGTGACGACGTCCACGTCGGGCGGGCAGCTGAAGCCGTACTTCCTGATGAAGGCGGAGCAGTTCGAGAAGGAGGACCGCCTCGAGATGCGGAAGCGGATGGAGACCCTCGGGATGCTCGCGGAGTCCTTCGTCACGGTCGTCGTGGCGTTCCCCCTGTTCCTCGTCGTGATCATGGCGATTATGGCCCTGATCAGCAAGACGCAGAGCGGCTTCGTCCTGCAGCTCCTCTACGTCGTCGTCGGGCTCATGATCCCGATCTCCCAGTTCGGCTTCATCTTCGTGATTTGGAACATGGAACAGGAGGTGTGACATGGTCCGCCCCGAGCTCGAGCAGGCCCGCGTGAAGCTGTACGAGAAGAAGGACCGGACCCGGGTCGTGGTGATGGCCGGGGTCGGCCTCTTCGTCGTCCTCTTCCTGATCGCGGTGTTGAACCTGATCGACTCCCTGAACTTCGCGTTCCGCGGGGTCGACCCGGCGGAGAGGCTATCGGCCGGGCAGCTCTCCCTCCAGCGGTTCCTGACCTGGTTCACGCTCGCCATCGTCGCCCTAATCGGGCCCTACGGGTTCTTCCTGGGGAAGAAGCAGCGGAACATCAAGGCGGTCGAGCGCCGGCTCCCGGACTTCCTCCGCGACGTGGCGGAGGCGGGCCGGTTCGGTATGACCCTCGCGGAGGCGATCGTCGTGTCGTCCAGCGGGCGGTACGGCAAGCTCACGCCGGAGATCAAGAAGATGGCCGCGCAGATCAGCTGGGGCGTGCCCGCGACGGAGGCCCTCCGGCTGTTCTCCGAGCGCGTGAAGACCCCGATGACGGGCCGGATCGTGTCGATCATCGTGAAGTCGAGCGACGCGGGGGGCGACGTCGCGGACGTCCTGACGATGGTCAGCCACGACACGAAGGAGGCCCAGCTCACGGAGGACGAGCGGAAGATCACGATGTCCACGTACATCGCGGTGATCTACATCTCGTTCCTCGTGTTCCTCGTCACGATCTGGATCCTGAACGCGACGTTCCTCCCGAAGATGCGGGAGGCGAGCGAGTCCATCGGCGTGTCGGCCATCGAGAGCCCGCTCGCCGCGGACCTCCCCACCGTGATCTTCAACATCAAGATCGCGTTCTTCATCGCGGTCTTCGTCCACGGGATCGGGGACGGCGTCCTCGCGGGCGTGCTGGACAACGGGAAGATCGCAAACGGGCTGAAGCACTCGTTCCTGATGCTGCTGATCGCCGTGATCAGCTTCCAGATCATCTGAGGTGACCGAATGGCGTCCACCGGAAAGGACTACCAGGAAGAGATTGAGACGCTCACCGCGCAGGAGGCCGCCCTCCGGGCGAGGACGGTCCAGCTGCAGACGGAGCAGGAGCAGGCGAAGAAGATGCTCGCCCAGGTCGAGGAGGCCCGGCGCTCGAAGATCTTCGAGGCCCTGGACTCGATCAAGAAGCGGTACTTCCACCGGCTCCTGGGCGGCCGCGGGGTGAAGGTCCTGGCCCCGCGCGTGAGCGGCGTCGAGGAGACGACCCTGGGCAAGGTCACGACGATCCCCAAGATCGTCCAGAGGAACCTGAACGAGATCGAGATCCAGCCGATCCTGAAGAACTACTCGTACGTCCGGATCCTGTACGACACGATGGCGAACGAGTACTTCTACGAGGTCATCGAGCCGAAGCTCCTGGAGGAAGAGGAGGAGCTGCTCGAGGTGCTCAAGGAGATCCTCGTGGAGTCCCTGGAGCTCCTCGAGGACGCGACCCCCGCCGCGAAGGAGCAGTACCTCCGGCGGATCGTGGACGGCCTCCTCCGCGAACTCGGCGTCCAGCTCCACCCCGTCTCGAAGGAGCGGATCACGTACTACATCCTCCGGGACTTCATCCGGTACGGGCCGATCGACGTCACGATGATCGACACCCAGGTCGAGGACATCTCCTGCGACGGGGTGAACGTGCCGTTCTACATCTACCACCGGAAGTACGGGAGCATCCCGAGCAACCTTCGGTTCGACACGGCCCTGGAGCTCGACTCCTTCGTCGTGTGGCTCGCGCAGCGGTGCGGGAAGCACATCTCCGTCGCGCAGCCCATGCTCGACGCGACCGTGCCGGACGGCTCGCGGCTCCAGGCGACCCTGGGGATGCACGTCACGAAGCGCGGGTCCTCGTTCACGATCCGGCGGTTCCGTGAGAACCCCTTCACCCCGCTCGACCTCGTCCGGTTCAAGACGATGTCCCCGGAGATGATGGCGTACCTCTGGCTCGCGATCGAGAACGGGCAGTCGATGCTGATCTGCGGCGGAACCGCGAGCGGGAAGACGACGACCCTGAACGCGATCCTGCTGTTCATCCCGCCCCAGATGAAGATCGTGTCGATCGAGGACACGCGGGAGCTGAACCTCCCGCACGAGAACTGGGTCCCGCTCCTGACCCGTGGCGGCTTCGGCGGGAAGTCCTCCTACACGGGGAAGGCGGCGGGCGAGATCGACATGTTCGACCTGCTCACCGCGGCGCTGCGGCAGCGGCCCCAGTACCTGATGGTCGGCGAGGTCCGTGGCGCGGAGGCGTTCGTCGTGTTCCAGGCGATGGCGACGGGGAAGAGCGCGTACACGACGTTCCACGCGGACGACGTCCAGGCGATGGTCCACCGGCTCGAGAACGACCCGATCAACCTGCCGCGGGCCCTCGTCGCGGCGCTCGACATCGTGCTCCTGCAGGCCCAGGTGAAGGTCGGCACGGACATGACGCGGCGGGTCAAGGCGCTGATCGAGATCGTCGGGACGGACCCGGAGAGCAACGAGCTGATCACGAACTCCGCGTACACCTGGAACCCGGCGGACGACACGTTCAACTACAGCGGGCACTCGTACGTGTACGAGAAGGTCTCCCTTGCCCGGAACTGGACGCAGAAGCGGATGGAGCAGGAGATCAAGCGGCGCCTGGACATCTTCGAGTACATGAAGAAGACCAACGTCCAGAACTACAAGGACGTCGCGCGGATCGTGTCCGGGTACTACAGGGACCCGGAG
>DATBXC010000183.1:0-5874 GCA_036514455.1 Thermoplasmata archaeon | reverse complement strand
AGGACCCCGTGCTCCTGTACGTGAGCGGCGGGAACACGCAGGTGATCGCGTTTTCCCGCGGGCGGTACCGCGTGTGCGGCGAGACCCTGGACATCGGGATCGGGAACATGCTCGACAAGTTCGCACGGGAGACGGGCCACGGGTTCCCGGGCGGGCCAATCCTGGAGCGGGCCGCGAAGGAGGGAGGGGGCCTGCTCCCGCTCCCGTATTCAGTGAAGGGCATGGACGTCGCGTTCAGCGGCCTCCTGACCAAGGCGCTCCAGCTCCACCGCAGGGGCGCGCGGTTCGAGGACCTCGCGTTCTCGATTCAGGAGGTCGCGTTCGCGATGCTGTGCGAGGTGACGGAGCGGGCGATGGCCCACATGGAGAAGGACGAGGTGCTGCTCGGAGGAGGCGTCGCCCGCAACCTGCGCCTCCAGGGGATGGTGGGCCGGATGGCCGGGGACCGGGACGCGCGGATGTTTGTGCCGCCAGGAGAGCTGTGCATCGACAACGGGGCGATGATCGCGTGGACGGGTCTCCTGATGCACAAGGCGGGGGGGCGGATGTCCGTCGAGGACACGGTCGTGGACCAGCGGTTCCGCACGGACGAAGTCGACGCGGTGTGGCGGTAGCCCGCCTCACGCGAGCGTCGAGAGCGCCGCGACGCCCGCCCCGCGGTCGAACTTGTGGCCGAGCTTCGCGAGCGTCGCCTCGATTCCTGCGAATCCCGCGACAAGGTCCGCCATCGAGACGATCCCCATGTGGCCGATGCGGAAGATCTTCCCTTTGAGGTGGGCCTGCCCGCCCTGCACGACGGTCCGGTGCTCGTTCTCGAGCACGCTCCGGAACTTCTTGTCGTCCACGCCCTGCGGGTACCGGATCGCGCTCACCGTGTTCGACTCGAAGCCCGCCTTCGGGAACATCGCGAGGTCGATCGCCTCCGCGGCGGCCCGCGTCGCCTCCCCGAGCCGCGCGGTCCTCCGAATCCGGTTCTCGAGGCCCTCCTCCTTCAGGAGCCGCAGGGCCTCCCGGTACGCGAAGAACAGCGGGACCGCGGGCGTGAACGGCGTGTCGTCCTCCTCGAGCGCGTCCACGTGGGCCTTGAGGCTCGTGTAGAAGGCCGACTCCTCGTGGAGTGCGGCGTACCCGCGCTCGGACACGGCGACGGCCGCGAGTCCCGGGGGCGCCGCGACGCACTTCTGGGAGCCCATCACGAGCGCGTCGATCCCCCACTCGAGCCGCACGTCAATCCCGCCGACGCTCGTGATCCCGTCCACGATGAACATCGCGCCGTGCTTCCGCACGACGCCCGCGACGTCCTTCACGGGGTTCGTGAGCCCCGTGGACGTCTCGTTGTGGCACATCGTCACCGCCTTGAAGTCCCCGCCCTCGAGGGCCGCCGCCACGCGGTCCGGGTCCACGGGCGTGCCCCACTCGAACTCGAGCGGGGTCGGCTTCGCGTACACCTTGCAGAGGTCCAGGAACCGCTCGCTGAACTTCCCGTTCACGATGCACAGCACGCGGTCCCCGCGGTGCAGGAGGCCGTTTACCGCCGCGTCCAGCCCGGCGGTCCCGGAGCCGCTGAGCACGGCGACCCGCCCGGAGGTCTGGAACAAGTACTTCGTGAGCTCCCGCACTTCCGCGATCACCTCCTGAAACGCGGCGGACCGGTGGTTGATCGCGGGCATCCCCATCGACCGGAGCACGCGCGGGTGCATCTTCACGGGGCCGGGCAGCAGGAATACGGTGTCCTCGACGTCCATGGTCGCGAGGAGAGAACACCGGGACTTAACTCATTCGAAAGTTCCCTTCAGCGCGACGCGCCCGTGTGCGGTTCCAGTGGAAGCGGAGGGGTTCTCTCGGGTGATAATATCGGAGCAACGCTTATATAATGTGCAACGGTTGCCGTCAGACAAGCGTACGTCAAACGAGGTCAAGTTGGCATACGCGTGCGGGATGGATGACCGGTGAACGAGGACACGGAGAAGATCACGCTGCGGCTCCCGAAGCGGTTCCTCCGCGCCCTGGACTTCCTCGTGGAGGTGGACGACTTCCCGAGCCGGTCCGAGGCCGTGCGGGCCGCGATCCGGGACCTCGTCTACGGCCGCGTCGAGCTCGTCTCGGACAAGCTCAAGAAGATCGAGGAAGCGGAGAAGGCGCTCGCGAATCTCGAGGCGATCAAGCGCCAGTACATGAAGAGCTGAGGATCGAAGGGATGAGGATGCACCCGGAGCCGGGCCTATAGGAAATCGGGGCCTGGACCGCGACGACATCACGATTTCCTCCCCCCCAACTGGGCGGCCGGAAGGTCGCCCACTCTTTTCTTTCCCTTCTGGGAGGCGGAGACAACCCTTATCTACAAACTGGAGGTTGGCACACCCACGATGCGACTCGAGGTCGTGCGCCGGGTCGCGATGGTCGCCGTGATCCCGATCCTCCTGGCCCTGATCCTCGTGACGCCGGGCCTCATGGGCCGCCCCGCGGTCCTCTCCGCGATCCCCGCCCTCATCGTCGGGCTCACGGACACGCACGTCGTGATCGACATCCACGGGGCCGTGGACCACTACCTGTACCGGAGCATCCTCCTCCACGTGCAAGGGGAGGACAACGTCTCGTTCAACCGGACGTACACGGAGTACGACTCGTATGATCTCGAGGTGAACTTCTCCCGCGGGACGAGCCTGGCGTTCGATGTGTACGTGCTGATCGCGGACCGCCAGCGGAACACGTACGCGCTGAACGGGACCGTCTTCACCGGGACGGACGAGGGCGGGGACTTCGTGTCAATCACGGACCGGGAGACGATGCGGACGACGGTCGTGCGGACCCCCGCGGACGTGCGGACGCTGGTCCCGAGGGGGGAGGGGCCGTGAAGGTCAGCCGGTGGACCCTCCTGTGGCTCGTCGTCGTGGGCCTCCTGCTCGCAATCGAGATCGCGATCCTCGTCGGGGCCCTGAACCCGTACGACGTCGTGACGTTCTTCTTCATCATGGTCGCCGCGCTCGTCGTGATCGCCGTGCTCGCGATCATCGGGGCCGCGTTCCTCGGCCTGTACGTGTCCCACCGGATCCTCGCGACGCGGGACTTCACCCCGTTCGAGCAGGAGATGCTCCACATGGCGGACGAGGTGAAGCGCCTCTCCGAGAAGGTGGACGCGATCGCCCGCCAGGTCGGGGCGCCGGAGAACCCGGGGCAGAAGCGTTAGGCGAGCCGCTCCGGGCACGACGCGCGCCGGGAGCAGCCGATGCACTTTCCGGGCCGATTGTGATTCCGGTGCACCCCGCCGCCCCGCGCGAGGGCCGCCCGCATCTCCTCCGCCTTCCCGAGGACGAGCTTCTTCAGGTCCTCGTTGTACTCGATCTCGTGGGACGCGCCCTCGTACCGGATGATCCCGTAGGGCGGCGCCTTCCCGAAGTCCTCCTCCATGAGGAGGCAGTACGCGGCGATCTGGAGGATGTGGCTGAAGAGGGGGCCCCGCGGCGTGCGGCCCGTCTTCACCTCCACGGGCACGTGCGTCTCCCCCGCCAGAAGGACCGCGTCCGGCCGGCCCGTGATCCCGTGCCGCCGCGAGACGAACACCTTCGGCTTCTCCGCCTCCGAGTCCACGTAGCGGAGCTCCCGGTCCCCGATTCGGTGCTTCTCTCGGGCCGCGGCGGCGATCTCGATGCTCTTCATCGCGCGGTATAGGAACCACGAGGCGCCGATGAGCCACAGGAGGGCCGCGGCCACGGACGCCTCCGCCAGGGCCCTGTCCGTGATCCGGGTCGAGACCGCGAACGACGCGAGGACCGCGGCGACCATCGAGAACACGAGGATCGTCCGCTCCGCGTACAGCTTCTGCTCCGGCGTCACGAGGGTCTCCGAGCGGTACAGGAAAAAGACCGCCGCCAAGATCCAGATCAGGGCGATCACGGTCAAGATCTGAACGAGTTGGATCGCGGCGGGCGTGAAGAACGCCATCCCGAGCACCGCGATGATCGAGGCCGCGATCGCGAAGTACATCACGGTCGTCTCGGACTCCTTCGCGCGGATCTCGTGGACCTCGATGCCCTTCAGCTCGGAGGCCACGGCCTCGTGCTTCCGCTCCCCCTCGATCGTCTCGGGCCCGAGCCCGTCGTCCGTCCCGAGGCTGAGCCACCAGTTCAGCGGGCAGTACCCGTACTTCTCGAGATCGCCCGCACTGATCGTGGGCGGCGGGCCGGAGGGGGCCACGTCATTCGAACGCCTCCTCCTCGCTTAACCCTTTCCCGCCCTTTCTCCGGCGGCGGACGACCACCCACGCGAGGGCGACGTTCACCGCGACCAGGGTGAGGAGCGGCAGGACGAGCGGGTTCGCGAGCCCCGCGTCCGCGGTCCCGCGGGCCAAGACCGTGACGAGGGCGGTGTCGTTGTCCTCGTTCCCCGACGCGTCCCGCACCGTGAGCCGGACCGGGACGGTCCCGGGATAGTGGAACGTGACGTTCGCGACCCGGCCCGCCACGTCCGCCCGCGTGTCCGCGCCGAGGTCCCACAGGTACGAGACGATGCCCATGTCGTCGGAGCTCCCGGCCGCGCTCAAGACGACGGGCGCGTCCGCGTACACGACGAGGTCGGGGCCCGCGTCCGCGACGGGGGGCGTGACGTCGTCCCTCCAGTCGAACTCGAACGCGACCCGGTACGGCTCCGCGAAGGCGGGGCTCTCGACGATCAGCCCGGCCTCGCGGTTGTTCGTCGCCGCGTTCCGGTTCCAGTTCAGGCTCGAGACGAACGCGGTCCGGTTGTCCACGAGGACGCCCTTGTTGTGGAACTTCGAGAGGCCGTGGGAGCCCGCGTTCCCGATCTTCGCCTCGAGCGGGAGGCCTTCGCGACGGGCGACCCCGTTCACGTACGCGGCCGTGTCGTCGTTGTCCACGGGGTCGTCGCCCTCGACGTTGTACCAGGTGCCGTCCAGGAGGATCCTCACGCGGACGGCGCGGCGGGCCGCGTCGATCGCGGCCTCCAGGTACGGGTTCGGGACGGCGCCCCACGTGCGGGCGATGTAGAACGCCTCGATGTCCAGGGTCTCCGTCGCGGACGCGAGGAGCCCGAGGACCGCATCGCGCCGGAGCGCGTGGTCGGGGGCGATGATGGGCGTCACGCGGAACCGTCCCTCCACGCGCGAGGACGGGATGGGGAACCGGTACGCCGCCCTGGACGCGGTGTCGTTGCTCACGAAGAGCTCCGGCCGGAAGTCCTCGATCGCCACGCTGTCCCGTCGGCGCGGGTCGAAATCCTGCCGGAAGAGGTCCTCGAAGTACGCCGCCAGGCCCGCGTCCTCGATCGCGACCTGCCACCCGCGGTTCCCGGTCCGGCCCGGCGCGGGGAAGCCGTGCTCGCCCCAGTTCTCGGAGCCCACGACGACCGTGCGGGCGCCCACGACCGCGTACTTCGCATGGAGGAACCGGTACCGGGCCATCGTGTCGTTCGCGAGGTCGTCCACGAGGAACCGGACCTGCCCGCCGCCCGCTGCGACCTGCCGGGCGACGGTCCATTCCCTCTCGTCGATGCCGCCCACGGGCCCGCCCTCGAGGAGGATTCGCACGTCGACCCCGCGGACCGCCGCGGCGCGGAGCGACGCCCCGATGGCGGGGCTGGTCAGCGTGTAGACGCTCGCGTGAATCGATGTCGTCGAGGAGTCGAGAACGCCCTCCAGGGAGGAGAGCGGATCGTCGGGGGACAGGAAGGCGGTCGCCCGCCCCTCGACGTCGAACCCCCGGAAGGGGAGCTCGGATTGGCCCAAGCCGTAGCTCCGGGGGGAGTCCCAGTCCCCCGCGGTGTCCGTGTCGGCGGGCTGGCCCGCCACCGCGGCCCGCACGGCTCGCTTCCCCAGAGGGACCTTCGCGGCGGCAGGCCCGGTCCAGCCGGACCCGGAGT
>DATBXC010000182.1:0-6121 GCA_036514455.1 Thermoplasmata archaeon | reverse complement strand
TCATGAGGGACGCGCCCTGGGAAAGGGCGAGGCTGAACCGCGCGCGGAAGGCAGAAATGCCCGCCACGTCCGAGGGCGGGGCCGCGAGGACGACCTGCTCTTTGATCGAGCCGGGTCCGAACGCGTATTCGAGGGCGCCGTCCGCGGTGCCGATCCGGAGGTCGTACGATGCCGCGGACTCGGACGCGACGAGTCCGCCCCAGCTCAGGCCGAGCGGCGTCGCTCCCGCGGCGCTTTCCGCGGAGAGGCCCGAGAGGTGCCATTCCATCGTGAACGCGTCCGACTGGATGCGGACCGGGTCCGAGAGGTCCGCCGGGAGGGAGGCGGTGTACGCGCCCGCCTCGATCGAGGCCCCGACCGCGGACCGCGTGGCGCCCCGCGTCGCGACCCCGGAGACGTCGAAGTCCCCCTTCCAGTCCCGCAGGTCGATCGTGATCTGGGTCCCGGGGACGGGCGCAGTCAGGAGGGACGCGGCCAGCTCGATCTGGCGGGTGCCGATCGCGAACGCGACGTCCGACTGGCGGGCCCACGACCACTGGCCCGGGTTCGCGCCCGTGAAGCGGAAGAGTCCCTGAGTCCGCGCGGTCGCCCCGCGGCCAACGACCTCCACCATCCAGTCCGCGCCCACGGGGCCCGCATATCCGGTGCCCGCGGTCGCGTCGCTGTCGATGTACACCCGCAGCGTGTCCTCGCCGCGGGCGGCGGGGCGCTGGACCGGGCCGATGTACACGGAGACGAACCGGCCCGCGTACGGCGCGGGGTACCACGCGGGGATCGTCGTGTTCAGCCAGTAGTCCGTGCCCGGCGGCGGGTAGTCCTGGAACGTGTCGCCGTCGCGGTCGTTGCCGCTCGCGGCGTCGGAGGTGTTGTCGTTGTTGAAGTCGAACGGGAGCGTGCTCCCTAGGGGCGCCTCCACGGTGTCGGGGACGCCGTCCCGGTCCGAGTCGAGGGGCGCGACCTGCGGGACCCCGGGGTTCCTCGCGGGGACCAGCGCGCCGTGGAGGATCCGGCCCGCGACCTTCGCGTATACGGCGACCGTGGAGCCCTCGCGGATGGAGTCGTACTTCGCGAGGTCCACGTCCGGGTTCCCGCCCGCCGTGGGCTCGTTCAGCGTGTCGTCCGCGGCCTGGGACCACTCCCCGAAGGCGCCGTCGATCACCGTGCCCGCGGGCACGGCCCCGGCGTACGCGCGGTCCCGGTCCGACGGGAGCGTTTCCAGGTAGACGGCCGCGTCCTGCACGATGACATCGCTGTCCTTCTCAATCGACACGGAGAGCGTCCCGGTGGCGGCGGGGTCGACGCCCACCTCGACGCGCAACGCCGTCTCGGAGGCGGCGATCGTGAGGGGCGACGCGAGGACGAGGTTCAAGCCGTTCTGGTACCGGTCCGCGGTCGCGAGGGTGCTCGAGGACGCCGCGTCCACAAGGGTCGCCGTGCGGAGGGAGGCCTCCGGAAGCGTGCCCGCCGCGGTGAGGCGCAGGGACGCCAGGGTCGCCGTGCCCTGCGTGGCGCGGAGCCTGATCTCGAGCAGGTTCGCGGACCCGCCCGTGAACGCGTCCGGCGCGATGCTCACCTGCGAGACGACGAGCATGCCGCGGTCCGGGCTCAGCGCGAAGCCGCTCGTGTCCGTCGCGCCGCCGGTCGCGGAGGTCTCGAAGAGGACCCGCGACGACCCGCCGTTCCGGCCCGCCGGGGAGAGGAAGGAGAACTCGAGCCGCGTCGCGTCCGCGCCCGCCCCGATCGCGACGACGGGGCTGTCGACCGCCTGCCACCCGCTCCAGTCGCTTCCGTCCGCGCCGGTGAACTCGAGGACCGAGGCGGACGTCACTCGGCCCTGGGCGCCCGCGATCTCGACGAGGACCTCCGCGCCGACGCCCTCCGCGCGGTAGCCGGTCGCCGCGTTGCCGTCCGTGTCGACGAACGCGCGGAGCACGTCCGCCTGGAGGTGGTCCGGGCTGCCCGGGAGGATCGGGTCGCGGGTCCCGACGAACCCGAAGAACCGGTCCCCCTCCACCCGCACCGCGGCGGAGGTGAGGTCGATGCCTCCCGGGAGGCTCGCGTCCTCGGCCAGGGACACGCGGGCGGGCCAGTCCGCGAAGGAGCCGTCGATTCCGTACGTGCTCACGAGCGCGGACTCGGGAGCGAGCAGGAGGGGCATCGCGAGGAGGGCGACCGCGACGATCGGGACGAGGTAGACCCGCCACGCGCCCCGCCGTCCCTCCGACGCGAACCGCGCGGAGCCGAGGCCGTTCGTGAAGCCGTTCCCGTTCGTGAGGCCGTTCGTCATCCCGCGGCGGGCCGCGACGATCGTGGAGGTGAGGCCGTTCACGCGGCCCGGCGGCGGCGTGGGGGCGGCAGGGGGCATCCGTCGGCGGGCGAGGCCGTTCGTCAGGCCGCGCCGCTCGGGCTCCGGGCGTGCGGGCGGGGCCTCGCGACCCTTCCCCTCCGGGACGGGCGGGGCCTCCGGCGCAGCAGGCGGGGGCGCTTCGAGGGGCGACTCCGGGAGACCGACCCGCTGCCCGAGGGCCTCGATGTAGTCGAGCACCTCCGGCTCGCCCGGCCGGCGGACCGGGCGAGGGCTCTTGCACACCGGGCACTCCGGGGCGCCCGCGGGAATCGTCGACTTGCACACCGGGCACTCCACGCTCGCCGTGGGCGGCATGCCCGAGGGCCGCTTCGGGGCCTCGAGGACGAGCCGTCCGTCCGCGGACGAGAGGACCATGTGGGACCGCGGCAGCTCCGTCCCGCCGATCGACAGCACCGCGAGGCCCAGGCCGCTGGGCTTCAGGGGCCGGAGATCGAGCACGACGTCGAACGCCTCGCCGAGCGGGGCGGGGAGCCCGTGGGTCCTCGGGACGAGGACGAGGGAGAGCGCGCCCGCCTCGCGGAGGGAGTCCGAGAGCCGTGCGGCCGCGTCCGTCGCGACGGCGGCGACGGCGTCCGGCAGGGCGCCCGCGAGGTCGACGAGGGCCCGCAGGCCCGCGAACACCTTCGCACCGGAGACGGCGGTGGCGAGGGCGGCCCGCGCGGCGTCGAGCCCCGCGGGGGTGCCGTTCCGCGCGGCCGCGGCGGCGCTCCAGTCCAAGAGGACGAGGCGGCCCTCCGCGACGGCGGTGTCCGCGTCGAACCCCATGTTCCCGAGGCGGCGGGAGAGGTCCCGCAGGCCCACCTCGGACTCCAGGACGATCGCGGCGTCCCCGTTGCGGAGGCCCTCGAGGACGAACTGCGCGGCGATCCGGTCCTTCTCCTCGGCCGTCGGCACAAGGAGCAGGACGCGTCCCGCCTTCGGGATCTCCTCGGGGACGAGGGCCTCGAAGCCGCCCAGGCCCAGGCGGCTGCCCGTCCGGCCCCTTGCCCGACCGTTCGCGGACTCCTCCATTCCCCGGTGTCCCCCGCGCAGGCCCCGGGCCGCGCCCGGGTCCTGGCCAGCCTCCCCGACTCGCTGAACTGGCGCGAAACCTGTGTTAGCATGCATAGAGGGACGGGAGGTCTAAGAACTTTTCCCAGTGACCGGACGAATCATAGAGTGCGTCGCCGTGACCCGCGGGGAAAGGGTTCATTACGCGCGCCGCGGCTCGCGGCGGCGTGAAGGTCCCTTCGGGATGCCGCGCGATCGACGAGCTCCTCGGCGGCGGGTTCGAGGGCGGGTGCATCGCGCTCCTGTTCGGGGAGGCGGGGAGCGGGAAGACGAACCTGTGCCTCCAGCTCTCCCGGAACGTCGTGCGCGCGGGAAGGAAGGTGATCTACATCGACACGGAGGGCGTGTCGATGGAGCGGCTCGAGCAGATCTGCGGGGAGGACTTCGAGGTCGTCGCGAAGAACATCCTGTTCTCGGAGCCGTACACGTTCGACGAGCAGGAGAAGCTGATCGACAAGGCGGTGAAGATCACGGAGACCCACCCGGAGGTCGGACTGATCGTGATCGACAGCGCGACGATGCACTACCGCCTCACGATGCGGGACGAGACGCGGCGGGACGAGCTGCAGGTCCTCACGCGTCAGGTCGCCAAGCTCCTCCGGATCTCGCGGAAGGTGGGGATCCCCGTGATCGCGACGTCCCAGGTGTACACGGACTTCGAGACCGGGAAGTACCTGCCCCTCGGCGGGCACATGCTCACGCACTCCGCGAAGACGATCGTCGAGCTCGTGAAGACGGGGCCGAGCGCGCGGACCGCGCGGCTCGTGAAGCACCGCTCCGTCGAGGAGAACCGGACCGCGCGGTTCCGGATCACGGCGAACGGCGTGGAGGACGCCTAGGCGACCCGGGCGAGCTGGGCGCGCGCGAGGAGCCCGAGCAGCCGCTTCGAGATGGACTCCCGGAACGGGACGCGGTCGAGGGCCTCCAGGGCCCCCGCGACGTTCGACTCGATGCGCTCGTTCATCGCGTCGAGCACGTGCTCGCGGAGGAGGCGGCGGACGAGGGCGACGTCCCGCGCGGTCGAGCGGGAGCCCCGGCCGTACGCGCGGAGGAACGCGGCCCGCTCGCGGGCGGGGAGCCGCTCCAGGGCCATCGCGTACAGGCGGGTGCGCTTCCCCTGGAGGATGTCGCCCTGCTTCGAGCCTCCGATCCTCGAGGCGACGACGCCGCACCCGAGGAGGTCGTCGCGGTCCTGGAAGGCGATCGAGAAGTGGCGGGCGTACGCGCCGAGGGCGGCGCCCGCGTCCGGCGACGCGCGGGCGAGAATCGCGGCGGTCGCCGCCGCGCCCCCGTAGAGTCGGCCCGTCTTGCGGTCGCTCATCGCCTCGTAGTCCGCTTCCCGCACGCGCGCCGCGGTCTCGAAGTCGATGTCGAGCCCCTGGCCGTCGCTGAGGACGAGGTCCACCTCCGTGAGCTCCCGGAGCAGCTCGTGGGCGACCGCGGGGTCCTTCACCGCGCGCTCGATCGCCCGCTCCGCGAGGGAGCGGATCCGGAGGGCGTCGAGGATCGCCTGGGACGCGCCGTACCGGATCTTGCGCGTGCGGAAGACGACGCCGGGCTTCGCGCCGTCCCGGCCCCGGTACAGCGCCGCGTTCGCGGCCCACGCGGAAGGGTACGTGCGCCGGCGGACGTCCTCGTCCATGATGTCGTCGAGGAACAGCGTGTAGAGGTGGTACCACTCGAGCCACGTCGCGGCCCGGAGGACGGAGGGGCCCGCGGGCTCGCCCGACAGGCCCTCGTACCCCGCCACGGCGAGCGTGAAGCGGTACCGCTTCCCCGCCGTGAGGATCCGCGCGTTCCGCCGCATCGTGCGGGTCGATGGGAACGCGGACTCCGGGTGGTCCGCGAGGTGGGCCTCGAGCTCCATCTCCATCATCGCGTTCGACGCCTCGCGGTACGGCCGCACGAGGGCCTCCAGCCGCGCGAGGTCCTCCGGGGTCGCCTCCAGGCCTGCCACGGACCTCAGTCCCCCGCGGCCTCGATCCAGTCCGCGGTCGGGCGGTTCACGATGCACCGCTGCTCCCGCAGCGCGTCGAGGGTCGCGGAGCCCGTCAGGAGCATCGCCGCCTTCAGCTCCGCGATCACGGCCTCGAGCTCCGTCACGACCGCCTCCGCGCTCGTCTTCGCGGCCTCGAGCATCGGCTTCGCCATCCCCGCTGCGATCGCCCCGAGGGCGAGGGCCTTCGCGACGTCGAGGCCCGTGCGGATCCCGCCCGTCGCGACGATCGGCAGCCCGACGTTCGCGAGGACGACGCTCGCGGGGGTCGGGATCCCCCAGTTCCAGAACGTCGCGCCGAGGCGCTCCTTCAGGGTCGCGGAGTCCTTCTTCGCGCGGTAGTACTCGACCGCGGAGAAGCTCGTGCCGCCGAGGCCGCCGACGTCGATCCCCCGCACGCCCGCCTTCTTCAGGGCGACGGCGACCTCCCGGGAGACGCCCGCCCCGGTCTCCTTCGCGACGACGGGGAGCTTGGAGGCGAGCCGCGCGATCGCGTCGAGCACGCCGCGGGCCCGCCGGTCCCCCTCGGGCTGCACGACCTCCTGGAGGAAGTTCAGGTGGACGATGAGCATGTGCGCGTCGACCATCGCCATCGCCCGCCGCGCGTCCTCGAGGCCGTACGCCCGCTTCCCCTCCTGCGGGACGAGCTGCGGGGCGCCGAGGTTCGCGAACCGCAGCGGGACGTCGTGGTCCTTCACGACCGCGTA
>DATBXC010000181.1:0-16635 GCA_036514455.1 Thermoplasmata archaeon | reverse complement strand
CGACACGGTCCTCACGGTGACGCACGCGCCGTTCACCCAGTGCACGGTGTACACCGTGACGGTCGCAGGCTTCACGGACCTGCAGAGCCTCCCGCTCGTCGCGGGCCCGGTGCCGAACCCATGGAGCTTCACGACAATCTGCCCGCTGACCGGCCCCGCGAACCTCCGGGTCACGGTCGTCGGGGCGGACGTGCAGCTGGGCTGGGACCCCGTGCTCGGCGCGTCGTCGTACAACGTGTACAGCGCGGGGAACCGCTTCGCGACGTTCCCGTCCGGCTGGACCCTCCGAGGGTCCCCCGTCGTGACGACGTTCCTCGCGACGACGGACGGCTCGGACGGCCAGACGCACTACTACGTCGTGCGCGGGGCCGCCGGTGCGACGGAAGGCCCGAACTCGTCCATGGGCGTGAAGATCGAGCTCGCCTTCGGGCACTCCTCGACGAACACGAACATCGCGTGGTTCTCCCTGCCGTACAACTCCGGCTACACGCGGGCGAGCGACATCGCGACCGCGCTCGGGTCCACGAACATCGACGTCGTCGGGAAGTGGGACCCCGCGAGGCAGTCCTCGGTGATCTACTACTACTCGAGGGGCCGGTGGCGGGGGACCGACTTCACCGTCAACGCGGGCGACGGCCTGTACCTCGGAGTCCGGCAGGTCTTCTCCTGGACGATCACCGGGACAGACCGGTCCGTCGCCCTCTCCTTCACCCGGAACGGCGGGACGATGGGCAACGTGAACTGGAAAAGCCTGCCGTACACCGGCGTGTACCAGAGGGCGAGCGACATCGCGACCGAGCTCGGCTCGACCCGGATCACGGAGGTGGGCCTGTGGAACGCGGCGACGCAGAGCGTCACGCGCTACTACTGGACCGGCTCGACCTGGGCGGGGACGGACTTCACGTTCGCGCCCGGGGCGGGCGTGTACGTGATCGTGGCCTCGAGCTTCACGTGGACTCCGATACTGATTACGCCTGCAGTGCCGTAGGAGGATGACGAGATGCGAACCAAGCTTCTGATCGTGCTGGTGGTGTTGGGACTGGTGGCGGTCGGCCTCTCCGCGGTGGACGTCGCGCGGGCGATACCGTTGCCGCACACCGTGGAAGGAAGCGTCGGGCCGAACCCGGCCCCCGGCCTGGGGAATCCTTCGAACCCCGCCTCGGCCGTCTACTATCTGACGAACCGGAACAACGAGACCCCGCAGGTCAAGGCGGACATTCAGGACGCGGACGGAGTGAACCTCGCCACCCACGGGATGGACGTCGGGAGCGGCTGGACCGACCCCTTGACCCTCGAACCCATCTGGAAGCCGGGCGACGAGGTCGTCGTCGTGCTCGAGACGGTCCGGGGCAACAACGGGTGGAACGGGCCGAACTGGACCACCTCCAGCGACGGCATCCTGACGACCCTCAACGTCGACACCCTCCCCGCGGCGAACATCGAGCAGATCCCCACCCTGGCCCTGAACAAGGGCCCCGCGTGGGTGGACGTGACGTGGACGGGCCTCGCGGACGGGAACGGGAACGTGGTGAACTACACGGTCTACCGGGCCCAGAGCATCACGGGTCCGTGGGCGATGATCGGGCGTAGCGGCCCGCAGGTGCCGAGCGGCCCGATGTCGTACAACGACACGGGTCGGGCCCAGGGCACCTGGTGCTACAAGATCGCCGTGGACTACCGGGACACCGCGACCACCTGGTACACGACGGCCGGGACCTCGGAGGGGTCCTGCGTCGCGATCGGGAGGGCCCCGTTCATCACGTCGACGAACCCCATCGACACGGAGGCGAACGTCGTGGTCACCACGAGCGTGGTCGTCGTGTTCAGCGAGGCGATGAACCCCGGCACCGTGACGTGGGTGATCGCCCCGCCCGGCATCACGTTCGTCGCGAGCTGGGACGTCCCCTTGACGACCCTCACCCTGACCCACGCGGTGCCGTTCACGCAGTGCCAGGCGTACACGATGACGATCACGGGCCGGGACGCGGACGACAACTTCCCGCTGGACCCCGCCCAGGGCGTGCCGAACCCGTGGACCTTCACCGCCTTCTGCCCGAGTCCCCAGATCACGGTGACGAGCCCCGCGGACGGCGCGACGGGCGTGCGCCGGACCTCGGATGTCGTCGTCACGTTCAGCAAGGCGATGAATACCGGCTCCGTGACGGTGACCGGGTTCACGTTCGACGGCTCCGGGTGGACGGTCGGGAACACGGTCCTCACGCTGACCCACACCGCGGCGTTCGCGGTGGGTGCGACGTACACGATCACGGTCGCCGGGCAGGACACCGTCGGGAACCCGCTGATCCCCGGCCCGGTGCCGAACCCGTGGTCCTTCACCGCGAACCGGCCCCCGGCCGTGGCGGTCTCCTCGCCCGCGGCGGGCCTGGACTGGACCGGCGGCAGCGCCCACGACATCGCGTGGACGATGGGTCCGGACGAGACCCCCACGAACCAGCTCGTCGTGTGGATCAACTACACGTCCTCGAGCGGGAACGGCGTGGTCGCGAGCCTGCTCACGAGCCGGCCCTCGCCGGACGTATACACGTGGAACGTCCCGGGCACGATCAACGCGGTCAACGTCGTCGTGTGCATCGACGCGGCGGACACCGCGGGCGACGTCGGGAACGCGTGCAGCGCGCAGTTCCAGGTGGACAGCACGCGCCCCACGGTCGTCTCCGCGACGCCGACCGGGACGACGGTGGCCGGCACCGCGAACATCGTGATCACGTTCTCGGAGGCGATGGGGCGGGCGGCGACGGTCGCCGCGATCACGATCGCCCCGGCGGTCACGAACACGACCGGGTGGACGGTCGGGGACACGGTCCTGACAATCTCCCACGCGACCGCGTTCACGGTGGGGACGTACACGGTGACGGTCGGGGTGGGAGCCCGGGACGCGAGCGCCCCGGGGAACACCCTCGCGACGCCGCACCAGTGGTCGTTCACGGTCGCGTCGCCCACGCCGAACCCGCCGTCCGCCGTGACCTTCACGAGCGCATCCGCGACGACGATCGACGTGCGCTGGACGGCCCCGACGACGTACACGGACGGGTCGGCGCTCTCGGCCTCGGACATCAAGGGCTACTACATCGAGCGGTCGACGAGCGCGAGCGGTCCGTGGACGAACCTCACGAGCACGGCGCGGGCCGGGACGACGTTCCAGGACACGAACCTCGCGGCCGGGACGACGTACTACTACCACGTCCAGACGGTCCTCGTGAACGACCGCGTGTCCGCGTGGACGACCCCGCAGAGCGGGGCGACCCTCGTAGCCCCGTCCGACCTGACGTGGCTGTGGATCCTGCTGATCATCATCATTGTGGTGATCATCCTCGCCGCGCTCCTCGCGTGGCGCCGGAAGAAGCCCGCGGAGGCCCCCGCGACCCCTGAGGAGGCCGCGCCCCCCGAGCCCGAGACGCCCTCGGAGCCGATGGAGGAATCCGCGCCGGAGGAAGGTGGCGAGGGCGGCGGGTCCACATAGGGCCGGTCCGAAGAACCGCGCGGGCCCGGACGGGGCCCGCGCCCTTTACCCTTTGATTCGCACGAGGTACGTGACCCGGTAGACGTCGGTCCCGTCCCGCCGGCCGTACAGCTTCGGCGAGGACCCCACGGTCCCATCGAACGCGTCCGCAAGGTCCCGCGCGAGCGTCCGCGCGAGCCCGTTCGTGCTGAGGTACACGTCCGCCCCGCCGCGGACGACCTCGACCTTCGAGACGAACGCCTCCTCCCCCTTCGCGGCGCGGCGCTCGACCGCCTCCTCGACGAACCGGACGAGCCGCCCCCGCTCCGCGTCCGTCAGGGCCCGCCCCTCCGCCCGGAGCTGCACGATTCCCTCGTAGTACCGGCTCCGGCGGCGGGTGCACGTCGGGCATTGACCCTGCTTCACCCGCAGGCGGGTCGTGAACGACTCGACGACCTCCACGTCCTGGATCCGGGCCGCGACCTTCACGGTGAGGCGGTAGTTCCGCGGGTCCTCCCGCGCCATCGAGTACGAGAACGCGGGGCGGGCCGCCCGCGGGTCCACGGGCACGCGCTCCTGGAGGATTCTCGGGATTGCGGACTCGAGCGGCACCCGGGCCCATCCGCCCGCCGTCTCGACCCGGCCGCACTCCTTGCACACGACCGCGTCGATCGTCTCCGGGGGCCGGACGAGCGGGCGCTTCGCCCGGAAGCACGCCGGGCACAGGCCCTCGACCGTGGGGCCCTCCCGCCCGCACTCCACGCAGAATAGCATCGCGGCGCGAGCATTCCCGCCCGCGCTACTTAAGGCCTCGGCCCGCTCACGCGACGACCATCTGCGCGTGCGGGACGCCCTCAATCCAAAGGAGTCCGTCCTCCCCGACGAACCCCGCGCGCTGCGCGGCCTCGACCGTCTCGCGGCCCACGAAGTTCCCAATCGTCGCGAGGCGGAGGTGGGCGACGAACTGCTCCTCCGAGACGACGTCGCCGTCGTAGAACGCGGAGACCTCGAGCCGGAGCCCGGCCTCCCGGAACGTCCTCCCCAGGAGGTCCTCGTCGCACGCCGCGACCAGGGTCTCGGGGCCGCGGTGGTACACCTTCATCCGGATCGGCATCGGGATCCGGTCCGTACGATGCGGGGCGGCGGGCATATAGTTATCCCGGGGGGCGCGGCTCGCGTCCCTGATAGCGGGGAGGAAGCCCATAAGTAACCCCGCGGCCGTGTCCACGGACCCATGGGCAGCCCCCGGCCGTGGTGGCGACAGCGGAGGGTGAAGCACCGCGACGCGGTGACCCTCTGCGTGCTGTCGTCCGCGTTCCTCCTCGCGGGGGAGATCGCGAACCCGGTCCTCGCGTCCCTCTACGCGGAGTTCCTCGCGCCCGTCCTGGGGGAGCCCGCGCTCTTCGCGTTCCGCGCCCTCCTCGTCTTCTTCGGGTTCACGAGCGCCTTCGGCGCGGTGCTCGTCTGGGCGGGAGGCTGGTACTTCCTCCGCGGGCGGGTCGGGAGGGGCCGGGCCCTCGTGGGCCTCGGTGTCGGGCTCACGTCCCTGTCTCTCGTCAGCCGCCTCGCGTACTACACGCTCGTGTTCGGGAGCCCCCTGCCCTTCCTAGTCCCGCTCGCCACGACCCTCACAGGCGCCGGGGTCCTGTGCGGGACCGCCGCGCACATGGTGATGGGGCAGTACGCGCTGCTGCTGAAGAAGCAGGCGTGGGCCGCGTGGCGGCGGTGGCGGCGGGTGCGACGCGCGGAGGCGGGCGGCCGGGCGCGGGCGTGAGCCACGATCACAGGCGCTCGACGAGCTTGTACTTGTTCTTCCCGGGGCTGTAGATCTCGCCTTCCTGGCTCCACCGCTTCAGCCACTGGTCCACTTTCGGCGCGGTGATCCCGCGCTCGCCCGCCACGCGGACGATGTCCTCGTAGTCCGCGACCCCCGCGGGGCTCTGCTCGGACAGCTGCCCGATGACGTCCCGGAGGGCGATGATCTGCTCGCGCTGGGACTGGCTGATGCCGACCTGGACGATGTCGATGTCGAACCGGCCCTCATCGCCCGCGACGCGTCGCATCCAGTATTCCGTGATCCGGACCGCGCGGTCCGCGTCCTGGGACTCCACCTTCGGGCTCAGGCGGGCCCGCGCGCTCGCCTCCGCGAGCCGGATGATCGCCTCGAGCTGCCTCGGCGTGATGGGCACGGACGCGCCAGCGGGCTCTCCCGCCTTCCGGACTTCGAGGTACTTGCCCTTGATTGTCTCCATCGACTCTGACGTCATCACCGGGGAGATCCGCTTCGCGTACGCGACGTATTTCCGGAGGAAGATGGGGTCGAGCTGGGGCGCGTACACATCCATGATCTCGGTGTCCTCCTCCGGGACCTCCTTTCCCTCCTCTCGCCGTCTCCGCCACTCCCCGACGAGGTGTCCCCGGAGGATGTGGTTCGCCATGCTGCGATCACGCTCCGATTCCGGTCGGTCAATCAGGGAGAAAATAACGTCGAATCTCGACAAAAGCGTTGGCGCCAGATCTAGCTGCTCGGAGACGAACTTCGTTTCGTCGAAGCGTCCGAACTTCGGGTTCGCGGCTGCGAGGACCGCGCATCGGGCTTGGAGCACGGCGGTGATTCCCGCCTTCGCCACGCTGACCCGTTGCTGCTCCATGGCCTCGTGGATCGCGGACCGGTCCTGCGGGTTCATCTTCTCTAACTCATCAATGCAGTTGTGAACAACGGCTCCACCGGCGAGGAAGTTCTCGCCATCCGGTATCCGGAGATCGTACACGTAGCCATCGAACTCCTCCACTCGAACCTCCTGGATCCGATCAAGGGCATAGTCGCTTCCCGCAAGGGCGGCGAGCCATTCGTGCGCCCTCGCGTCAATTCCCAGGGTCAGGGCCTTGACCATGCGCGCAAGGGGTTCCTTGTAGGGCACACGGCGTCGCAGTCGTATCTCGTAGAAGGTGCTCCAGAGCCCCTTTGGGAGCAGGTTCGTGGCGCGAATCGACAGCGACTGCAGTAGTTGGGCCACCGGTTCTGCGGGAGCTCGGAGGTGTCGGCCGTGCACGCCCTGTCTAGGTTCGGGAAGGTCCTTCCACTTGACTGAGTAGGGCTGGATCACGTCAAGAAGGCGATCAACATCAGGACGGGATGTGACCTGGACCGTGAAGGCCCCCTTCCCCACGCGCAGCCGAGCGAAGATGTCGAACCTCCGAAGGGCCAGGACGAAACGCTCGGTGCGCTTCCGATCCGACGACAGACGGAACTCGATGTCTGTGTTCTGACGGGACCGACCCCCCCTCGACGAGGTCCGGACGGAGATGCAACCGTCCGAGTCCATGGCTCCCGCGATGTATCCCCGGAGGGCCTCGTCATCAAGCCGAAGGAGGTTCGCAAAGCCATCGGCGGCAATCCACTCCTTCAAGAACGCCATCAGGTTCGATCCGCGATGCATGTGATACCCACGGCTCTGGGCGACACGCCCACGGATGCGACTCCGTGGGACTCTCTCGTGCATGCCCCACGGTCGGTTCGTGACCGCCTTCGTCGGCCTGAGAACCTGCTGGATTTGGCGAAGATTGCGCGCGGATTGGGATATGCTAACCGAGTGGCGCCTAGGGTCGACGCGCACACTTCCGTCGCCTTGGATGAATCCCAGCACGTAGGCAAGTTCTGGCGTGATCTGCGCTGCTTTCAGGCACTCCGTCGCTTTCGACCGGCCGAACCCGAGGGTCTTGTTCCCCCACCGGCCGAACAGACCGGTATCCCCAAGGATCCCTCTAAGCTGGAAGACCTGTAGGACCCCCCGCCCCGTGAGGGCATCCTCGCGGAGGCCGTACTTCCTCGTTGCCTTCGATGTGGAGCCGTGAAGGCGGATGAGTTCCTCGCGGAGTTCCGCTTTCTCGGAGGCCGTGAGTCCCACAATCCAGTTGTCGGGCACGATGTCGAGAAGGCACACTGGATCGCCCTTGGAAGGCAGACGCTGCGCGGTCACGAGCCTGCCTCCGGGCCGGAGGTCCTCAAGCCGTCGCCAGCGAAGCGTGTCTCCGTCGAGAACGACGTGATCCGGGGTGACAGCGAGCGTCAGCCCGGAATCCAAAGTCACCCGCACAATCGGCCCACGGTATGCTCGCCGAGACACGAGGGAAGTCCGTGCGCGTTTCGCCGTGAGGCGATTGAGATCGAACCCCACGACGGAATGGTTGACGCGGGAAATCTCGACCGGCTCCCCGCCGGCAAGAGCGAACTCGGCGGATTCGGTGCGGAAGAGATCGGCCACAGGCATCGGGGCGCCATCGACGAGGACCTCCGTGGATGGGTGCAAACACGCGAGCCCCTTGTCGGCGAGGACGAGGGCGCCCGCCTCGAGGGTCCACCGCCCTTCCCCGAACTCATCGCGAACCGCCGCGGCCGTGAGCCCGGCTGCCGAGGCGGCCTTGCCCGTGGCATAGATTCCGCGAGGTGAGAGACGGCTCATGTAGGAGAGCAGTTCGCTCTTCCCGGTGCCGGGGTCACCGACCAGTAACAGGTGGATGTCACCCCGGATGCGTCGTCCGTCCGGCATCAGCTTCGGCACACCGCCGAACAGCTGGAGCGCCAACGCCTCCTTCTCCGTGGTGAGTCCGTACAACGAGGGCGCGATGCTCGCGATGATGTTCTGGAAGATGTCCGGGTCCGCCGCCTCCGCCTCGATCAGCCTGACGTCCTCCTCCGTGACCTCGATCTCCTCGAACTCCCGCTGCTCGAACTCCAGGGAGTTCGTGTCGAGGAAGATGTCGAACAGGGTCGACTTCTGGCCCGGCTTGCCTCTCTGGCTGCTCCGCAGGATCCCGTTGAGGATGACGCGCATCCCCGGCGTGATCTGGCCTGTGAGGTCGTCCTCCATGAAGCCGCTCAGGCGCTGGGGCTCCTCCCCGCCCCGGAGGCCCTCGGGCGCTTCCTGGATCTCGATCTTCTGGGTGTCCAGGTACCGGGACGCCTCCCCGAGGAGCTTGAACTTCGTCGCGCTCGCGCTCCGCTTGCAGCCGCCCTGGTCCTCGTAGCACTCGAGGGGCTCGCGGAACGCCTGGCCTTCCTGGGGCTCCTTGATCACGGTGCCGCACCGGAGGCACTGGAACGTCGCGTCGACGACCATCGGGCGGACCTCCGTGGCCTTCCGGACGAGGCCCTCCACCGCGATGAAGCGGCCGAGGTGCTTCGCGCGGAGGTCCCGGATTTGCACGCGGGAGTCCCGCGGGAGGCCCGTGACCCGGAGGTGGACCTCGACGGCCTCCTCCGTGGGCGGGACGATTCGGCGGACCGCCTCCTCGCCCGCCGCGAGGACGTTCAGGGGCGCACGGAGGAGGTGGATGGACATGTCCGTGTCGAAGCGGTTCAGGTCCTCGAACCGGACCTTGAGGGAGCGCTCCTCCGGGTACCGGTCCGCGAGGGAGATGATCGCGGACTCCAGGCCGATCTCCCCGAAGAACTCCTCCCACCGGGCGATCAGCTCCTCGAGTGAGTACTCCGCGAGCGTGTGAATCCTCCCCTTGTCCCTCCCAGGGGTCGTCGCCCCGGGGAGAGGCGGCTCGTCAGTGATCATTCGCTATTTATCGACCCCCGGCACGATTTCGACTGGAACGACGATTCCCCCCATTCTATGGAGGGGAATGGCCCGTGAAGCCGCTTCCGCTGGAACCCCGCCGGTCATCCGCACGAGGAGTACCCGCAGGACCAACATTCCACACACCCGTTCCGATGCGCGAGCCGCTCCCCGCACTCCGGACAACGTGGGCGCGCCTTCGGGGCAAAGGAATTCACCGGGGCGGTCAAGGGCGGGGCGTCGATCATCTGCTTCTCCAAGCATTGCCACATTCAAATACCTCCGAGCCGGAGGGATGACCGAAACTACCGTTGTCCACGGAGTCGGACGCTGAAACTACCCGGACCCAGTTCGGACCCAGTTGCTTGGCGAGGAATCAAGATGCGCCGATGGTGAGTCTGGTGTCACGCTCTGGACGTATGCGGGTCCTACTGCGGTGGTCTCAGGGTTCCGGGGCCTAATTGGTCTTTGACCTTCCTGAGCTGATCGAGGGTTTGGGGGTCAATCGTTCTCGTCAGGTCGATGGAATTGAGGCATACTGGGCATTGGAACGGGTCGAAGAATCCCCCATAGTAATTGTAGTTCGAGTGGCATCTCTGACACGATACCGGAATCGGTCCCGTGAGCACTGCGGCGATTCCAGCGGCCGTTGCGGCAACGAACCCGAGCACGAGCAGGGAAGCAAAGACCTCGGGCATGAAGAGTGCTAGCCAGAACCATCCCTCGTCGCTTTTCTCTTTAGGTTGTTGTTTCCCGCGACTAGCTAGCTCATCCTGAAGCACCTTTGCGACACGTTGAACCTGGAGAACGTCAGGGACCTTCGCCGGGTCGAAGAGCATGTAATCGGTGAGATACGGAATTGGGAAAGTAATCGGCGAGCCGCGCCGTTCGAAAACCAGAAGTCGTTTGCTCATCGCGGCGGCAAGGCCGACTTCGAAGATGATCCAGCTCTTCGTGTAGTCTGTGGAAATCGCATTGTCCGTCTTGAAGAGCATTACAAAATCGGCGAGTGAGACCTCCTTGCGTATCCGTTCCCACTCTTGCCCCCCCTCCGGTTTTTCGGCGACATACTCCATGGCCACTGCCTCGGCTCCGATGTTGGACAGCGCGATGCTAATATTGGAGGTCAGCTCGGCATCTCTTTTGCTGTGGGAGATGAACACTCGTGACACGAAGTGCCAAAGCACGGCTCGTAGGATTAATCTTCACCACGGAATTAGCTTGATTCAGGCTCCGGACAGGCGGAGGACTTCCAGGCGGTCTTTAGTCAAACCGACAGCCGCCCTCTGGCGTCACGTTTATTACGTCCGTCCCGCCATCCACCCGCCGCGGGATGGGATGAGCAGCGCCGCGATCGACGAGATCGTCCTCCAGAACTCCCAGGTCAACCTGAGGCTGAACGAGATCCAGCTCCTCCTTTCGGAGAAGCGCACCTCGCTCTCCGCGCTCCAGGCCGGGATCGCGCTTCTCGCCCTCCCGCTGAGCGTCGTGAGCTTCCTCGTCGCGACCTCGAGTCTGTACGTAATCCTGGAGGTCCTGTGGCTCCTCGCGCCCCTCCTCGCGCTGTGCATCGTCCTCGTCGGCCTCGGGAGCTACCTCGTCGTACGCGCGATCGTGCGGATCCGGGGGTTCGACCGGAAGATCCGATCGATTGAGGACGCGGACACGGTCGTGCGGGAGCTGATCGAGGTCGACTGATCACACGGTCCACAGGTGGACCGCGATCGTGACGGGGAGCCCGGCCGTCGTCTCGTACGTCCAACCGGCCGTGTACCGGTCCGGCGGGGGGCCCGCGCCCGTGCCAATCCACAGGTCCGCCGGCCCGCCGTCCCCCTCGAAGTCGACCTGGACGCCGACGGAGAAGGGCGGCCGGACGAGGCCCGCCGCGATCGCACCGATCGCCGCGTTCGTCCCCGCGAAATTCGCCTCCGGGAGGCCCGCGGTCCGGAGGTCCGCCTCGTCCAGGAGGAACCGCTCCACGGTGACCCAACCCCCGAGGTCGACCCGGGCGCCCGTGCGGTTCAGGTACCCCGCGTCCCCCAGGGTCGTGCGCATCAGGGCCACGCGCACGTCCTCCGCGTACTCGAGGGCCCGCTCCCGCGAGAGGGCCTCCGACCGGGAGGACGCGAGGGACGCGTAGCTGAGGACCGCGGCGGACGCCACGATCGCGACGGTCAGGAAGAGGAACGCGTCGAAGAGGGCGGACTGGCCCGCGCGGTCCATCCGCTCACCTCCCGAGGGTCACGGTGACCCGCGACGCCCGCACGTCGACGTCGCTGTGCCACACGGAGGCCGCGGTCGCAGCCACGGCGCGCTCCGGCCCCACGGAGGCCGTCTCGACAACGAACGTCCGCGGGTCCGTCCCGCTCCGCTCCGAGAGGACGAGCTGGACCGCGTGCGGCGTGCCCGCGAGACTCGCCAGGCCCGCCTCGTCGAGGCCCGCGACGGCGGTCAGGTCAAGGAGGCGGTCCTCCCCGCCGTGGAGGAGGGCCGGGTCCGTGAGGAGGACCCGCAGGACGCGGGAGGCCTCCTGGAGCAAGGCGTCGCGGTCGCGGGCCTCCCGGTACGCGACGAAGGCCGCCGCGAAGCTCGCGAGCAGGGTCGCCATCCCGATCACGACGACGACCAGGACGTGGACGTCCTCGAAGAAGCCGCCTACGGCACGCTCCCCCCACACGGCCCAGGGATGGGCCGGGCGGGATGTAAAGGCATCGGGCGGGCGCGCCGCCGGGGCCCGTCGCCCGGGGGCGATGCGGCCCGCCGAGATCGTGGCATAACATGTTCGCCACCCCCCGAACGGGAGCGTCTCGCGCGCGGGTTTCGGCGGCCCTCAGCAAGTTATTTATCGCCTTCCCGCCGATGCCCCGCCCGTGGGGGGAGCGCGGCAGTGTTCTCGCAGGCAGAGGTGCAACCGTCCAAGGGCCGCCTGATCGTCGACTGCAAGGAGGCGCCGGAGACCTCCGCGGACCTCCGCGACCCTGCATGCCTCGCGGCCGTCCTGCGGCACCTGGAGCGGGAGTTCGGGATCGAGGCCGTCGTGCTGAGCCACTACGTGGAGAAGCAGTACGGCCCCCGGGCGATGGAGGCCCTGCGGAAGCTCCTCGCGCTCGCCCGCCTCATGGGCCAGATGGCCTCCCGCGAGCCATCGCCGAACTTCCCCGGGACGCCGAGGAAGCAGGTCGCGGCGAAGTGCGCGGCGTGCGTGTTCAACCCGCACGCGCTGTTCGGGCGCCTGCGCGAGAAGGTCCTGGGGGACTTCGCCGCCTTCCACGCGGAGTTCCTGACGTCCGCCGAGGCCCTGCGCCGGTACCGGGACGCGGGGTGCACGGCCTGCACGGCCGCCACCGCGAACGACCTGATCTACCTGTTCCGCGAGGCCGTCAACTTTGGGGAGGCCTCGATTGAGGCCGCGCCCCCGCCCCCGGAGGTCGCGCCGTGACCGCGGTCCGCTCGGACGCGGCGGAGGTCCCGGGGTCGCCCGCCACGGACGTGGACGGGATCGCGTCCCTGACCGACCTCCTGTCCTTCCTCCGGCAGTACGACATCGAACGCGTCGCCGCCGCCCTCGCGGGCGTGTTCGAGGGCGACGTCGAGACCCGCCCCACGTTCTCCTCCTCGTGGGTCGCGCCCCTCCCGCCGCCGGACGCGGTCCTCCTCCAGACGTACCGCGTGGCGGACTCCGAGGTCCGGCTGTATGACCTCCCCGAGCGGGCGGAGTCCCTGTACTTCGTCGTGCCCTCCGAGTACGTCCTGCCGATTCACCACCTGAAGCTGATCCACCTCGCGCGGGAGGAGCTCCGGCGGCTCCCGCCGCGGTCCCTGGACCTCCGCCGGCCCGCGGAGATTCGCGCGTACGTCGCGCAGGTCGGCGAGCGCCTCCTGTACCGGATCGCGCAGGAGCGCGGCCTGCGGGTCGGGAAGGGCCGGGCGGAGGAGGTCGCGACGTGCCGGCGCCTCGCGGAGGTGCTCGCGAAGTACACCGCGGGCCTCGGGATCATCGAGATCTTGCTCCGCGACCCGAACATCCAGGACGTCTTCGTGGACGCGCCCGCGAGCCGCACGCCCGTGTACGTCACGATCGCGGGGACCGGCGAGGGCCACCAGCGGTGCGTGACGAACATCACCCTCACGGAGGAGGACGCGGAGGCCCTGCTGTCCCGGTTCCGCTTCGAGAGCGGGCGGCCGTTCTCCGAGGCCACGCCGGTCCTCGAGACGAACCTGGAGGCGTTCCGGGTGCGGGCCACCGTGATCGGCCGCCCCCTGAGCCCGGACGGCCTCGCGCTCGCGCTGCGCCGGCACTCCCCGGACCCGTGGACCCTCCCAAAGCTCGTCCGCGCGGGGAGCCTCACCCCGCTCGCGGCGGGCCTCCTCTCGTTCCTGATCGACGGCCGCTCCACGATCCTGATCGCGGGCAGCCGGGGCGCGGGGAAGTCCTCCCTCCTCGGGGCCCTGATGTTCGAGTTCCCGCAGAGCCAGCGCATCCTCACGATCGAGGACACCCTCGAGCTCCCCGGCCCCCAGATGCGGGCACTCGGGTACAAGGTCCAGAGCCTCTACGTCGAGTCCGCGCTCGGGGGCCACGGGGAGATGAGCGCGGAGGAGGCCCTCCGGGTGTCCCTCCGCCTCGGGGAGAGCGCGATCGTCCTCGGGGAGGTCCGCGGCCAGGAGGCGCGAACCCTGTACGAGGCGATGCGCGCGGGGACCGCGGGCAGCGCGGTGCTCGGCACGATCCACGGGAACTCCTCGAGCGCGGTGTACGAGCGGATCGTCCACGACCTCGGGATCCCGCCGATGTCGTTCATGGCGACGGATGTCGTCGTGATCGCGGGCCTCGCCCGCCCCGGGGGCGGGCAGCGGTTCGTCCGCCGCATGACGGAGGTCACGGAGGTCGCGAAGTCCCGCGGGCCGGGGGCGTTCGAGGCCCTCCTCGCGTACCGGGTCGACACGGACGCCCTCGAGGCGACGGACGCCCTGCGCGGGACCTCCGAGCGGGTCCACGCGATCTCGCGGGCCTGGGGGATGAGCTACGCCGCCGCGCTCGAGAACATCGAGGGCCGCTCCGCGATCCGGGAGGCCCTGCTCGAGTCGGCCGCGCGCACGGGACGGGACGAGCTTCTGGGGGCGGGGTGGGTCGCCCGGTCGAACGCGAAGTACGGGTCCCTCGTCGAGGAAGGGTTCCGCGGGGCGGATCTCGTGGACGAATGGAGGGCCTGGCTCTCCCGGACGGTGTAGATGCGGGACGGGGAGTGGTTCGTCCGGGCGTGCCGGCTCTCCGTGAGGATGTGGCCCGTGGACGCAGCCCGGTCCCGCGCCCGCCGCTCCCGGCTCCAGGACCGACTGCGGGAGCTGCAGGAGCGGGTGCGGAAGGAGGAGGCCCGGCTCGACCTCGAGGCGGTCCCGGAGGAGGGCCCGGGCGCGTCCCGGCGGGTCCTCGACGGGATGCGAAGGCGGCGGGACCGGGCGGCCCGCGCGCTCGCGCAGCCCGCGTTCCACCGGGCCCTCGAGTCGACGCAGCTCCCCGTGACTTTGGACGAGGTCCTCCGGTTCGCGACGGTCGCAGCGATCGGGACCTCGGTCCTCGCCCTCACGGCCCTGTCCGTCGCGGCGGCCGCGGGCTCCCCCGCGTTCCTGTTGGCGTCGCTCGTCGCGCTCGCCGTCGCGGGCCCGCCCGCCGTGTACGCGGGCGTCGCGTCGTACCCCGAGGCCCTCGCGAAGCGCCAGCGGGTCCAGTCCCTCGGCGGAGCGCCGGAGGCCGTGAACTACATGGCGATGTCGATGCGGCTCGTGCCCGCCCTCGACCGAGCCGTCGAGTTCGCCGGGCACCACACGGACGAGCCCCTCGCGACCCGCCTCCGGACCGTGCTCTGGGACGTGTACCTCCGGAGCCCGCCGGGGGTGGAGGCGGCGTTCCTCCGGTTCGCGCAGGGCTGGGGCGAGTGGCACGAGGACCTCAAGCGGGCGTTCTTCGCGATCGGGGGCGCGGCCTTCGAGCGCACGGAGGCGGGCCTGGAGCGGGCCCTCGAGAAGGCGCGGGCGATCGCGTACGAGGGGACGAAGGCCCGGATCCAGGAGTACGCGGCCTCCCTCCGGGGCCCGACGACGGTCCTGTTCGCGCTCGGCGTGCTGCTCCCCCTGATCCTCGGGGCGATGCTGCCCCTCCTGTCCCTGGGCGGGCTCGGCGCGTCCCTGCCGGCCGGGAGCGGGCCCGCGCGCGGGGACAGCGGCGTCCCCGCGGTCCTCGCGATGGACCTCCTGTTCCCCGTCGGCGCGTTCGTGTACGCGTACCGGATCCTGGGGAACCGCCCGGGGACTGGAAGCTCGGGGGAGGCCCCGCCGTCCCTCCGGAGACGGAACCTCCTCGTCGCCGCGGGGCTCGTCGCCGTGGCCGCGTCGGGCCTGGTCCTCGCGCCTGCGCCGACCGTCATCCTCGCCTCCCTCTGGACCCTGGTCGCGGCGGGGATCGTGGCCCTGGTTCCGGGCCTCCGCGCATGGCAGCGGACTCGGAGGTCCGCGGCCCGCCTCGAGGCGGAGTTCCCGGACGCCCTGTTCCTCCTGGGGAGCCGCGTGTCCGAGGGGCTCCCCGTCGAGCGCGCCCTGGCGACCGCCGCGGAGGCGACCCGCGGGTCCGAGGCGTCGGCCCTATTCGACCGGATCGTCCGCCGCTCGCAGTCGTCGCGGGAGGGGCTCGAGGAGGTCCTCTTCGGGTCCGACGGGGTCCTGCGGGACGTCCCGTCGCGGACCGTGCGGGCGGCCCTCCGGATGGTCGTCGAGGTGTCCCGCAAGGACTCCGCGACCGCCGGGAAGTCGATCGTCGAGACGTCCGCGTACCTCCGGGACCTGCGGGAGGTGGACCGGGAGATCGGGCGGGACCTCGGGTCCGTCGTCGAGGCGATGCAGTCCACCGCGATCCTGTTCGCGCCGATCGTCCTCGGGGTCACGTGCGCGCTCTACGGCCTCCTGTCCCGGTCCTTCTCGGAGCTCGTCACGCTCGGCCTGACGCCCGCCGCGTTCCTAGGCGTCGTCGGCGTGTACCTCGTGCTCGCGGTCGCGGTGATCACGTACTTCAGCGTCGGCGTCGCGCGGGGCCGGGCGCCCGGGGAGATGCGCGCCCAGCTCGTGCGGGCGTGGCCCGCGTCCCTCGCGGTGTTCACGGTCGCATTCCTCGTCGCGCAGGCCGGCCTCTCCGGGTGAGGGTCACAGCGGGTGGGGCGTCAACACCTCGTCCAGCGCGGTGAGACTCGCCTCCGCGAGGTTCGCGGCGGAGTCCCAGCTCGCGAGGCCCTCGCCGTGGCGGGCCTCGAACTCCCGGATCGCACTCCGGAGCTCGGACCGGAGGCCTTCGGACGGATGCCCGCGGAGCAGCACGACCAGGGTGAGGAACCGGCCCGATTCGATGACGAACGCGTGCTCCCCGTGCTCGAACTGGCGCAGGGACCCCGCGTCGGAGTGGAGCCCCTCGGAGAGGAAGTGGTCCATCGCCGCCGTGAGGTCCGAGAGGACGCCCGCGTCCAAGCCGGTCCCGCCGGGCAGGACGACCTGGGCGAGGGGATGGCCCGAGTTGTGGTACCAGATCGCCGCGAACGGGCGGGAGGGCGTCACCGTGAGCTT
>DATBXC010000180.1:0-16210 GCA_036514455.1 Thermoplasmata archaeon | reverse complement strand
GAGCTTCCGCTCCAGCCGTGGGCGGACCCGCCGCAACGGCACCTTGAGCCGCACCGCGACGTACTTGACGACGACCAGGAGCACGAGACTCAGGAGGATCATGAGGGCGCTCACGAAGGCGAGGGCGGGCTGGAGGGCGGGGTCCGAGCCGGCGAGGCCCTTCCAGGTGCCAATGAGCGCGGTGCCGTTGAACTCGTTCCGGTCGACGGCGCCGATGAGGGTCAGGGCCGTGAGCGCCCCGCCCGTGTCGCTCAGGGCCTTCGCGAGGACGAGGAGGAGGCCCGTGGCCATCCCCGAGCGGAACATCGGGAGCGTGATCGTCCGCGCCGCGGTGAGGCGGCTGGCCCCCGCGGCCCGCGCCGCGTTCTCGTACTCCACGTCGATCTCCTCGAGGATCGCCGCGAGGGACCGCACCATGTACGGGAACGTCGTCGTGAGGTGCAGGAGCACGAGGATGAGGAACGCGCTGTCCGTGAGGTGGACGGCGCCGGGCGGAAACAGGGTGATCTTCGACGAGACCCCCCAGAACAGGACGACGCTGAACCCCAGGCCCGCGGTCGTCACCGCGAGCGGCGAGTCGACGAGCGTGTTGAACCAGCTCTTCCCGCGGAAGTCGTGCCGCACGATCAGCCAGGCCAGGGGCAGCCCCGCGAGGAGGTCCAGGGCGGCGACGGTGAGGGCCACCCCGAAGGACAGCCACAGGGCGTGCGGGATCAGGGACGCCTTCGCCGGGTCACCGAGGACCGCTTTGACGCTGGCCCAATCCGCGGCTACGTACCCCAGCACGAAGAGGGTGGGCAGGAGGACCATGAAGAGGAAGAACGCCACGATGCCCCCGTACCACGCGCGCAGGGACCAGCGGGTCGAGACGATGCGGAGGAGCGTGGCCCTCCAGCCGCTCGAAGGGGTCCTCGCCGCCTCGCGACGCGTGTTCACCTCAGGGGAAGAGGCGGGCGCGGCCATCATCGCCCTCCGAGGGTCAGCGGCCCTTGACGACGATGTCCTCAAGAATGTTCGCGACGTCCTCGCAACGGTCCGTGACGATCTCCAGGGTCTCGTAGATCTCCTTGAGCTTGATGATCCGCACGGGGTCCCCGGTCTTGAGGAGCTCCCCGAGGGACACGGTCAGGACGTCGTCCGCGAGGTTCTCGAGGCGATTCACCTCGATCGTGCACGCGAGGACCGCGTCCTTCTTGCGGTCCTTCACCGCGTTCATCCCGTCCCGGAGCTGCTCTGCCGCCTTGAGGATCACGTCGCCGAACTCCACCATGGGCTTCGTGGGGCGGTCGATCTCGTAGATCGCGATGCGGGTCGCGGCCGCGTGGATGTAGTCCAGCACGTCGTCCAGCCGGGACGCGAGGGCCGCGATGTCCTCCTTCGCGATCGGCGTCACGAACGACTGGTTCAGGACGTCGTACAGCCGGTGGACGATCTCGTCGCCCCGGTGCTCGATCTCCTTGATCCGCTTCCGGCCCTCCGCAATCCGGGAGAAGTCGTCCATGAGGGCCCGGAGGGCCTTCGCGCCCGCCAGGACGTTCTCCGCCTCCGCCCCCAGGGCGTCGAAGAACCGCTGCTCCTGGGGCATCATCCACTCCTTCAGCGCCATGCCTCGCTCACCCGTCCCTCCGCGGTAGCGGACCGGACTTCATTAAGATTCTCGTGGCGGGGCCGACGGGTCGGGCTCATTCCTCGGGGAGGTCGATCCCGGAGGCCTCGAGCTGCTTCATCAGCTGCTTCCGCATCTTCCGGTTCCCGGCGAAGCCCTTGATCGCCTTCCGGCTCGTGTCGTAGCTTTTCAGGAGCTCCTTGACGTCCCGCGGCGTGACGCCCGCGCCTCGGGCGATCCGGGTGATGCGGGTCGACTTCACGGACTTCGGGTCCGCCATCTCCTCGTCCGTCATCGAGTCCATGACCACGATGAACCGGCGCAGCTTGCCCTGAGTCCCCTCGAGCTCGCCGTCCTTCATCTTGTCCGCCACGCCGGGGAGCATCCGCAGGAGCTTCTGGGCGGGCCCCATCTTGCCGAGCATTTCGATCTGCTCATACATCTCGTGGAGCGTGAACTTCCCCGTCATCAGCTTCTTCGTGAGCTGCTCCGCCTGCTCCTCGTCGATCGACTCCTGTGCCTTCTCCAGGAGGGACTCGAGGTCCCCCATCCCGAGCAGGCGGGAGATGAAGCGGGGCGGCTCGAACTTCTCCAGGTCCTCGATCTTCTCCCCGACGCCCACGAACACGATCGGGGCCTTCGTCTCCGCGACCGCGCTCAGGGCCCCGCCGCCCTTCGCGGAGCCGTCGAGCTTCGTCAGGATCACGGCCGTCACCCCGACCGCCTCGTGGAACGCCTTCGCCTGCGGGCCCGCCTGCTGGCCCGTCGCCGCGTCCAGGACGAGAATCGTCTCGTCCGGCTGGACGACCTTCGAGACCCGCTTGATCTCCTCGATCAGATCCGCCTCCAGGGAGTGCCGCCCGCTGCTGTCCACGATCACGACGTCTGTGCCCTCGAGCGCCTTCAACCCCGCCCTCGCGACCTTCGGCGCGTCTTTCCCATCGCGGTCCCCGTAGAACGCGACCTTAATCGAGTCCGCGAGCTGCTGGAGCTGATCGTACGCGGCGGGACGGTGGGTGTCCCCCGCGATGACCCCGACGCTGAGTCCCTTCTTCTGGAAGAACCGGGCGAGCTTGCCGACCGTCGTCGTCTTCCCCTGCCCGTACAGGCCGACCATGAGGATCCGGTGCTTCGTTAGCGGGAGGTCCCGCGCCCCGCCCAGGATCGAGACGAGCTCCTCGTAGATGATCCGGACGACGTGCTCCCGCGGGCTCATCCCGGCGGGCGGCCGCTCCTCGAACGCCCGCTTCTCCAAGCGGCGGGTGATCTTCAGGGCGAGCTCGACGTTCACGTCCGCCTGGAGGAGGGCCCGCTGGATGTCCCGGACGACCTCTTTGATCAGAGCCTCGTCGATGTGGGAGGCGCCCGCGATCTTCCGGAGGGCCTCCCGCAACGAGGAGCCGAGCTTCTCGAGGACCATGCGGGGAACCGATGAAGCCCGTCCGTATTAAAGGGTCGCGGACCGGGAATCGGCCGTCGAGAGGCGGAGCGACGCGCATGCGCAGCGCGTGTCACAGAAAAATGAAAGGGAGGGCTAGCCTTGTCAGAAGGGATGGGATGCACTCTAACGAACTAGCCCAAAATTCCCCCGTTGACATATCCTTGCGACCGTATTTAAGAGTTTTGTAAAGGCGGGACCTCGAAAAACGTGCCCCTAGAGGTATCCGGACTTCTGGAGGGCCATCAGGTCCTCCGTGCTGAGCTTCTCGCCCCGTTTGAACCGCTCGAAGATCATCTCCGCCTGACGCTTCCCGCTGATCTCCTCCCCACCCCCCTCCGCCTGGAACGACTTCAGGCGGATCCCGTAGATGATCTTGTCGTAGTCATGGACCTGGCGGATGTGGTCGATGTGCTTGTGGTGCTCCTCGTCCGCGAGCATCTTCGTCTTGATGAACTCCTCCTGGGCGAGGTCCGCCTGGTGGCGGAGCTCGTCGGACTGTTCGTACAGCTGGGTCATCGCGTCGTGCTCCGCCTGGGCCTGCTCCGCGAGCTCGCCGACCCGCTTGTGGGCCGCCTCCGCGGTCTCCCGGGCGCCGTTGAGCTCCCGGGCGCCCTTCCGGACATCCTCGTTCTCCTCAAGCGCCTTCTCGAGCTTCCGGATCTCCGCCTGGAGGCGGGTCATCTCCTTGACGAGCTCCTGCTCCTTCCCCGGCTTCAGGACGGAGGTCATCTGCTTGAACTCGAGCTCCCGAAGCTCCCGCTTCAGGTGGCTCAGGGGGATCGCCCCCTGGGGGAGCTTCCGCCGCTTCAGCTCGTTCACCCGGTCCATGAGGTCGTTCACGCGGCGATTCGCGGCGTCCCGCTCCTCCTTCGCCTTCTTCACGTCGGCGTTCAGCTCGTCCCGGCGCTGGCGGTGGCCCATCGCCTGCTCGACGAGGTCCCGCACCTGCGCGTTCAGGTCGTCCCGCCGCGCGACCCACTCGCGAGTCTTGTCGTTCAGCTCGTCCCGCCGCCGCCGGTGCCGCTCCGCCTCGGCGTTCTCGCGTTCGCGCTTGACCTCAAGCTCCTCCAATAATTCCGTCATGCGGCTCGACTGCCAAACGTGGGGGATGCGACAGAGAGAAGTTTCCCTTATAACCTTTTCCGGTCGCGCGCGAATCGAGCGATTCACGGGAGGGACGACGCCTCGGACGGGGCGAAGACAACACCGTTATATACGGCGGAGCGAGTAAGCTCCTCCGAGGCCGGGCCCGACGCGATGCTGCAACCTTCGGAAGTGACCGCGGCAAAGCTTCTGCCGGCGATCCGGGCGCGGCTCGCGCAGGAGCTGCTCGTGAAGTTCGACATGAAGCAGGTCCAGGTCGCGAGGGCCCTCGGGATCACGCAGGCCGCGGTGAGCCACTACAACACGAAGAGCCGCGGCGTGGACATGGACCTCGTGCGGCGGTTCCCGGAGATCGACGGGTTCGTCGCGGGCCTCGCGGCGAAGATCCACGACGGGCTCGCGCAGACGGACCAGGTCGCGATCATCAACCGCTTCGTCGCGGAGATCATGGGGACCGCGCGCTTCTGCGAGTACCACAAGAAGGTCAGCGACATCGACCCGAACTGCGCGATCTGCTTCCCGTCCCCGCCGAAACCTTAGGCGGGCTTCCGGAGGACGCCCTCCCGGAGCATCGCCCACGCGGAATACACGGCGCACGCGCCGTGCGCAATCGCGAACGCGAGGGCCACGCCCAGGAGCTGGATCCGGGGCATGAGGGGGACGCTGAGCACGAGGGCCCCGAGGGTGGTCCCCGCGTAGATCGCGATCACAGGGCGCATCCGCTTCCGCACCCGGAGGACCGTGACGTACAGGACGTTCACGGCCACGAAGAACGCCGAGGCCGCGAGGACGTTCAGGGCGGGCACGGCCACGAGGAAGCTAGGCTTCAGCGCCGCCAGGACCCACGGGCCCGCGATCCAGACCGCGGCGACGCCGGGCACCAGGATCGCGATTGAGAGGAACAGCCCGTCCACCGCGTTCCCGCGAAGTCCCGGGAGCCAGCGGGACCCCTCCGCGAAGACGCTCGTGAAGATTGAGCCGGGCACGAGGAACAGGAAGTTCGCCAAGACCCACGCGACGTAGAAGTACGCGGCGTCCTCGGGGAGCAGGACGTTCGCGACGAGGAGCGGGAACACGAGGCCCGGCACCGCGCCGAGCACGTTCGTGACGTGGTTCTGGAAACTGAAGCGGACCATCGGACCCACGGACGTCCGGTCCAGGTCGGGCCGGAGCCGGAACGACGGGACGACGCGACGGAACAGGAGCACGACCGCGAGGGCGTTCGCCACGAGGAGCCCGACCCCCCACGCCGCGAAGAGAGCAAACGACGGCCGCAGGGCGAGCACGAGGGCGAGCGGGAGGGGGATCTTGAGCGCGTTGTACACGACCGCGCGGAGGAAGACGGGCCGGGCATCGCCGAGGCCGACGAACGAGGCGTCGAACAGGAGGGACATCGTCCAGACCGCGCAGAAGAGGACGAAGAGGACGAGGAGGGCGGGCTCCGACCCGAGGAACCAGAGGACCGGGATTCCGCGGCCCGCCCCGAGCGCGAACCCGACCCCGAGGGCGACCGAGACCGCGACCCCAATCGTGACGCTCGAGTTGATCAGCCGCGCGGGGGGCGCGCTCCGTTCCGGGAGGAACCGGATCAGGCCCACGTTGAACCCCAGGGTCGAGAGGAGGGCGAGGAGGGTCGCGCTCGTGACGAGGACGGCGCCCACGCCGACGTCCGCGTCCGGGAAGGAGCGCGCGGCGACCGCCCAGAACGCGAGGCCGAGGACTCCGCCCACCGCCTCCGTGGCGATCAGGTACGCGGCGTTCCGGACGACCGGCGACCGGAGCTTCTCCCGCCACGCCCGCGCGGACCGCATCGGCTAGCCCCCGATCTCCGCCCGCATCCGCTCCAGGAAGGCGGCCTCGTCGAACATGCGGGCGCGGGCGACGCACGCGTCGCGCATCGACCGGAGGCGGGACTCGTCCAGACCCGTGATCGCGTCCGCGAACGCCTGCGGGTCCGGGGGGAGCAGGAGGCCCGTCTCACCAGGGACGACGGTCTCCCGGTAGCCGCCCTCGTCCGTCGCGAGCACGCACTTCCCCGAGGCCATCGCCTCGACCGGGGTCAGGCCGAAGTCCTCCTCGATCGCGGTCGCGACGAGCCCCCGGCAGCGGGCGAACAGATCCGCGAGCGCCGCGTCCGGAATCTCCCCGAGGAACTCCACGTTCGGCGGGGGCCGCAGGGAGCTCACGTACGGGCCCCTCGCGACGTCCGTCGGCGGGCCGCCCACAATCTTCAGCCGCTCCGACGGGAGCCGCCGGAAAGCCTCGAGCTGGAGCTCGATCCGCTTCTCGGGATAGAGCCGGTTCACGGAGAGCCAGAAGTCGCCGAACTCCTCGAAGCGGTAGCGGGAGGTCGGGACGGGCGGGTACAGGACGCGGACCTCCTGGCCGTAGTACCGGCGGATGCGGTCCCGCACGGTCCCGCTCAGCGTCAGGACCCTGCGCACGCGCGCGACCGTGCGTCGCTCCCACCGCCCGTGGAGGGCGGCCCAGAGGGCGGCCGCGCCGCGTGCCCCCGGCGGGAGCCGGGCGAGCATCGCCTCCCGCCGGTCGAAGAACACGCGGGTCGGGCTCAGGCAGTACCAGATCGAGTCGTGGTTCGGGGCCGCGTAGAGCGCGAAGTTCCCGATGCACACGACCCGGTCGAAGCCGTCCAGCCGAAGGCGGGAGAACCGCACCGACGCGACGATTTGCCGGAGGGGGGGCCGGAGGGGGATCGCGCCGATGGACCGGACGTCCGCCTCTGGGAACCCCGCGCGTGCGGGGAGGCCGGGGTCGAGGGATGTCGTGAAGACCGGCGCCCCGAGGCGGGCGCCGAGGAGGAGGGCGACCCGCTCCCCGCCCCCGACGACGTCCATGAAGTCGTACAGGATCGCGACCCGCATCCACGCGGGGAGCCGCTCCCGCCCAAATAAGATTCCGTCAAGGCGGCGCGGACCGGGAGGGCGCTCGGACCTCGTCGTACAGCTGGATGTACCGGCCCGCGACCGTCTCCCACGTGTACCGCTCCCGCACGAGCCGATGGCCCGCCCCTCCGAGGCGGCGCCGGAGGGCCGGGTCGTCGAGGAGGACCGCGATCGCGGTCGCGAGCGCACGCGGGTCCTCGGCCGGGACGAGCACCGCGTTCTCGGGCCCGCACAGATCCGCGACCCCACCGACCGAGGTCGCGATCACCGGGACGCCGACGGCCCAGGCCTCCAGGATGGCGATCGGGAACCCCTCGAACCGCGATGGCAGGACGAGCGCGCTCGCCTCCCGGACCGCGCGCACGAGGTCCCCGCGCGGGAGCGCCCCCGCGAACGAGACGACACCGTCGAGCCCGAGGGCGCGGGACCGCTCGCGGAGGACGGGGGTCTGGGATCCCTGGCCCGCGATTACGAGGCGAAACCCCGCGCCCCGGTCCCTTCGGACGATCGCGACCGCATCGAGCAGGACGTCCAGGCCCTTCTGCAGTTCGTGGCGGCCCGCGAACAGGAGCCGCGGCGGGTCGGGCTCCGTGCGGGGGCCCGCGAACTCCTCGACGTCCACGCCGTTCGCGATGTGGACGACGCGCGAGAACCCCCGCGCCCGGAGCGCCTCCAGGGCGGGCCGGTCCACGGTCGCGATCGCGGCGTGGCGGGCGCGGCGGAGGAGCGCGATTTCCGCCCGCCCCCGGAGGGACCACGGTCCCCACACGGGGAACCACAGCCCGTGGCACGTCTGCACGCTCGGGATCCCGACGCGGCGCGCCTCCGCGGCGGCGGGATACCCGAGGTCCGCGGAGTGGGAGTGGACGACGTCCGGGCGGAGTCGCGGGAGCTCGACCCGGCACCACCGCCGGAGGGCCCGCATCGTCCGCACGCGGTTCCGCGTGATGCGGTCCAGGTCCGCGCCAGTCTGCGGCGGGCCGACCTTGTGCACGCCCGCCGCGGCGGGGATCTCGGGCGCGTTCGAGACGACGACCGCCACCTCGTGGCCCGCCCGCTCCTGGGCCCGCCGGAGGGCGTCCACCGCGGTCGCGTCCCCGCCGATCAGGGGCGGGTACTTCTTCGCGACGTGGAGGATGCGCACGCGCGGCGGGAGGGAGAGCCGCCGCCTTAAAGGATATCCCCGCGGCGGGAGCGCGTCACGGCGCGAGGCCCCAGTCGACCCAGTACACCTGCGCGTACCCGGAGTCGAACACCTTCACGTACGGGGCGCTCGCGAACTTCTCGCGGGCCGCGCCCCCCAGGGGCCGCGCGGGCTCCCACGGGAAGAACTGGACGCCCTGCACGAGGTCCGCGTCGATCATCACGAAGTCCACCCGCCGGTCCCCGGAGGGGGCGTGGACGCTCCGCATCTCCGCCTCCGCGTCCGCGAACGAGTCCGCCACGAGCGTGAGGCGCGCGGCGTCCCACGTCGCGTCCGCCCCGCCGAACCCGAACGCGAGGGTCGAGCCCCGGTGGTCCGTCGCGAGGAGCCCGTCGACGTTCCCCCGGACCCAGTACGCGGACGAGACCGCGGCGGGGCGAGCGCCCTCCTCGAAGCCCACCAGGACGCCCGTGGGCGGGAAGGCGGTCACCGCGCTCCCCGCTACGAGGACGCCCGCGAACGCGAACGCCGCGAACCGCCGCCGGTCGAGGTTCCCGAGCTCGACGGTCCGCGCGAACCCCGCGCCCACCGGGAGGGCGAGGGCGAGGAGCGCGAACTCGATGTGGCGGTACGGGATCAGGACCCGCGGCGCGGCGAGCGCCCCGAACCCGATCGAGAGGACGATCGCGAGGAACCAGCCGCTCACCTCGAGCCCGCGGCCCGCGAAGTCGAGGTGCCGGCGGCCCGAGCCCGCGAGGGCGATGAACCCGAAGAGCGGGAGGAAGTACCACAGGACGGCGGGGGAGAGGCGGATCGTCGTGCCCGGGATGCCCACGGCCACCGCGGCGCCCACTAGCGCGAGGATCGCGACGAGGGCCGCGACGTACGTCGTGAGGACCCTCCGCGAGGTCGAGTACGCGGGGCGGTACCGCCACGCGATCCGGCGGCGGGCCACGACGATCCCCGCGAGGACGAGGACGAGGGCGGGGAGCGCGGCGAGCGGGAGCCACCAGGGCTGCACGTCCACGTCCGCGAGGATGTTCGTCCGGAACGTCGTCGCGTACCCGAGCCAGAACCCGAGGGCCAGGGCCGTGAGGAAGGCCACGTACGCGGCCTGCGACCGCAGCCCGGGGACCGGCGCGGGCCGCACGATCGCGCGGAGCGCGACCGCGATCAGGAGCATCACAATCAGGAAGTACGCGGCGAGGTGGTGCGTCACGACGAGGGCGACCGTGGTCGGCACGAGGAGGGCCCACGCCTTCGGGTCCGCGGGGAGCCGGAGGAATAGGACGAGGGCGGCGACCGCGAGGACCTCGCCGACCGTGGCGGGGATCGGGTGCGCGGTCTGGAACACGAGCGGCATCGCGACCGCGACGAACGCCGCCGCCACGAGGGCCGCCGTGTCCTCGCGGAGGACCCGCGCGGCGATCAGGAACACAAGGGCGGGGACGAGCGCGGCGATCGCGGGGACGACCAGGCCCAGCGATCCGCTCAGCTCGAGCCCGCCGAACGTCGTCCCCGCGACGAGGAAGTACATCCCCGGGAAGTACGGGTACGTGACCCCCCAGCCCGCGTACGCGAGGGACACGTGCCCCGTCCCGACGAGGCCCTGCGAGATCCGGAAGTACTCACCGACGTCGCTCCCGAAGTACACGAACCGCGCGAGCGGCGAGAGCCGGAGGACGAGCGCGAGGGCGGTAATCGCCACGAGTGCGGACGCGGCGGACTTCCGCATCCCGCGGGCGATGGGTGGGCCGTAGAAAAAGCGTTGGGTCGGGAGGGCGGGCGCTACGCGAGCTTCTCCGCCACGGAGGCGACGACCCCCATGCCCTTCTGCAGGTTCTCCCGCGAGTTCGCGTACGAGAACCGGAGGTGGCCCTCGCCCGCCGCCCCGAAGGCCGAGCCCGGCGTGCAGATCACGCCCGCGGCCAGGATCTCGAGGGCGAGCTTCTCCGAGGTGATCGGGAAATCGAAGCTCGGGAACGCGTAGAACGCGCCCTTCGGCGACAGGCAGTGGAAGCCCTTGATTTTGTTCAGCGCGGTGACGATGAGCTCCCGGCGACGGGCGAACTCCTTCACCATCCTCGTCACGGAGTCCTGCGGGCCACGAAGGCCCGCGAGCACGGCGGACTGCACCGGGGTCGACGGGCACGCGATGAGGTAGTAGTGGATTTTGGAGATCGTCGGGACGAGGTCCGGCGGGGCGACGAGGTAGCCGATCCGCCAGCCCGTCATCGCGAACAGCTTCGAGAACGAGTTCACGTACACGACCTTGTCGTACGCCCCGAGGAACGACTCGTGGCGCCCCTCATACACGAAGGGCTCGTACACCTCGTCCGAGACGATGAGGAGGTCGTTGTCCTCCGCGATGTCGACGACCGCCTGGATCGTCTTCCGGTCGAGGACCCCGCCCGTCGGGTTCGCGGGCGAATTGACGATGATCGCCTTCGTCTTCGGCGTCACGAGCTCGTTCAGCTCGTCCGCGCGCGGCTGGAACTCGTCCGAGGCACGGACCTTGTAGTACACGGGCACGCCGGCCGCGAGGGTGATGTGGGGCGCGAACAGGACGAACCCCGGGTCCGGCGTGAGGACCTCGTCCCCGCGGTCCACGAACGTCTGCATCGTCGCACACAGCGCCTCCGTGGCCCCGGCCGTGACGAGGACCTGGTCCGGCTTCACGTCCGCGTACTTCGATACCCGCTTCGCAATCGCCGCGCGGAGCTCGGGGATCCCGCCCGTCGGGCCGTACTTGTTCTGGCCGGAGCGGACCGCCTTCTCGAGCGCCTCGAGGATGTGCTCGGGGGGCTGGAAGTCCGGCTCGCCGAGGCCGAGGTTGATCGCGCCCTTGGGGGCGCGCTCGAACATCTTCCGGATCCCGGAGAGTTCGACGTGGGTCGCCCGGGAGGCGAACATCTGCTCCATGAAACCGACGGCGGCTCGAAAAGGTTTCGGGGCCCGTGCTACCACGGGACAGCCCCGGGCCCGCGCGCGAAAGGGTTTTCGGGCGGACGCGCTTCCAGGGGACGATGGCGGCGTGCCCCCGGTGCGCGAGGGACCTCCCGGAGGACTTCGGGTCCGTGTGCCCGACCTGCGGGTTCGTGGTCCGGATTCCGGGCGTCGTGAAGCTCGGCCTCACGCTCCTCGCAGCGGGCTTCGCCGTCGCGGCGGTGTGGGCGTTCACCGCGGACGCGGTGTTCGCCGCCCTGTGGGGCCTGGTGGACGCGATCCTCGTGAGGCCGCTCGGCCTCGCCCCACCCCCGTTCCAGCTCACGAGCCTCCTGAAGCAGCTGTACGACTTCGTGTTCGGCACCTCGACGGAACCGCCCTGGGGCGGCGTCCTGTTGATCGGGGCAGGCCTCGTCGCGGGGCTCGCGGGCGGGGCGATCCTCCGGCGCGCGGAGGGGCTCTCCGCGCCGAGCGCCTAGAGGAAGTCGTCGAGCTTCAGGTCCTGCGTCCGCTCGTCCGTAAACAGGGACGTGATCGCCTCCTCGATGAGGGCGATCCGCTGGTGCAGGTACTGGGAGACGGGGTACTCCGACGTGATCCGCTTCGTCAGCTCGAGGTACTTCTTCACGGAGCTCTCGTGGACGGTGAGGGTCAGGTTCCCGCCGCACTCCCGCTTGTTCACGATCGCGGTGCACTTCCCGCGCAGCGGCATCCGGCGGTACAGGGTGCTGCACTTCGTGCACCGCACCTTCTGGAGGGAGAAGGACCGCAGGTTCCCGATCAGGTCCGGGAGGAAATGGTGGACGACGATGCGGGACGCGACGTCCGTCGCGTCCACCGCGCGGATCCGGAGGGCGAGCCGGAGCTGCGCCTCCAGCTTCTCCTCCATCGATCCCTTCACGTACGCGGACGTGAGGGGCCCCGCGGCGACCGCGTCGACGCGATGCGTGTAGCCGAAGCCCTCGTACTGGAGGACCGTACCGATCCGCTTGCTGACGAGGTCCATCATCGGCTCGACCTCCCTCGGGTGTGCGAACCGCTCCGTCGCGCGGTAGAACTCGAGCGGGTACCGGGACATCACGTCGAGGTTGTGCGCCTCTTTGTCGACCTCGTTCGGGTCAATCTGCGTCGTGAGGACGAGGGGCGCGTCCATGAGCCCGCCCCGCTTCTCCGGGAGGAACGAGCGGCTGAAGTTCAGCAGGCAGTCCAGCAGGAGGAGGACGGAGTCCTCGTCGCCGTCCGCGTTCCGCCGGCGGGCCGCGACCAAGTACGGGTGGTTGAACCAGGCCCGGGCCTTCGTGAACCCGATCACGCGGCCCATCACACCGCCGGACGTGTGGGGCGCGAGGGTCACGACGAGCTGGCCGACGAGGTCCTGACGGGTCGACACGCGGTAGAACGGCGGGAGGCCATAGACCCGCTCGAGGAGCTCGTCCACGAACTCCGCGACGCGGACGAGGTAGTCCCCCGCGTCCTCCGGGATGATCACGTCCTGCACCCGGAGCTCGATCATCTGCCGGCCGTCCTGGAGGGGCGCGCCGTGGGCGTCCTGCGCGTACCCGAGGGCCCGGGCCTTCTCGACGGCGAGCCCGATCTCCTCCGGTCGGACGTGTGTGAGGACGAGGTTCGTCATGTCGAAACGGGTCGTGCCGTCCTTGAAGACGTGGATCGCGTGCTTCGCGCGGAGGAGGCCCTTCTCGAGGGGCTCCGGGGTCTTCGAGCGGGAGATCATGCCCTGGACCGCCTTCACGCCCGCGGGGAGGGACGACATCCCGACGCGGGCCATCGCGGCGTCGACCGCCTCCCGCAGCGGGATCGACTGTTTCATCGCGCGGTTCCGGGGCTCTGTGAACCCGCCGCACGTGCAGCGCGGGAGGAACCACCGCTTCCCGCACGTCCCGCACACCCGCAGGCCGACCTCGACCTCGACCGCGTCCTTCGTGACGGCCTCGTTCAGGAGACGCTGCATCCCGCCCGCCGCGCCGATCGGGAACAGGGCGTGGGGCGGGGGCTGCATCTCCCGCGGCGCCGCCTTCTCCGGGCGCCCCATGCGGGCGCCGATCCGCGTGGGCCCGCGCGCCTTGATCGGGACCCCCGCGTTGCGGGACGCGAACTCGAGCCCGTTCGCCGCCTCGACGAGCGGCCTCGTCCGGAGCCCGGTCCCGGTGGACTCGATTCCAAGGCCCGCGAGCAGGGCGGGGCCATGCGGCTCGACCGCGAGCTCGGCGCCGCGGACCCGATGCGTCGCGCCGAGCGCGACGAGGAGGCTTTTGATTCCCGGTTCCGTCGGGAGGAGGAGCGCGCCGCCCTCGAGGCGGCCCTCCCGTGAGATGTAGTCCCGCAGTCGCACGAGGGTCGGCACGTCGAAGTCGTGCCAGAACAGGTTGAACCTCGGATGCAAGGGCACGCGATAGTCCTTGGAGAGCTCGAGGGCCCGCTCCCAGGTCGGCGACTCCCAGTCTGCGGGCAGCTCCCCCGCGGCGGCGCGCAGCTCCTCACGGTACCACTCGATCGCGAAGGCGCCCGGGACGAGCGGATGGTTGTTCTCCAGGAACTCACCGTACGGCACGAGGATCTCCCCGAGGTCCGCGATCTCCTTCACGCGGGGCCGGAGCTCTCGGGCCTGGGCCTCCGAGGCCACCGCGACGAAATCCCCCGTGTCGAGGACGACGAGGGGGCCCTCGACGGACTCGCACGGCGTGACGGCGCCCGCCTTCCCGGGGCGCTCCGTCATGATCTGCGTGCCGACCGCGATGAAGTCGTCGAGGATCGCCATCGTGGCGGGATGGAGGGAGAGCGACGCGAGCCCGTTCGCGCGGCTCTTCCCGTACCGGAGCCGCAGCCCGCCGGGGCGGCTCGGGTGGCAGAGTACGGGGCGGCCCGCGACGATGTTCTCGATGAACTTCTCGCTCGGCTCCAGGACGGACCCGCTCTCCTGCGTCTCGACGGCCCCGCCCTTCGCCTCCAGGTACGTGTCGATGAACTCCCAGCCGTCGATACTCAGGCGCCGGACGTGCTTCTGGATTTTGCGCGCCTTCAGGCAGAGGCCATCCGCGACGACGAGGCACGCGCCGCCGCGCAGGCGGTTCGTCTCGAGCCGCGGGAGGTCCCGGTACCCGCTGATCTCGACGTCCTCCGTCCCCTCGCCGTTGATCGAGACCGGACAATGGCCGACGATGAGCTCGATCTCCTCGCCGCTGGGCGTGTACTGGAGGTGTTGGACCTGCTTGTACACGGGGATCTCCTCTTTGAACCGCTCGACCTCCGGGCGGGTCGGCACGTAGCGGCCGATCCCGAGGTCTCGCCGCACGACGTCCGCGATCAGGACGCTGAGGGCCTGGCCTGTGCCGCCCGCGGAGCGGATCGGGCCCGCGAAGGAGAGGTCCACGTAGTTCGTGCCGTCCGCGTTCCGCTTCACGCGGACCTCCGCGAGCCCCTCGAGCGGGGCGACGAGGATCCCCTCCGTGAGGATCGCAAGACCCACCCGGACCGCGCGGTCGATCGCCTCCTCCCGCGTCTTCGCGGGGCGGTGCGCGAACTCCTTCGCGACGAGGATCGCGGTCTCCTCGCGGTCGTGGTGCTCACTGAGCTCGCGGATACGGCGGGCGACCCCCTCGACGCCGTACTCCTCCAGGAGCTTCTCGACGCGGGACGCGAGGTCCTGGGTCTTCGGGATCTCCACCTCGCGCGAGGGGTCGAGGCCCTTCCTCCGGGCCTCCGTCGCGACGCGGTACGCCGCGTCGGCTCCCGCTTCGAGGTCCGCGAAGTAGCGGCGCATCTCCTCGGAGCGTACAGGGTGGGCCATGGGCTTCCCATCTCGAAAACGGGGGAACGCGCCCGCATGGTCTGTCAGCGTAAAAGACTTTCACATGTCCTCAGGACGCGTTCTCCAAGAAGCTGCCCCGAGTTCAACGGCGGCACGCCCCGAGCATGATTCTGACATTCGGTAAGCCGACGGCCAACGTCCGTTGAGGTCGCTTCACCGCCTCGCAGAACGCAGGTCTTCAGACTGATTGGACCGTTCGCCGAGGAGATAGGCTGCCTCTTGGCAGATTCATCATTTCCGCCCATCTATTGTTCGAGTATCAAACCGCTTGCCACGCTTCTTCTTCTTTTTCCCGCCCGCTTTTCTTTTCATGAACCTGGATGGTCACCTTGTCGAAAAAGCTAGCGCCTTGGTTGCGTGCGAGAGAATTCGTCATCGGATGCCGAGCCTCCCCGCTTTGGTAATCCATTTCAGGACAGCCTCCCCTCCAATAAGCGTCCCGATTATTGCCCCGCCCGCCGTCGGATCCACTCCATTGAACGCTATCCCCCAAGCGAGTACTTTGCCTTTCGTCCGTTTCCCGAAGGGCGACAACCACCCTTCTACAAAACGTTTTTCGTCCACGCGCGCGAGTATCGCACATGCAGCTGGATCCTCAAGCGGGAGAGGGATGGATTGCTCGCGCGAAACTGTCTCGAATCCAAGATTGGGCGTGGGACAAGCGGCCTACCGATTGCCCACGGTTTGGATAATTCGACGGCAACGTGCACTCTTCGTTCGCCCCTTTCGGCACACCCTTTTAGCCAGGGATACCCTTGAATCCCCGGATGAACCCGCCCCTGGAGCTCACGACGGTCGCGGACTTCCGCCGCGAGATTGAGCGGAGGAACGTGCCCACGGTCGTGATGTTCACGACGTCCTGGTGCCCGTTCTGCCGGCGGTTCAAGCCGAAGTTCGTCGAGGCCGCGGGGGAAGCCCACGTGCGTTCCGCGTTGATCTACATCGACGATTGGGAGAACCCGCTGTGGGACGAGTACCGCGTCGACGTCGTGCCGACGCTCGTGCTCTTCGAAAAGGGGCAGCCGGTGCACCGGCGGGATGGCGTCCTTGGCCGTGGGCTCGGGGACCACGACCTCGCCGCGATTTTCAATCAGGCAGCGGCCGTCGCCACGCCCTGACCCTGTCCACGGTCGGGGCGAGAGGGCGTGATTCTGGGGCCCGATGCCCACGGGAATACCCTTTAATATCGACGTCCAAATGGTGCGGCGTTGAAGAAAATCAAGAGCGGAATCTTCGGCCT
>DATBXC010000179.1:0-2519 GCA_036514455.1 Thermoplasmata archaeon | reverse complement strand
GGATGGGCTCGGCCGGATTCGAACCGGCGACCTTCGCTGTGTGAGAGCGATGTCATAACCGCTAGACCACGAGCCCTCGCGCCGCCGTACGCGGGCCGGCCTATTTAGATTGCACGCGGGCAAACGTATGGCGGTAACGTTTAAGGGTCGGGAACCGCATCGCCGCGCGGGGATCCGGATGCAAGAACGGGAGATGTCGGCGCTGCAGAAGGTCGTGAAGGACGAGCTGGGGAACCGCGGGTACGTCGTGAACATCGACACGCGCCGCGAGGGCGAATTCCTCGTGGGGAAGGTCCAGGTCACGAGCGCGGAGACGGACGAGACCGTCGCGAAGATCGTCGGTGCAGGGCCCGTCGACGGGATGCGCCTGTGCTTCGGCATCGATGCGGAGGGCACGATCCGGGAGATCGTCACGCGGGCGCTCAGCACGTTCCAGGGCGTCCAGGCCCTGATCCCGCCCTTCATCCTGAAGACGCCAAAGCCCTAACGCCGGCGGAAGATAGAAATAAGGAGAGCCGCGTGGAGGGCCGGAATGAACTCCGGCCGCGTCCTCGTCGCTCTCGAGGAGCAGGAGAAGTGGCGGGACCGCCGGACGCGGCTCCAGGCCCGCCTGCGGTCCGTCCAGTCCCGCCGCCGGTTCCTCCTCCGGGAGCTCGATGCGGTCCGGAGGCGGGCCGAGCGCCTCGAGGAGATCGTCGTCGGGGCCGTCGAGGAGAGGGTCCCGTGGGAGCGCGCGTACATGCGGCTGGACCGGTGACCCATGTCCCGCCGCGTCTCCGCCCCAGAGGAGCTGCAGCGCCTGCGGCAGCGGGTGCGCGAAGTCGAGGCGTCGCTGCGGGACGCGGAGACCGAGGAGGCGCGGATCCTCGCGGAACTCGCGAAGGTGGACGAGCAGGCGGGGTACTACGATTCCCTGGCGGGGGAGATGAAGCGCGACCTCCAGCCGCCGTCCTTATCCGGGATGATCCGTTCCCTGCGCTGGTGACCGCGTGCGTGTCCAGTGGCATGGGAAGACCCTCGACTTGAAGACCGTCTGGATGGAGGGGCCGACGGTCCGGATGATCGACCAGAGGTACCTGCCGGACGAGCTCCGGATCTTCGTGGCGGAATCGCACAGGGACGTCGCGGCGGCGATCCGGGACATGGTCGTCCGCGGCGCGCCCGCGATCGGCGCGGCCGCCGCGTACGGGATGGCGCAGGCGACGCTCCTCGGGGCGGACCCGGACGAGGCCGCGGAGACGTTCCGGAACACGCGCCCGACCGGGCACGACCTGTTCCACGCGGTCGACTACATGCTCCGGGCGATCGGCCAAGGGGAGAGCGCGGAGAAGGCGGCGGAGGCGTACGCCGCGACGGACGTGGAGCGCTGCCTGCGGATCGGGGAGCACGGCGAGCGCCTCGTCAAGACCGGCGCGCGGATCCTCACGCACTGCAACGCGGGCGCCCTCGCGTGCGTGGACATCGGGACCGTGACGGCCCCCCTCCGGCGCGCGCACGCGAGCGGACGGAGGTTCCTGATCTACGTGGACGAGACGCGGCCCCGCCTCCAGGGCGCGCGGCTGACCGCGTGGGAGCTCGCCCAGGAGGGGATCGACCATGTCGTGATCGCGGACAACGCCGCCGGGTCCCTGATGCAGCGCGGGCTCGTTGACCTCGTGCTCGTGGGCGCGGACCGGATCGCCGCGAACGGGGACTTCGCGAACAAGATTGGCACGTACGAGAAGGCCGTCGTCGCGAAGGAGAACCGGATCCCCTTTTTCGTGGCGGCGCCGACGACGACGATCGACTTCGGGTTGCGGACGGGGAAGGACATCCCGATTGAGGAGCGTCCGGAGGAGGAGGTCTTGGCGGTCGCGGGGATGCGTATCGCCCCGGAGGGAACGCGCGCGCTGAACCCGGCGTTCGACGTGACCCCGGCGCGCTTCGTCACGGCGTACATCACGGAGCGGGGCATCCTCCCTCCCGCAGGACTGACCCGGCTCCGGCCGAAGGCACGCCGGACCCCCGCGCGCACGCCCCGGAAGCGGGCGACCCCCGCCCGGCGCCGCCGCCGGTGAGGTATTTCGGTCTACAGAATCGTTCCAAAGAATCTATATCCATGGCCCGCCGTGGCATGGGGGATGGCCTGCGACGTCTGCGGTTACCCGGAGACGAACGGGATTTGCTCCCGCTGCGGCACGGACTTACGCGCCCTCGCGGGAGAGGACGGCGACATCCGCCTCGAGATCGCCGCGGTCTCCGCCCCGGGGTCGGGACGAACCCGGAGGGACTAGTCCGGGCGCGCCAATCTTTTTACCGCCGCGGTCGCTCCCGCGCCCGATGCTGCTCGTCACGACGTGGTTCGGCTCCTTCCTCTTGGAGGACGGAAAGGCGGTCCGGTCCCGCCCATTCCCCAAGGAGCCGGACGCGATCGCCCAACGGCTCGCGCTCGTGGAGGAGTGGAAGGTCCTCGAAGAAGAGCGGGACCTCATGAGCGGCCTGGACGAGGTGTTCGTCACGGAGCCCCGCCTCGAGCGTGC
>DATBXC010000178.1:0-6490 GCA_036514455.1 Thermoplasmata archaeon | reverse complement strand
GGCGGGCCGCGGCGCCCGTCCCGCGCGCGGCGCGCCGTACCTCTGAGTAGAGGTACGGACCGCCGCGGTCCTACCGCGGTGCACGGGCCCGACGGAACGCCGGCGCCTCACGGCTTCGTGAGCTTCCGGCGGCCCATCGTCTCGACGTACAGGACTTCGTCCCCGGGGTTCAGGGCGTCCTGGAACTCCTCCGGGACCGGGAGGTCGAACGTCTCGTACGAGGCGAGGTCCATGAGCTGGGCCTGGTTCGCGTGCCTCGAGAGGACCTGGGCCTTCTTCTTGTCGATCAGCGGGACGCGGACCTTGTGGGTCACGGGGTGGACGATGGACCGCTTCTGCTCGTCGAACAGCCCGACCGCCTCGAGCCTCGCCTTCGCCTCGCCGTGCTTCCCGGGTTTCGACATCTGGATGGACAGGATCCGGCAGGGCTCCTCGTCGATGAGGATGTAGCGGTTCACCTTCAGCTCCCGGATCTCCTGCTGGGTCCATGACATTGGTAACGGCGCGTCGATGCGCGCGGCCCATATAACGGTTTTGCGGGCGGGCCGCTGGCCGCCGCGATTTGGACAAACGGGTAAATAGGCGGGGGGTCTCGACCGGAGCGGTGAACCGATGATGCGATGGGTGATCCCCGCCGTCCTCCTGACCGCGCTGCTCGTGAGCCCGCTGTCCGCGCCCCCCGCAGCGGCCGCCGACGTGAACGTCTCCCTGATCGCGCAGGGCTTCGCGTGGCACGTCGGGTCCGCCAGCTCCTCGAACTCGCAGATCGCCGTGAACGTCGGGGACACGATCCACCTGACGATCCAGAACCTGGTGGACAACACCCCGCACACGTTCACCGCGCCCCACTTCCCCGCCGCCACGGGGCAGGTCGGCCCGGGGCCGAACCTGAACGTGAACCTCTCCGCAGGAGCGACGTTCGTGTGGAACTATACGTTCACCGCGTCGGACGTCGGGACGTGGCAGTACTATTGCATCCCGCACTCGGCGGGCACGTACCCGAACCGGACCAACATGGTCGGCACGATCGCGGTGACGACGCCCGCCCCGCCCCGCACGCCCGGCTTCGAGGTCGTGCTCGTGATCGCGGCGGTCGGGATCGTCGTGGCCGCCGTGCGGGTCCTCCCGCGCCGGAAGAAGTGAGGGCCTAGCGCCGCCGCTTCCTCCGCTTCCCGGGCGGCTCCCGCCTCCCGGGCGCAGGCGCCCGCTTCGTCTCCCGGATCCTCACGAGCGCGCGCTGCAGGTCCGCCCGGAGGGCGTCCGCGATGGGCCGCCGGGAGAACGCGTCCGCCCGCGCCGCGATCGCGATCTTGCCCGCGAACGCCCGCGCGACGGCCCCGCGCTGCCACGGGGGCGCGCGGTGGACGAGGGGGTGCTGGAACAGGACGCCGTGCTTCGGCGGCAACGTGTGCTCCTTGAGGTGCCGGAACAGGGCCCGCTCCGCCCCGAGGAGCTGGACCGTGCTCGCGGGAAGGCGGCCGAGCGCGTCCACGCCGCCCGCGAGGCTCACGAGGCGGGCCGCGAGCAGCGGGCCCGCGAGGGCGGAGACGTTCGGCGCGCGCTCCGTCGCGGTCCGCTCCACGTACGCCTCGACCTCCCGCCGGCGGGCGTCGACGTCCCGGAGGAGGGCGGCCATCTCCATCACGGACCGCTTCTCCGGCTCCCCGATCGGCGCGCCGACGCTCTCCGTCGCGTCGAGGGGCATCGCCTCGCGGGATCCGTGCGCCGCGATCAGCTCGACGAACTCCCGGTCGTCCACGGTCTTCGCGAGCTCCGGGAAGTGGAGGCCGTACCACTCCCGCAGCCGCTCCAGGAGCAGGTTCTGCGTCTCCTGGAGGTCGTCCATCGCCCCCACGGCCTGGTGGAGGTGGTCGTCCGGGCCGACCGCCTTCCGCATCTTCCGCTTCGCGAGGGCGAGCATCGCCGCGTGGAGGAGCGTGCGGTCGGCCCCGAAGTCCTCCGGACGGAGGAACTCGACCCGCTCCGCGGACATCTGCCCGCCCGCCCGCTCGAGACGGGGCTCCGTGACGAACAGGCCGGGCCGGCCCGCCATCAGCTCGCGCTCCTCGGGCAGGACCTTCCAGTCCTCGACGAGGGCGAGGCGGTCCGCGAGCGCCTCCGGGTCCCTCGGGAACAGCCGCTTCTCGACGACCGCGCCCTCGTCCACGAGGAAGGACCCGAACCAGGTCGTGACGAGGTGCATCGCCCGCGCGAACCGCCGGGTGCGCTAAAAGGCTTCCGTGGCCGCTCGGGGCGCGGCTCCGATGGCGCGCTTGCGGCGCTCGATCGGGAGGATCTCGAGGCGGGCCTCGCCGTCGTGGCCCTCGAGGGCCTCCAGGTCCGTGCCGCATCGGCCGCAGACGCGGGACTCCGCGTCGAAGCCGCACACGACGCAGCGCATGGCCCGCCATCGGGGCGGGGTCTAGATAAAGATAACGCGATGGATGTCGAAGGACGTTCCGAGCCCCGGGCGTCCGCCCGCCGGCCGTCGTACCTCTACTTGGAGGTATGCCCCTTCCGGCCCGCGCGGGCCGCGGTGTCCCCCCGCCCCCGCCGCTGCGCGCGCAGGTCCGCGGGCCTCAGGATCCCGCGGTCCGTGACGAAGCCGGTGACGTATCGTGCGGGCGTCACGTCGAACGCGAAGTTCCTCGCCCGCGTCCCGGGGGGCGCGATCGGTGCGCCGTTGATCTCCAGCACCTCGGACTCCGCGCGCTCCTCGATCGGGATCGCCCGCCCGTTCCGCGCGCCGAAGTCCACCGTCGTCATCGGGGCGGCGACGTAGAACGGCACGCGGTGGGCCTTCGCGAGCACGGCCTTGGGGTACGTCCCGACCTTGTTCGCGGTGTCCCCGTTCGCCGCGATCCGGTCCGCGCCGACGAGGACGAGGTCCACCTCGCCCCTCTGGAGGAGCAGCCCGGAGGCGGAGTCCACGACGACCGCGTGGTCGATCCCCTCGTTCCGCAGCTCCCAGGCCGTGAGGCGGGCTCCCTGGAGGCGAGGCCGCGTCTCGGAGACCCAGACGAAGAAGTCCACGCCCGCCCGGCGGGCGGCGGCGAGCGGGGCCATCACGGTCCCGTGGTCCACGGTCGCGAGCGCGCCCGCGTTGCAGTGCGTCAGGACCCGCATCCCGCCCTTGATCAGTCGCCTCCCGTGGCGGCCGATCGCGAGGCACCGCTCCTCATCCTCGCGCGCGTACGCCTCCGCGGCCTCCCGCGCGGTCCCCCCGTCCGCGACCTCCCGGAGGACGAAGTCGATCCCCGCGAACAGGTCCTGCCCCGTGGGCCGCGTGGCCCGGAGGCGGCGGGCGGCCCGCCCGAGGTCCGCGCCCGTGGCCTCCGCGAGGGCCAGGCCGTACGCGGCGGTCGCGCCGATCGCGGGCGCGCCCCGCACCGCCATCGACTCGATCGCCGTCGCGACCTCCTCCACGGTCCGGAGCTCGAGGAGCCGGAGGTCGAAGGGCAGCGCGCGCTGGTCGATGAGCCGGACCGCGCCGCCCTCGAACGAGACCGTCTTCAGCTCGCGCGGCGCGCCGCCGACGACGACCCGCAGGCCCGCTCACCGCCCGCGGCCGAACGAGGTCAGGAGGGTCGACAGCTTCGGCGGGCCGAGCGTGCGCTTCATGTCCCGCGCGAGGCTCGCGTAGTACGTGACCTGGGCCTCGACCTGGGCGAGCTCCGACTGGAGGCGGGCCTCCTCCTCGGAGAGGTCCCGGATCGTCTCCAGGAGCTGGCGCTCCCGGAACCGCCACCGCTCGAACTCCTGCTGCGCGGAATCGAGTCCGTCCGTCATCCCGATCACCGGAGGGTCCCGAGGCCCGAGAGCCGGGTCTCCATCGCCTCCACGACCCCGCCCTTCAGCTGGGCGAGGAGCGCGCCGAACTGCGCGACCTTCTGGCGGGCGACGTCCAGCTCCTTGAGGAAGTACCGCTTCCGGGACTGGATCTGGCGGATTCGCTCCTCCATCCGCTTCCTCCGCTCCCGCCACTTCGTCTGTTCCTGGAGGGCCAGGAGCACCCGGGAAGGGTCCATGGACGGGCCTCCTCAGCGACGGACCGGCTCTTAACCGTGACGGTCCGGGTCGGTTCTAGCCTTCCTTCACGGACACGGTCGGGACGAGGAACCGCGCGACCTCCGCCAGGTTCAGGGCGTGGGCGATGAGGTCCCGGAAGATCCCGTCCGTCGCGTCGATCCCGAACACGATCTCGATGTTGTCGACCTTCCCGACGCCGACGACCTTCGCGACGGTCTCCTCCGTGCTCGCGTCCGTGACGTGGACGCGGCCGACGAGGTTGTCCCCCTCGCGGTGGGTCGTGAGCCGCACGACGTAGCCCTTGTTGTCCAAGTGCCGGCGGACGATCTCCCGCATCTCCGACCTCTCCTCCCGTGCCATCGCGGACACCACGGCGACGCGTAGGGGCCGGAGGGCCATAAAGGCTTGCCGGCGGTTCCGCGGGGCCGCGGGCTATGGAGGGCACGTTCGGGGACCTCGCAGGAAGGTTCAAGCCATCGCCCTGTATACCCCTACTTAGAGGTATAATCCATGGAGATCGGGTGCGGCGCGAGGGTCCGTGCATGGGCGCAGCGGCGGTACTTCTACTTCTGGCACTACGAGCGCGAGGGCGGGCGGTCCGTCCGGAAGGAAGACTACGTGGGGCGGGTGGACGACGACCGGGCCCGCCAGGACCTCCTGCGCCGGATGGCCGCGTACCACGGGCGGGCGGAGCAGGAGATCGCCCGCCGAAGGGCGAAGATCGAACGGCTGATCGCGCGGGAGCATACCTCTACCTAGAGGTACGTCCCCACCGGCCGTCCCGCGCGGCCGCCGGCCCGCCGCGGTCTGGGAAACCCTTTTCCGGCCCGCCTCCATGGCTTTCCTGGTGAACGCGCGGCTCCGGGCGGCAGCGACCGCCATCCTCCTCCTCGGGCTCCCCGCCCTGGGCCTCCTCCTCCAGCCCACGCCCGCGGAGGCCCGCGGCCAGCTCCAGACGTACATGACGGGCCTGAACTGGCCGATCGCGCTCGCGTTCTCGCCGGACGGCCGGATCCTCTACGCGGAGCGGAACACGGGGAGCATCCGGGTCATCGACGGCGGCATGCTCCTCGCGACCCCGTTCTACACGCTCGCGGGCACCGCGACGGCGGGCGAGCGGGGGCTCCTCGGCCTCGCCCTCGACCCCGGGTTCCCGACGAGCCCCTGGGTGTACGCGTACCAGACGTACAACGACGTCGTGAACGGGACCGTCTACAACCGCATCGTCCGAATCACCGTGACCGGGAACGTGGGCCTCACCCACACCGTGATCCTCCGGATGCCGCCCCTGAGCGGGGCGACGAACCACAACGGCGGGGTGATCGCGTTCGGGCCGGACGGGATGCTGTACGCGGTCGTCGGGGAGAACGCGAACATCGCGCTCGCCCAGGACCTGACGAGCCCGATGGGCAAGGTCCTCCGGATGAACCCGGACGGCACCGCGCCCGCGGACAACCCGTTCTACGGGAGCCCGACCGCAAACAATCTCATCTACACGTACGGCCACCGGAACATGTTCGGCCTCGCATTCCACCCCGCGACCGGGCGCGCGTACGTCACGGAGAACGGGCCCGGGTGCAACGACGAGGTGAACCTCCTCGAGTCGGGCCGGAACTTCGGGTGGGGTCCCACGCAGACGTGCGCGACGCCGCCCGCGCCCCCGACGAACACGAACCGGGACGGACCGAGCCCCGTGCTCCCGATCTGGTGGTGGAGCGGCACGATCTGCCCGACGAACGCCGCGATCTACGGCGGGCCGTACTTCCCCGCGTGGCAGGGCGACCTGTTCATGGGGGACTGCAACTTCCGCCGGCTCCACCGGCTCCACCTCGTGCCGCCTGCGTACGACACGGTCGCGTCGGACGACATCCTCCTGACCGCGCCGAACGTGATCCTCGACGTCGAGGCGGGCCCGGACGGCGCGATCTGGCTCACGACGCCGACGACGATCTACCGGTACGTGGACGTGTCCGTGCGGCCGACCGCTTCCTTCACCGCGTCCCCGAACCCCGTGGACGTCGGCGCGCCCGTCGCCTTCGACGCGTCCGCGTCCACGGACCCGGATGGGACGATTGTGTCCTACGCGTGGGATTTCGGCGACGCGTCGACGGGCACCGGCGTGACCGCGAGCCACGCGTACGCGGCCCCGGGGACGTACCGCGTCGTGCTCACGGTCGTGGACAACGAGTCGTACGCCGGGAACGCGACGACGGACGTCGTCGTCCGGTCCCCGCGCGTCCCCCAGCCCCCCGTCGCCTCGTTCACCGCGACGCCGGCCCGGGTGAACCCCGGTGATCCCGTGGCGTTCGACGCGTCCGCGTCGTACGACCCGGACGGGTTCATCGCGTGGTACGCGTGGGACTTCGGGGACGGCACGAACGCGACCTCGATCCTGCCGAGCGCGGGCCACGCGTACGGGGCGCCGGGACTGTACACGGCGACCCTCACGGTGACCGACAAC
>DATBXC010000177.1:0-9240 GCA_036514455.1 Thermoplasmata archaeon | reverse complement strand
GTTCATCACGTTGTCGATCATGAAGTGCTTCTGGATCACGGACCAGCCGCCGGACCCGAGGGTCGTGGCGGTCCCGCAGTACTCGCACGTGATCAGGGTGAGCCCGCCCGTCGGCTTGAGGGGGGCGCCGCACGAGGCGCATTTCAGGTCCTTCGAGCCCGCGGGCGCGACGACCTGGGGCGCGGCGGGGGCCTGGGGCGGGTACGGGCCCGCGGGGGCCTGGCCCGGGTACCCGGGCGGGCCGGGCGGGGCCGCGGGGGCCTGCGCCACGACGCCCTGCTGGGACCCGCAGAAGTTGCAGAACACGGCGCCATCGGGGATTTGCTTTCCGCACTTTTGGCAGAACACGAGGATCCCTCGGGGGAGGTTTGGCGGGCTCCGATGCGGACCGGTTCTATTTAAGAATTCCTCGGTCCGTGCCGCTCCTGAGAATTCATTCGCGGGGCGTGCGCAGCTCGTCCAGCCCGACCCACCGGGCGACGCCGAAATCGAGCGCGCGGGCGGGCAGCACGCGGGTAATCGCGACCGCGAGCGTGTCGTACCACTTCACGCGGTACCGGGCGCGCGGCCTCCGGCTCGACGCGATGCGGGCAATCCGCCGCCCCACGTCGTCCGCGGTGGCGTGGAGGGCGGGGCTCGTGTAGCTCAGGAACGCCTCCCGGTACACGGGCGCGTACACGGAGTCACGGTTCGCCAGCGCCGCGCTCTCCCGAACCGCCCGCTCCTGGAACCGCGTGAGGGTGGACCCGGGCTCGACGAGGACGACCCGGACGCCGAAGGGGCGGGCCTCCCCGCGCAGCGCGTCGCTCAGCGCCTCGAGCGCGAACTTGGACGCGCAGTACGCCCCGAGGAGCGGGGTCGACACGCGGCCCGCCACGGAGCTCACGTTCACGATCGTCCCCGCACCTTGGCGCCGCATGATCGGGAGGACCTGGCGGCACAGGGCCATCGCGCCGAACACGTTCACCTCGAACTGTCGCCGCAGCTCCTCCCGCGGGAGGTCCTCGACCGCCCCGAAGATCGCGAAGCCCGCGTTGTTCACGAGGACGTCGATGCGGCCTGCCGCATTGAAGACGTGGGCGACCGCCCGCACGATCGACGCGTCGTCCATCACGTCGAGCTCGATCGGCTCGACTCGCGGCGTCCCGCGGAGGTGCTCGACCCCCGCGAGGGTCCGCCCGGAGGCGAAGACCCGAAAGCCGCTCCCCTCGAGGGCACGCGCGGCCGCCTCCCCGATCCCGCTGGAACATCCCGTCACGAGCGCCACGCGCCGCACGCCCGCCGCCATGTCCGTCACCGCCGCGTCCCAGACGGCGCGGCTAGATGTCCCTTTGCCCCGGGCCGGGTCCGTGATAACGTCCATCGGCTCCCGCCGAAATGGTTCGGCAAACGCCGATGCTCCTTACGGCAAGGTATATGTAGGGACGGCCCCTCGAAGCCCGTTCGTAACGCGAGGGCGCACCCGATGCAATCCTCTCAGGCCCGCACGAAGTTCGTTCGGAAACTGGCACAGTCCCGGCCGTCGGGCTACGACGGGTACGTCGAGGACCTCCTGAGAATCGAGCGGGCGCTGCTCGATGCGGGCCCGAGGGGCGTCGCCTCGACGATGTCGTACCTAAACCTGATCTGCCGCTACCCGCGGGAGACGGAGACGATTGCCGCGGAGCTCGGGACGACGGTCCTCCAGCCCCTCGACGAGGAGCGCATCGACGACCTCCTCGGGGACCGGCTCCGGCTCGCGGAGGCGCGGCTCCTGCAGGAGAAGGGGATCGCGGGCGAGTTCGGCACGGACCGCTAGGTCACCCACCCTTCTTCGCGCGGGCGGCGAGCCACTCGCGGGCCCGGGTCCGCACGGCCTCTGGGATTGCGGGCACGCGAGCCTCGAACTCCACCGCGGAGGCCTCGGAGGATCCGGGTGGGGGCAGCAACCCCTCCTGCACGGCCACGGCCGCGAACCATGCCCGCCCGCCGTCGGACCCGCTCGCCGCCGCCGCAAGTCCCGCCCGAACGGTCGGCCGGACGTACTTCGCGGACACGATGCCGTGGAACGCGGAGGCCGCGTCCCTCGGGGCCATCGCCGCGAGGAACTGGAACGCGGCGAGGAGCCGCTCCGTGTCCGGGAGCTCCTCGCGGGCCATCATCGCCATCAGGACCCAGGTGCGGGTGCGGCGGTCCGCCTCGCGGAGGATGCGCGGGTCGAGGTACGCCGCGTAGATCAGGTGGAGGAGATGGAGGACCATGAACGCCTCGTTCTCCAGGAGGAACCGCGCGAGGCGGAGCAGCCCGGGCGGGGTGCGCTCCTCCACGGGGAACGCCGCGTGCTCGGAGGCGGGGATCGGGATCAGGTCGAACGCGCGCTCCGCGACGCCGATCTTCGCCTCGCGGGACACGCGGGAGGCGAGGACGCGGTGCGCGAGCAGGCCGAAGGCCCGCGGGTCGTTCAAGCGGGCGAGGACGTCCTCGTCCGAGAGCTCCCCAGCCTGAGCGCCCGGGTCGAGGGACCGCTGGAACTCCGCCACGGCCTCGTACGCTAGGTGGTGCAGGACGCGCGCCTCCCCCGCGATCAGGGGGAACTCCTCTTGGAGCCATTCGTGGAGGGCGGTGCCCATCGGCGCGCCGAACCCGCGGCGGGACGTAAGGCTTCCGCCGCCCCGGGCGGAACAACCATGCGGGGGTCCCGCATCGCGGCCATGGAACGCCATGGGCCGGACCCTACGCCTCGCGGCGCGCCGGGACGTCGTCCTCTCGCCGATGAGCCCTTTCCACTTCGACGCGACGATGCACAAGCCGGACCACTTCCCCTCGCCGGACAACGCGTGGGAGCCGGGTGTGCGATGGCAGACGATGCGGTGGCGCGGGGAGCCGCTCGGCCTGCGGTTCGGACAGCGGAGCTCGGCTCGCACACCGGAGATCCGCCTCGCCGTCTGGTCCCGCAAGCCCCTCTCGACGGGGTTCCTCGACGGGCTCGTCGACGAGATCTCGTACCGGTGCAACCTGCGCCTCGACCTCGGCGAGTTCACGGCGAGGTTCCGGGGCGACCCGCAGCTCCGGCCGATCCTCGCGCGGTGGCGGGGGATGCGGACCGCCTCGTGGAGCTCCCTGTACGAATACCTGATCATCGCGATCGTCCTGCAGAACGCGGTCGTCCGCCGCTCCATCCAGATGACGCAGGCCCTCCTCGATGCGTACGGCACCCCGCTCTCGTACGATCGCAGAACCCTCTTCTGCTTCTGGGGCCCGGAGGCGATCGCCGCCGTCGCAGAGGACGAGCTCCGGGCCCTGAAGCTGGGATATCGGGCAAAGTCCATCGTGCGGGTGACCGAGGCCTTCGTTGACCGCCGCGTCGACGAGATCGCGTTGCGGGAGAGGTCCGCGGACGAACAGCGGGCCGCGCTCCTCGACCTGTACGGGATCGGCCCCGCCTCCGTGGAGTACATCCTCTCGGACGTGTTCCACCGGTTCGACGAGATCACGCACATCTCGCCCTGGGAGCAGATGATCTACTCGAAGCTCTTCCTGGGACGGTCTCTGGGGAAGCCCGTCCCCGCCGAACGGCTTCGGCGACACCTCAACCGCCGCTTCCAGGGATTCGCGCAGCTCGCGGTGCACTACGCCTGGGAGGACCTGTTCTGGATGTGGAAGCACGGGCGCGCGGCATGGCTCGACCCGCTGATCCGGCGCTGACCGCCTTCGCCCCCCTCCCGGCGAAGTTTATCTAGAGGGAGCCCGCTTCGTTCGGGCCCGTGGCGGCGGCGTCGATGGTCCATCCGTTCTCTCTCCTGTCCGAGAAGGCCCAGGCGCTCACCCGAGATCTCGGATTCCGGGAGCCCACCCCGCCGCAGACCGCGGGGATTCCGCGAATCCTGGCGGGCGAGGACGTCCTCATCATCGCGCCCACGGGGAGCGGGAAGACGGAAGCCGCCCTCCTTCCCGTGCTGGACCGACTCGCGGCGGAGGAGCGCCAAGGCATCGGCCTGCTCTACGTCACGCCGCTCCGGGCTCTGAACCGGGACATGCAGGGCCGGCTCGAGCGGCTGTGCGGGGCCCTCGGCCTCGAGGTCGACATCCGCCACGGCGACACCCCGCAGAAGGACCGGAGGCGGCAGACCGCGAAGCCGCCGGACGTCCTGATCACGACGCCGGAGACCCTGCAGGCGATCCTGCCAGGGAAGGTGATGCGCCGACACCTCCGGGACGTGCGCCACGTGATCGTGGACGAGGTCCACCAGCTCGTCCAGGACCGCCGCGGCGCACAGCTCGCCGTGGGTCTGGAGCGGCTCCGCGAGGCCACGCCGCAGCCCTTCCAGCGAATCGGGCTTTCCGCGACGGTCGGCGACCCGCCCGCCGTGGCCCGGTTCTTCGGCGGGCCGAAGCCGCTCGGGATCGTCGAGTCGGTGCGGGAGAAGGCGATGGAGTACCGCGTGGAGTGGCCGCGGCCGAACGACGAGGACTACGAGGCCGCGCGGGACCTGTACATCTCCCCGGAGACCGCGGCGTCGATCAACCTGATGCGGGACAAGATGGAGGAGGTCCGGGCGAGCCTCGTCTTCGTGAACGCGCGGGACACGGCGGAGCTCCTAGGCCACCGGTTCTCCATGGTCGCCCCCGATGTCGGCGTCCACCACGGGTGGCTCCCGCGGGTGGAGCGGGAGCGGGTGGAACGGGAGTTCAAGGCGGGCAAGCTCAAGGGCCTCGTGTGCACGTCCACCCTCGAGCTCGGGATCGACATCGGGTCCGTGGACCTCGCGATGCAGTACATGTCCCCCCGCCAGGTCACGAGCCTGATCCAGCGGGTGGGGCGCGCAGGCCACTCCCTGGACCGCGTGTCGAAGGGGCTCGTCGTGGCCGTGTCGAGCGACGATGCCGTCGAGTCTCTCGCGGCGGTGGAGGCGGCGAAGGAACGAGACCTGGAGCCCCTGAAGGTCCACCGCCATGCGCGGGACGTCCTCGCGCACCAAGTCGTCGGCTGCGTGATGGACGCGGGAGGGCGGGCGGACGTCGACGCCATCCGGCAGACCGTCATGCGCGCGGACCCGTATTCAGACCTCCCGACCGACGCGTTCGACCGCGTCGTGCAGTTCCTCGTCGAGCTCCGACTGCTCCGGCGCGAAGGCGGAGAGCTCGCGATGACGAGCCGCACCCGCCCGTACTACTTCGAGAACCTCTCCACGATCCGGGACGAGCGGCGGTACGTCGCGATCGACATCGCCACGCAGCAGCCCGTCGGGATCCTCGGGGAGGAGTTCATGATGCTCCGGGCCCGCCAGGGCGTGAACTTCATCGTGCGGGGCCGGACCTGGAAGATCGTGAAGATCGGCGAGGACGGCGTGCTGTACGTGGACGCGGTCACGGACCCGCTCGCGGCGACGCCGGGCTGGGACGGCTCGATGCTCCCGGTTCACTATCCGCTGGCCCTCCGGGCGAGCCGGATGCGGCGGGAGATTGACGAGCACCTCGCCCGCCACGGCGTCGACGAGGTCTCGGAGGAGCTGGAGGCGCAGTGGCCCCTGAATCGCACCGCCGTCCGCCGCCTCGTCGAGGAGATCGCGGAGCACCGACGGACCGGCGCGCCCGTCCCATCGGACCGCCGCATCCTCGTCGAGGGCTTCGACCGGTTCCTGATCGTCCACGCGGGCTTCGGAGAGATCGTGAACGAGACCCTCGGCGACCTCCTGGAGGAGCTCCTCGCCCGCAAGAGCCTCGTGCGGTTCTGGTGGGCCACGGCCCACCGCATCCTCCTCGAACTGGTCGTGGACACGAAGGACCTCGACCTCGAGGAGATCGCGGACGCGCTGTTCCGGATCGACGAGGCGGAGCTGGACCGGTCCCTCGACATCCTGACGAACGAGCACCTGCCCATCGGGTACTACATGAAGTTCATCGCGGAGCGGATGGGGGCGATGAAGCGCGGGCTCCTCGTCGCGGCGGACGAGCTCAATTCGATCGAGCTGCGGTTCCGGAAGACGCCGATCCACGAGGAGGGGCTGCGGGAGGCGATGCTCCTCCATACAGACTACGGCGCGGTGCGGGAAATCTTCCGGAAGGTGCGGGCCGGGGAGATGGCGGTGGACACGTTCCACTCCATCGACCGCCCGACGCCGCTCGGGTACCACATCCTGCGGCGGTTCGTGGAGGCCCCCGAGCTCTTCTCCCCGGAGGGGGAGCGGGAGGCAAGTCTGGAGCGGATGCGGCTCTCCCTGGACGCCCGGGACGTCAACCTGCTGTGCTTCCAGTGCGGGGCGTTCCACGAGGGAGGGAGGATTTCGAGTCTCCCGGAGAAGCCACTGTGCCCGAAGTGCGGGTCGAACCTGCTCGGGGTGCTCACGTGGTCCGCGTGGGCCGTGCGGGACGCGCTGAACAAGAAGAGAATGAAGCTCGACCTCGGGGACGACGAGCGGAAGTCCCTCGCCCGGGTGAAGCAGACCGCGGACCTCGTCGCGGTGTACGGCAAGAAGGCGGTGATCGCGCAGGCCGTGTACGGCGTGGGCCCGCAGACTGCGAGCAAGATCCTCGCGAAGATGCACGAGGACGACAAGGCGTTCTACGAGGACCTGTTCGAGGCGAAGCTCCGGTACGTCACGACCCGGCAGTTCTGGGACGAGCGGCCAAGGAACGAGCCCGCCTCGAAGCCCGCGATGTACTGATGTATGCGCCTTACCAAGGCGAGGGATGAATCAACCGATAAGTTGGGTATTAATATGATGACGGTGATAGTCATGATAGTTGTAATAGCATGGCCACAACGACTGTCCCGGTCAAGCAGGAGACTCTCCGGCGCCTGCGGCTCTACAAGGTTGGTGGCACGACGTACGATGAGGTGCTGAACGACCTCATGGACGACAACCCTCCCGTGGCCTTCATCCGGGAGCACCTGCGGCGCTTGCATGAGGAGCCGGATATCCCGTGGCATCAGGTCCGCAAGCGGCTAAGGTTGTGACCGGCCGTGCCGGCGGAAATCTTCTTCAAGCGGAGTGCACAGCGTGAGTTCCGTCGCCTCCCGCGGGATATTCAACGACGCTTCGCGGAAGCCTTCGAATTGCTCGCGGAGGAGCCCACACGGCCGCGATCGGGTCTCGACGTCAGGCCACTCCACGGGGTGAGGGGCGCGTGGCGCCTTCGCGTTGGGGACTATCGCGGGATCTTCGAGGTCAGTCCGGGCAAGGTCACGTTCACTCGGTTCGGACACCGGTCCAGCATCTACGACGTCTAGCGGGAGAGCCGCAGGGGGGAATTGAACCCCCGACCTGCGCCTTACCAAGGTGCCGACAAGGACCCGCCGATCTTCCCCCGAGCCACAGAGTTTTCGTAGGAGGGCCAAGAGGGGAACCCATTCATCGAACTTCCGCCGCGGCGGTGGGCGAATCGAGGTACCCGTCGAAGCGAGTGATGCGATTTCCCATTCACTCTCGAGCGCTTTGATGTCAACCCGGAAGCCTTCTCTTGGACGACTACTGGTACTTCCTCCATCGTGCTTCGCGATCCACTGGCAATCAGTTTGCCGCCATTTCCAAGTAGCTTCAACTGGGTGTACTTCATCGCTATCAACCTTGATACTTCGGGAACTCTTAAGTATCGTCAGCCGCGTTTCCGGAATCGGGACGGCCTTCAGTTCGGGGGACGTTCCAGCGGGGAGAGGAACGACATGAGGGAGAGCAGGAAATTAAGTCGATTGGGCGTGATCGCGGCCTTGGGCGTTCTGTTCGTCCTCGCGCTCGCAGTGGTACCGCCGGCGGCCGCCTCAGGGGTGAGCCCAGCAAAATTGACCAAGGCCGGGTGGGACTGCATAGTCGTCTTCGGCGCCCTTCACTGCGCTCCTCCGGGCGGATTCGCACGTGTCTTGAGCGGTACCGCCGAGACAATGACCTTCCTTGTCTTCGGCACCACGACTGAGGCTCCGTTCCTCGGGACAGAGCTGATTATTCGTGCCGACCTCTTCCACGGGCAACCCTGCCCCCAGGATCCACCGAGCATGGAGTACACGTACCTCTTCCCTCTGATCGGGCTGGACTACTACGCCTGCCACCACTACGACAGCTCCTTCTAAGCCGACGGCAAGAGGAACAGGCTCTCCCTGGTCATCAGCCGAAGCCGCAGGGGGGAATTGAACCCCCGACCTGCGCTTTACCAAGGCGCCCTCAGGCGCCGACCCACTCGACGACCGTCGCCTCGCCCTGGCCGACCCCGACGCAGAGGCTCGCGAGGCCGTAGAACGGTCGCCTCTCCTTCGGCGCACGCCTCCGCATCTCGTGGAGGAGCGTACACAATATCCGTGCCCCGCTGCAGCCGAGCGGGTGGCCGAGAGCGACCGCCCCGCCGTTCACGTTCGTGATCTCGTGCCGGAAGCCGAGCTCCCGCATCACCAACAGGGCCTGGATCGCGAAGGCCTCGTTCAGCTCGATTAGCCCGATGTCGTCGACCCGCAGCCCCGCACGCGCGAGGGCCTTGCGCGTGGCGGGGACCGGGCCCAGGCCCATCGTGCGCGGCTCCACGCCCGCCGCCGCGGACGCGACGATCCGCGCCATGGGGTGCAGCCCGAGCTCCTTCGCCTTGGCATCGCTCATCAGCAGGACCGCGGCGGCCCCGTCGTTCACGCCGCTGGAGTTCCCCGCGGTGACCGTCCCGCCCTCCCGGAACGCGGGGCGCAGCTTCGCCAAGGCGTCCATCGACGTGTCGGGGCGGGGGTGCTCGTCCCGGGCGACGAGGACCGTCCCGCCTTTCTTCTGGGGGACGGGGACCGGCACGATCTCCTCCACGAACCTCCCGCTCTCGATCGCGGCCACGGCCCTCCTGTGGCTCTCGAGCGCGAAGCGGTCCTGCTCCTCCCGCGTGATCTCGGGGGCGAGGGGGCGCAGGTTCTCCGCGGTCTCGCCCATCGACTCGTTCCCGTACTTCTCCTTCAGTTTAGGATTCGGGAACCGCCAGCCCAGGGTCGTGTCCCACGCCGTGAGGTGGCTCATGGACCCGTCCGGGTTCTTCGGGATCGCGTAGGGGGCGCGCGTCATGCTCTCCACGCCGCCCGCCACGAACACGTCGCCCTCCCCGCACTTAGTCGCCCGCGCGGCTGCATTGATCGCGGCGAGGCCCGAGGAGCAGAGGCGGTTGAACGTGACCGCGGCCACGGAGACCGGGAAGCCCGCCAGGAGGGTCGCCATGCGGGCGACGTTCCGGTTGTCCTCTCCCGCCTGGTTCGCGCAGCCCAGGTAGACCTCCTCGACGATTCCAGGGTCGATCCCTGCGCGG
>DATBXC010000176.1:0-6283 GCA_036514455.1 Thermoplasmata archaeon | reverse complement strand
CGGAGTTCGGGCGGACCCCCATCGCCACGTGCGACCGCGCGCGCCTCGCGCGCTTCGGAATCGCCTCTACGGTACGCTAAAATAGGCGGGGAAACTACCACGCGACAGCGGTGGTTCGACGGCAATCGGTTTCGTTCTGATTGGCACCCATCCCACGAAGGAGAAGGAGGTGTACGAGCAGCTCCTCAAGATCAAGGAGGTCGTCGAGCTGTACCCGCTGTTCGGCGACTACGACCTGATCGCGAAGGTCGAGGCGACCGACTACAACATGATCGGGGAAATCGTCGTCTCCAAGATTCGCGCGATCGAGGGCGTGCGGACGACGAAGACCCTCGCGCGGATGTCCTTCTAGGCCCTCACTCGTTCGCGTGGGGCGCGTACACGGCGATCGCGTCGATTGTGACGAGGAGGCCCGGGACCTCGGCCCCGAGGCGGGCGACGGACCGCGCGGGCGGCTCCTCCGGGAAGGAATCCCTGTACGCCTCGTTCATCGACTTGAAGTCCGCGGGGTTCGCGAGGTACACGGTCGTCCGGACGACGTCCGCGGGCGTCAGGCCCAGGTCCTTCAGGATCGTCCCAATGTTCCGGAGCGCCTGGCGGGTCTGGTCCTGCACGGTCGGCCCCGCGTATTCGCCGGGCTGCCCGCCCGGCCGGAGGCCGGCCTGCCCGGAGATGAACACGAAGCCGTTCGCGACCACCGCGTGGGAGTACGGCCCGAGGGGCTGGACATAGTCCTTGATGACGGGGACGTGCTTCATCCTCTTCCCGCCGCCGGGATGGGCGCGGCCTCCATAAATCCTCTCGGGTGCGTCCCGATTTTTATCCATGGCGACTAAAAGTATTTAAACGCCCTTGATTGTGATACCGGAACGCCACACGCGATGGAACGCAAGGGTGCCCAATGACCCAGAAGGAGCTAGTGTTCCGCATCGGCGGCGCCGCGGGGGACGGGAGCGCGTCGACCGCGGAGTCGTTCGCGAAGGTCTGCACGCGGAGCGGCCTGTACGCGTTCACGTACACGTCGTACCAGTCCGTGATCCGGGGGGGCCACAGCTGGGTCCAGGTGCGGGCGTCCGAGGAGCCCGTGCTGTCCCAGGGCGAGAGCCCCCAAGTCGTGATCGCGCTGAACCAGCCGACCGTGGACATCCACGGGCCCCAGGTCCGGGAGCGCGGTGCGGTCATCTACGACTCGGAGACGGTCAAGCTCGACGGAATCCGCTTGGCGGAGGGCGTCCGGTCGATCGGCTTCCCGCTGGCCCGCGTCGCGCGGGAGTACGGGAACAACGCGCTGATGAAGAACACCGTGGCCCTCGGGGCCGCGGTCCGCCTGTTCGACATGGACATGCGGCACGTCGAGTCCGCGTTCCGCACAATCTGGGGCGACAAGAAGGAGGAGGTCGTCCAGGCGAACGTGAAGGCCGCGATGGCGGGCCACAAGTACGTCGAGGAGCACGGCGGGAGCCTGGGGCTCGGCCTCCGGTACTCGGACCACGCCCGCCTCCTGCTCACCGGCAACCAGGCGATCTGCCTCGGGGCCCTCGCGGCGGGGTGCAAGTTCCTCGCGCAGTACCCGATGACGCCCGCGTCGTCGATCATGCACTGGATGGCGGACCACGCCCCGCAGTACGGCGTCGTCGTGAAGCAGGTCGAGGACGAGCTCGCGGCGATCAACATGGCGATCGGCGCGGGGTTCGCCGGGGTGCGCGCGATGACCGCGACGTCCGGCGGCGGCTTCTCGTTGATGGTCGAGGGCCTCGGGCAGGGCGGGATGGTCGAGGCGCCCGTCGTGGCCGTCCTCGTCTCCCGCACGGGCCCCTCCACGGGCCTCCCGACGAAGACGGAGCAGGGCGACCTGAACCTGGCGCTCGGGGCGGGCCAGGGGGACTGGCCGCGGGCGATCCTCGCGCCCCGGAACACGGACGAGTGCTTCCGCCTCGCCGCGGAGGCGTTCAACCTCGCGGAGGTGTACCAGACCCCGGTGATCCTGATGAGCGACCTGTACCTCTCGGAGGGCTACCGCACCGTGGACGGGTTCGACTTCAACGTCCCGATCATCCGCGGGCTGCTCGCGCAGGACGGCGGGGAGGCGGAGGGCCGGTACCTCCGGTACAAGATCACGGAGAGCGGCGTGAGCCCGCGGGCGCTGCCCGGCCAGAAGGGCTTCGAGCACATCGCGGGCTCGGACGAGCACGACGAGAAGGGCGAGCTGATCTCGGACGTCCTCGCGGGCATCCCGGAGTACGTGGAGGTCCGGAAGCGGATGATGGAGAAGCGGATGCGGAAGCTCGATGGCCTGCGCCGGGACACGAAGGGGCCCGAGCTGTGGGGCCCGCAGGACGCGGACCTCACCCTGATCTCGTGGGGCTCGACCCAGGGGCCCCTCCGGGAGGCGGTCCTGAACCTCCAGGAGACGGAGGGGCTCTCGGTCAACTCGCTCGAGTTCTCGTACCTGTTCCCGTTCCACGCGGAGGAGACGCGGGCGGTCCTGGCGCGCGCGAAGCGGACCCTCGCGGTCGAGGGGAACTTCACGGGCCAGTTCTCCCGCCTCCTCACCGCGGAGACCGGCATCCGGCCGGACCGCTTCCTCGGCAAGTACGACGGGGAGCCGTTCGCCCCGAGCGAGATCGAGGCGAAGATCCGGGAGGTGCTCGCGTGAGCGACGGGCGGACGATTGAACTGCAGGAGTACAAGTCCGAGATCAAGCCGACGTGGTGTCCCGGGTGCGGGGACTTCGCGGTCCTGAACGGGCTCCAGCGGGCCCTCCAGACGCTCCAGATCAAACCGTGGACGGTGACGATCGTGAGCGGGATCGGGTGCTCCTCGAACATTCCCCACTTCCTCTCCTCGTACGGGTTCCACTCGATCCACGGGCGGTCGATTCCCGTCGCGAGCGGGATCAAGCTCGCGAACCCCGAGCTCACCGTGATCGCGGCGGGCGGGGACGGGGACGGCTACGGAATCGGGGCGGGCCACTTCCTCCATGCGATGCGCCGGAACCTGGACATCACGTACATCGTGATGAACAACCAGATCTACGGCCTGACGACGGGCCAGGCGAGCCCGACGAGCGAGAGGGAGATGAAGACGAAGTCCACGCCGGAGGGCGTGATCGAGAACCCCATCAACCCGATCTCGCTCGCGCTCGCGGCCGGGGCGACGTACGTGGCCCGCGGGTTCAGCGGGGACGCGAAGACCCTCGGCGACCTGTTCGCGAAGGGGATCCGGCACAAGGGCTTCGCCCTCGTCGATGTCCTGAGCCCGTGCGTGACGTACAACAAGCAGAACACGTACGACTGGTTCCGGCAGCGCGTGTACTCCCTGGAGAAGGAGGGCCACGACCCGTCCGACTTCCACGCCGCGATGCGGCGCGCGACGGAGTGGCCGAACCTAGACCAGACGAGGGACCGCATCGGGATCGGCGTGTTCTACGAGCGGACGGACATCCCCACGTACGAGGAACTCGAGCCCGTGCTCCGGAAGGGACCGCTCGTGAAGCAGCCCCTCGGGCTCGCGAACCCGGAGGAGCTGCTCGAGGAGTTCCGCTAGGGCCCGCCCCGGTTCACGGCGGGAGGTCGATCTTGGGGAACTCGATGGGCGCGGTAGCCTCCACGCCCGTCCGCATCCTTTCGATCCGCTCGCAGGCGGTGTCGACCCGCGCGAGGAGGCCCGCCGCGTCGAGGCCCATGTAGCGCGGCGGGTACTTCCGCATCTTGTCCGCCCCGCGCTTCAGGAGAGCCACCGCCCCGGCCAGGTTCCCATTCTGGAAGTGGTGGAAGGCTGCGCAGACCTGAATCAGGCCTTGGAGGAATAGCCGCGGCTCCCCGCGCTCGACGTGCCAGAGGTCCTCGAGGTGCTCGTGGGCCTCGAAGAAGTACTCCTCGTTGAACAGGCGGATTCCTTGGGCGAATGGACCGGAGCCCGTCACGGGCGTCGGAGGCTCCGGAGGCATCGCGGACAAGGAACGTGAATTCGGCATTCAACCTTGCGCGCTCACGGGCGGCGGAACACGACCCTCCAGCGGCCGGACCCTTCGTCGCGGATCTCCGGGACCAGCTGGAACCGCCTCGCGAGGGCGGGTACCGAGCTGTTGACCGTGGCCTCGTTGTCCGTGACCAGCTCAAGCTCCCCGCCCACCGCGAGGTCCTCGAGGGCCTTCGTCGCCCTCAGGAACGGGTAGGGGCACACGAGCCCCGTCGTGTCGAGCACGATCCGCGTCTGCGTCCCGGAAACGGCCATCGGACCCTCCGCTCAGATGAACGTGACGACGCCGCCGTTTTTCGCGGCGGGCAGCGCGACGCTGAGGAATCCGATCACGTCCTCCATCCGGACGCCGTCCTCGACGGTCTCCTTCGTGATCCCGAAGGTCCGGAGGACCTCGATCGACGGCGCGCACGCGCAGACGTCGACGCCCTGCGCGATCGCGTCCCGCAGGAGCTGGCCCAGGGGCGGGAACCCGGGGAGCCGGACGTTGTCCGCGGCGCCCTTCCGCACGAGGTCGAGCCCGGTCGTCGTGCAGTAGATCCGCGCCTTCGCGCCCATCGCGGCGGCCCCGAGGGCCAGGGATAGCGCGGGGTACGTGCGCATCGGATCGTTCGACAGCAGGACGATGTGGAGCTCCTGTGCGTCCATGTTCTCTCTCCCGTGATAACGGCGTTATACATCCAGCCGCGGAGGGCTAAATACCTTCGCCCGGCCTATGAACGGGAGTGTTCATCCGGTCCGGCCGAGGACCTGCCTCACCTGTTCCGGTCGGAGCACGCCGCGGTCCGTGACCAGGCCCGTCACGAGGGCCGCGGGGGTCAGGTCGAAATACGGGTTCCGCGCGGGGACGTCCGCGACGACCTCCGCGGGGTCCTGGTCCGGCGGGGCCCGCCACTCGGCCGGGCCGCGGGTCGTGTCGATCTTGAACGCCTCGCACACCGCGTAGAACGGCTTCCCCGCCGCGCGGCACAGGGCGGCGAGGCCGAACGTGCCCGCCTTGTTCACGACGCTCCCGTCCGCGAGCACGGTGTCCGCGCCGGCGAGGGCGAGCGTCGCCTCCGCGACGACGGCGCCCGCGGCCGCGTCCGCGATCGCGAGGGCGGGAACCCCCGCGTCGTGCAGGTCCTTCGCGAACATGAGGCCCTCCTGGAGGGGCCGGGACTCTAGGACGTAGACGCGCTGTAGGAGGCCCTTCTGGTGGGCGAGCATCACGCACTCGAACACGTTCGAGCTCCGGCTCAGCGTGAGGACCGTCGCGGGGGCCTGGAGGAGCTTCAGGAAGTTGCGGGCCGCGCGGCGCTTGCCCTCCTCGAGGTCCCGCTGCATCGCGTCCCGGAACGCGGGCCAGCGGTTCACGTCCTCCAGGAGGACGCGGGCCGCGAGGCGGGAGACGGTCCGCACGGAGGCCATCGCGGGCTGGGCGTCCTCGAGACGGCGTGCGAGCTCCTGGACCGCCGCGCGGTCCATCGACGGGGACGCGACCAGGAGGTCGAACGCGCGGAGCGCGCGCTCCCCGAGATGGGTGGCCCCGCTCTGGTGGTCCCCCGCGACCGCCGCGACCTTCTCCTCAACCGCCTCGGGCAGCACGCTCCATCCTCTCGTGGTACACGGCGAGGCCGTGGACGCTGTTCCGGATCCGGCGGCGCAGGAAGTCGTGCGGGTACCGCCGCGCGCCCGCGCAGCTCAGCTTGAACAGCTCCTCCGTCGTGACGTCCTCCCCGCGGTCCGCCAGGAACCGCCGGACGAGGTCGTCCCACGCGGGGTACTGGATGAGCTGCCGCTCGATCGCCTCCTTGGGACGTTCGTGGGGGCCGTAGTGGCTGAACAGGAGGGCCCGCGGCTTCAGCGCGAGGAGGCGGCGGAACGTCGCGAGGTTGTCCGCGAGGTCGAACCCGGGGGCGGGCGTGATCGGGATCAGGATCTCGTCCCCCGGGAAGTACAGGCCCGCCGCGTCCCCCGTGTACACGCAGCGGTTCTTCTCGTCCAGCACCGTGAGCTGGTGGGGTGCGTGGCCCGGCGAGTCGAAGAACCGGAGGACCCGCCCGCCCAGGTCCAGGGTCTCGTTGTCCCGCACGGCCCGCAGCCGGTCCGGGGGGATCGGGGCCATCGTACCGAACTCCCCCGCCATGTCCCCGAGGGCGGACGCCGCGCTCGCGACGAGCTTGCTCGGGTCGACGAGGTGCTTGTACCCGCGCTCGTGGACGTACACGGTCGCGTTCGGCATCTCCTTGAGGAGGAAGCCCGCCCCGCCCGCGTGGTCGAGGTGGACGTGGGACACGATCACGTGGTCGACGTCCGCGGG
>DATBXC010000175.1:0-4769 GCA_036514455.1 Thermoplasmata archaeon | reverse complement strand
AGGGGAAGATTCAGGAGGAGGTCCGTGGCGCTAACCATCGTCAGCCTCCGAGCGGGGGCGAGGGGAGCGGGAGGTTCCCCCGACGGGTTTCTCAGTCACGAGACTTGCGCCCGTCGATGCTGGCGGGAAGCATGAACCTGTCGAATCTCTCCCGTGCTCGATGTCCGACACGCCCATGCGAGCGACGTCGCTCCCGGCCTTAGCCCTGGGTGTGCACATGTCCACCGCCCCATGATGCGCGCCCCCGCGAGCCCCGCCCCGGGTGAAAAATGGAGCGAGGAATGCTCTGGGCGATGTTCGTGTGTCTCGTGTTGGCGGGCATTTCGACGGCCGTGGCGATGGCCGACAGTGAAGCGGGTCACATGGAGCCGATGAATGTGACGGCCGTGTGCGGGACCAATTCCGCGCAAGTCTCTTGGTCCGCGGTGAACGATCCCCACCTCTCGGGTTACGACATCTACAAGAAGGCCTCCGGGGAACAGGAGTACACGCGCGCGAACACGGATCCCGTGACGACCACGCACTACACGGTCCTCGGCCTCTCGTCGTCGACCGCGTACAGGTTCGGGGTCGTCTCAGTGTTCAACGACGGACACACGTCCTCGATGTCCACGCCCGTGGCCTGCACGACGGGCTAGTCGAGCTGCGCGAGGTCCGTGGCGAGGTCGGCCTCGAGCTGCGGTAGCTTCGCCTCCCGGGCTTCCGCGGCGGCCCGAACGAGATGGCGGTGGGCTTCTTCCCGGCGTCCGGCCTTCCGGCACGCGCGAGCGACTTGCCGGAGCGCCCGGGCTCGCAAGGCGGGCTCTCGGATTCGTAGGAGGAGCGCGCCCGCCCGCTCCACCCAGCGGTCGCCCTCCGCCTCCCGCCCCTCCGCCCAGGCCCCGAAGGCGAGCCACGCCGCGCACCACGCGGCGGAGTCGTACTGCTCCTCTCCCTCGAAGACATCGAGCGCTTCGGAAAAGTAGGGGAGGGCCGACTCGACCCGCTTCGCCTCCAGCCGAAGGCTTGCGAGGTTGTAGAGGCTCGATCCCAAGATCCCCGTCGCGCTCGTCGCCCGGGCCTCGGTGACCGCCCGCTCCAGGTACGACTCCGCCTCATCAAGGCGGGCGAGCTCGATGAGGTTTCCGCCCAACCCCGCGCACACCTTGGCGATGTCGAGTCGGCGCCCCTCCCTCTCGAGCAAGCGGAGGGCCTCACGTTCAATCTCGACGGCCCCCACATAGTCATGTCGCTGGGACCGAAGACGTCCGAGGCCATACGCGCACAGGCCCTCCCACCGCCGATCGCCCACGTCGTACGCGACCGCCCTCCCGCGCTCGAACGCCGCAGCAGCGTCGTCCAAGCGTCCGGCATTCTCGTGCACCCCGCCGATCCAGTACTCGGTCTCCGCGAGCAGACGGAGCGCGCCGGTCTTCTCGAATTGCTCTCGCGCTTGGAGGAGCAAGGGGAGGGAGAGCCGCGAGTGCCGCTGCACCTCCGCTTTCGCGCGCCCGAGCAGGGCCTCCAATAGGTCCTCGCATTGCTCGTAGGCCCGGGCCGCCTCCGACCACCGGCCTAGGGCGAAAAGCGCGTCCCCACGGAGCAAGAGGAGCCTCGGTCGACGGGCGCTGCCCGATGGGGTCCAGGCCCGCCGCTCGAGCAACGGAAGGAAAGCCTCCGCGAGGCCCGCCTCGATAATCTCGTGGCCCCGCTCCGCGGCCACCGTCTCCGCGAGGTCGTAGACCTCGCCCGCCAGGAAGTGCCCGATTGCGGCGAGCGCGTCCGTCGGGTCTTCTCCACCCGCGAGAATCTTGCCCGCCCGACCATGGAGGGACTCGGCCTGCCCCGGGGCCAGGGCCTGGAGGACCGCCCCGCGGACTAGGTCGTGGACAACCGCCTTCCCTCCCTCCACTTCCCGAAGCAGGCACCGGCGCAGGAGTTCGGGCCCGCGGGAGCCGAGTCGGTCCAGCGCGACGGGGGCCCCGATTACGGCGGCGAGGGCGAGGGCGTCGAGAGCGGAGGATTCGAGCTGCGCCATCGCTTCCTCCGCGAACCAGGACACGGAGGCGCGCCGGACCCCTTCTAGAGGTAGCTGGCCCGCGGCCGCGAGTTCCAGCGCGAGCGGATGGCCCCCGCATCGGTCCAGGATCCCCGCTTGTCGGTCCCGCGGCACTCCGAGCGCGCCGAGCATCGCGCGGGCGTCTGCGCCGGGAAGGTCGTCCAGATCGAGTTCCCACACGCGCCCCCGCACGCGATCCTCCGTCCGGAGGAACCCGGGCCGCTCCCGGGCGAGGAGGAGGAGCTTCACCCCGCCCTCGACGGCCAGGAGCTCGTTCGCGAGCTGACCGACGTCCTCCGCGGCGTCGTGCACGTCGTCGAGCACGACAAGCGCGCGCAAGCCAGCCAGGTCCCGCCTGAGGAGGGCGACGGCCGCATGCGGGTCCCCCTCCGGGGGTCGGTGGAGGTGGTCGAATAGGGCGGGACGCCCCGCGGCCCGGAGCAGCTCTGCAACATCCCGGAGTACGTCTCGCGAGGTCGTCTCCTTGCGGACTCGCCGCCACAGGACGTGGACCCGCCCCTGGAGCCCTTCGACCCACCGGGAGGCGAGCGCGGTCTTCCCAATCCCGGGGAGACCTACGAGGAGGACGCCGCGGGCCCTGGGGTCCTCGAGGAACGCGTCGAGGCGCGCGAGCTCCGCGGCGCGGCCCCGGAAGTGCGCGGGCGCGGCCGCCTCACGGGCGTCGTACACCTTCCCGCCCTTCAGCCGGGCCTGTCGGTCCAGGAACCGCCGGAGATCCAGGCGCCCCGCTTCGATGCTCGCCAGGAGGTCCGAGAACCTCGGCCGCCGCGGCAGGAGGAGGGCAACCTCGTAGAGGCGGCGCCGATTCTCCCCGCCCTGGAGGTCGACCGTGACGACGGTTTCCTCCTCGAGCCGCCGCCGCAGGGCCTGGGCCCGCCGCAGCCCCTCCTCCGTCAAGAAGTACGCGAGCCGCCGCCGCGTCTCGCCGCGGACGTGGACCTTCGCGGTCTTCACCAGACCCCGAGCCCCGAGCCTCCCCATCGCGCGGGACACGTGCGGCCGTCGCACGCTGAGCGCCTCCGCGATTCTCTCCTGCGTGAGGTCCTGCGCCGCGGGCTCGTCCTCCCGCACGTCCGCTCGGTCCGCGAGGTACAGGAGGCAATGGTCCGGGACCTTCGGCGGCAGCCCCATCGCGGGTGGACAGTTCCACCGGGGGCTTAAATCTCCCGAGGCGCACCCGGTGTCCATGAGGTCATCTCAGGAATCCGCGCTCCTCCACCGGCCCCTCGAGAACGGCCGGCGGGAGGCGGTCGAGCGGTCGTGCGCCCTCCTCCGCCGGGAGGGCTTCGTCGTCTCCCGGGTCGTCGCATCCCGGTCGAGGCGCACCGTGGGGTCGCCGGACCTCCTCGCGGCGAGCGGCCCCCGGGTCATGCGGGTCTTCGTGCTCCTCGATGGCGAGGTCGACGCGGCGGAGACGCGGGGCCGGATCCGCGCGGCCTCCCGCCTCGGCGAGACCCGGGTGTACGTGCGCTGGCCCCTCTCCTGGAGGGTCCTGTCGAACCTTGCGCGCTGGGGGGTCCCGGGGGTCTCCGTCGTCGGCTGGTGACGCCCCCTGCCACCAAGGATTTAGGGACCCGCGGCGTTCCGATCCTCCGATGGACCTCCCGCCCGAGCTCGGGACCCTCCGCGCCTTCCATGGACACCTCGGCGTCTACGTGACCCTGGGCCTCCGGATGGGGGCGATCGGGAAGCGGCGTTTCGGCCACCATAAGGGTCTCACGGCGCTCGTGCGGTCCCGCCCAGAGCCGCCGATGCTCTGCGTCGTGGACGGCGTGCAGTTCTCGAGCGGGTGCACGATGGGCAAGGGGAACATCCGCGTGGAGGCCGGTGAGAACCCGGAGGTCGTGTTCGCGAAGGGCGGCCACACCCTGCGGGTCGCCCTCCGCCCCGGATGGCGGGAGCGGATTGACCGCGAGATGTCGAAGGAGCTCGAGCTCGAGCAGTCCCTGTTCTACTTCAGCGCCCCGGAATCGGAGCTGTTCGACCTCACGGAGGGCTAGGCTCAGCGGCCGGGCACGTCCCAGTTCACCGGGAGGGCCACGTCGATCCAGTACCCGCGGCCGGACCGCATCGGGTCCCCGGGGGCCATCGTGCGGGTCAGCCCCGGCGGGGCCGTCGGGTCGAACTCCAGGACCGCGCTCGCGCCCGTCGCGGTCCGCACCTGCCCCGCGGTCATCGACGCGAAGCCCGGGAACGCGACGAGGTTCCACCCCCCGCACAGCTGCACGCGGGTCGTCGTCGGGACGAGGCCCGCCACCGTGAGGCGGTCCGGCGCCGCAAGGTCCACGTAGAGCCCCTGGAACCGCGCGACGGTCCTCAGGGAGTTCTGGCCCGCGGGCCGCACGCTCGAGTACGTGAGCCACGTCCCCGTGCATCCGTCGTAGGTCCAGGCGCCCCGGAACGTGAGGGTCTGGAGGAGGCCCCCGAGGCTCGTGTCCGCCGCGACGACCGGGAACGAGACGAGCGAGACGCCCGCCGCGAGGTCCGCGCTGAACTTCGCCGCGCGGCTCGTGCTGTCCGCGACGTTCCCCGCGCCGTCGACGGTCCGGATCAGGTAGAAGTACATCGCGGAGGGCGCGGGGTCGCCAGCGCCCACGTCCGTGTACGGAGCCGGGGGTGAGCCCGTGCCCAGGATGTCCCCGCCCACCTGCACGTACGGCCCGCCGATCGCCGTGGCGCGGAACACGCGGTACAGGACCGTGCCGCCGAT
>DATBXC010000174.1:0-12813 GCA_036514455.1 Thermoplasmata archaeon | reverse complement strand
GAAATCGAAGTCCACGGTCGCGTCCGGGGTTCCCGCGCCGTCGATGTTGTGGTGGACGAAGAAGTACAGCCGCCCGTCCAGCGTGTTCTCGTAGAAGTACGCCTTGCTCACGTACGCCTCGACGAACTCCGTGTGGGCGCTCATGCTGTAGTAGTCGTAGTACGCGACGGGGTCCTTCGCCCGCGCCACCGCGGTGACCGTCGTCCACGCGTCCCCGGGCTGGCGGAAGCGGAGCGCACAGGTCCCGTTGAGCGGGACGGGATCGGCCGGGGCGCCCGCCGTCGCGTGGAACCCGGACAGGCTCGTCAGGACGACTCCGATGATCAGAACGCACGCGACCCGAGACCCCATGATTCCTCTCCCCCGGAAAATGGATGTCCCGGAGACCGGAAAACTCTTCCGGCCCCCGGCGTGGCGACTAGCCCCGCACCGCCCGCACCTGGACGGCGTTCCCGTGGCCCGCGTCGAAGGTGTGGTCCCCGGGCAGCTCCCGCAGCGTGAAGACGTGCGTGAAGGAGCCCGCGTGCAAGGTGTAGTACGTGTCGTCGAGGTGGGCGAGCGGGACATATGCGACGATGTGGAGCCCGTCCCAGCCCGTCGTGGTCGCGCTCTGCCACTCGATCGTCACGCGGTTGTCCCGCGGCAGCACGACGTCGCCCCGCTCGAACGAGAGCGCGCGGTCCAGGGCAAGGCCGCCGACCGTGATCTGCGCGAAGCCGTTCCACACCGTCGCGTCCCGTGAGGGCTCGTCGGAGCCGTTCTCGGAGGAGAGGTTCCCCCACCGCATCCCGATCGTGAACTTCACGAACTCCGGGCCCGGGCGCCGCTCGAGGAGGAACGCGGCCACCTCGATCACATGGCCCGCGCCGTCCACCCGCTCCCGCACGTGGAGCCGGGCGAGCTCCCGGGCGGACCACTCGAAGCCGATTTGCGCCGTGTCCAGCGTCACGTTCGGGGCGGAGCCGTCCCGCGGGAACCGCAGGACGAACAGGCCCCCGTCCCAGTTCACCGTGGTGGTGGACTCCCAGCCCACGGTCTGCCGGTCCGTCCGGGGCAGGATGCGGTCGTCCCGCTCGAAGCGCACGGTCCTCAGGACGGCGACGGTCCCGTCCGTCGTATGCAGGGCACCGTCCCAGTCGACCGGGGCGATGCTCGACGCCGCGACCGCCTCGCCGCGGAACCCGCCGCCGTCCCGTGCGGACTGGACCCAGTGGCCCGCGAGGGCCCCGGCGTGCCGGTCGCCCGTCACGTTCCACTTCCCGTCAAAGTACCCGGTCGTCGCGCTCACGCGGACCCAGTCTCCCCACAGGAAGCCCCCGGCGTGCGACCCGGTCACGTTCCACATCCCGCGGAACTCGCCCTGCCCGTCGTCGGGCAACGTGAACCGGCCCTGGAGGTACCCGCCCATGCGCCGCGTGAGTAGGTGCCACTGGCCCAGGAACGCCCCGCCCGTCCCCGTGTCGTTCAGGTGCCAGCGGCCCTCGAAGCCCGCCACGGCGGGATCGTCCACGTAGCCCCACCGGGCCGCGAGGACGATCGTCACCATCGACGGATCGTCCGGGAACCCGCGCCCCGCCTCGCTCATGATCGCGTCCGCCCCGGGCCACGGCTCCGTGGACATCGTAGCGCCCGCGTTCGCCTCAAGATCCCGGGTCTGCTCGGGAGCGGGTGCCGCCGTCGAGCCGACGACCGACACCGCGCCCGCCACCACGCTCAGCGCCAACCCCAGCGTCAGCGCCAGCGCCAACACACTCGACCTTCGCATGTCCTACCGCCTCCGTCGCTTCGATCGTGCCAGCAGCAGCCGCAGCTGCCGATGAATCGAACCCGACTTTGCTTCCCGTACCTTTGTCTCCATGTCCACACCCACGAAAGGAAGAATGGGGGGCGGGCTACTTCGCCCGCCGCCCCCGCACTCGCAGCAGGATCGCGGGCCCCATGGCAATCCCCACGATCAGCACCTGCAGTGCGAGCACCGTGATCGGCGTCAGGTTCAGCGCCTCCGGCAGGTTCCAGAGGGCGGACGTCGCGTCGAGGCTCGGGTCGTGCTGGATGGTACCGCCGGCCGGGTAGATGAACGCGCCCCGGATCGCGAACCCCGCGAACAGCGCGCCGTAGTGCCCCGTCCGGAACAGCTCCCCTCCCTGGACTTGGAACAGCATCGTGTCCGCCCGCCCGTCGACGGTGACGTTGCTCACCCATACGAGCCGGCCCACGCGATCCCAGTTATCATCGAAGTAGACGCGGTCGAGCGTCAGGAGCCGGGGGCGGTCCGGCGTGGTCGTGTCGTTGCCGCGCCGCGTGTAGTTCCCGCTCCGGGCCTCGGCATGGAAGTACGTGAGGTGGATGAACTCCCCGACCGCCTGTGGGACGTAGTTCCCGACGAACGCGCGGGTCTCGAGCGCGAGCTTGCTCTGGGGCGAGGCGAAATCCCACCCTTCGATCAGGTGGTCGTACTTCGCGCCCATCGCGACGGCCTCGCCGGAGAACGTCCGGTTGTCGAGCCGCTCGACGTGCGCGACCCGCCGCTGGCTCCCGTCGCTGACCGTGACGTTCCACCACGGGACCTCGCCGGTCACCTCGCGGACCGTCACCTTGAGATGGAACGTGAACGCGAGTCGGTCCAGGGCCCCGTCCGCGGTCGTCCCGCGACGCATGAGTCCGCGCTCCCACACGACGTCGTACGGAACGTTCTGGCTCTCGACGGTGAAGTTCACCCAGGTCGTCCCGTTCGACGCCTCGACCACGGGCTCCGTCGCGGTCCACGTCCGGTTCAGGCGCGTCGCCTTCTCCGGCAGATCGTACGTCGTGAAGTTGTGGCGGTCGAACTGATAGAAGTTGAAGAGGTCGTCCCCGTCGTCCCGGAACTCGATGATGCCGTCGAAGCTCTGCCCGAAGATCGTGTACACGGGAAGGCCCACCGTCCGCAGGAAGTTCCCCTGCTCGTCATAGATGTCCGCGCCGCCGAGGAACCGCTTGTACTCGGCAAACACGTAGAGCTTGTTCGGGTGGGCCGCGGTGCCGTATACAACGCCGACGCGGGCGTCGCCCGCCCGGACGCTGATCCAGTCCCCGCCGCCCAGGCGCTCCGTCGAACCCTGCTCGACCACCGGGGTCAGGTCCCGGTCCCCCTGCGCGCTCGCGACCCCCGCCAGCGCCAGGGAGGTTCCCAGGAGGGCGAGGGCGAGCAGCGCCGCGATCGTTCCCTTCATGCCGCACACCGTCCGTTTCGCGCCGTCTGCATAGGCTTGCGATGTGCATAGCGTCGCTATGTATTAAAGACATCGGTGCGATTCCGCGGACGAGAGTCCGGGGCGGCGGTTCGGCCCGGCCCTTACGGCCTCCGAGGTTCCATCCTTCCGGCCCGCCATGACGGGTCCGGCCGCGGACGCGGGAGGACCAACCATGGACGTCCGACGGCTCCGGGCAGTGATCGTGATCCGGGTGGCCTGCCTTCTCGCCGTGCAGGGCCTCGGGCTCCTCCCCACCGCGGCCCCTCTCCCTTCCGAACCGTCCGACGCGACCCGCGTCGCCCCTCGGGGAGATCCGCGCATGATTGCGGGAGCACAAAGCACAAGTCCCGCCTCTCCCCTCAAGCCCGCGTGCAGGCCGTCATCCTGGACGCGAACGCGCTCCTCATGCCGTTCCAATTCCGCATCAACCTCGAGGCGGAGCTCCGGCGGCTCCTCGGGGACCACGAGATCCTCGTGCCGTCCCCGGTGATCGAGGAGCTCCGGGGCCTCACGAGGAGCGTGCCAGAGGCGCGGCCCGCCCTGCGGCTCGCACAGCGGTTCCGGGTCCTTGAGGCCCCGGGCGGGGCGGACGACGCGATTCAAGCGGCGGCCTCCCGCCTCAAGGGCGTCGTCGTCACGAACGACGCGGCGCTGCTCCGGGAGCTGAAGGAGGCGAACATCCCGCGCGTCTTCCTGCGCTCCCGCTCGCACCTCGTCCTCGAGGGGCTCTGACAAGGGTTTTAGGTCGGGCCCGGCATCGGGCCGACGTTGAAGCCGTACCGCGTGGACACCCTCAAGCACATCGCCCTCCGGGGCGGGATCGGCGGGTTCGTCCCGATCTCCTCGAGGGAGTTCGGTCAGGCGCTCGGCGTGAGCCAGCAGAGCGCCTCCCAGCGGATCCTCGAGCTCCTGAACGACGGGCTCGTCCAGCGGGATCTCGCGAGCCGCCGGCAGCGGGTGAAGGTGTCCGCGAAGGGCGTCGAGGTGCTGCAGCGGGAGTACGCGGACTACCAGCGGATCTTCGAGGTGCGGGAACGGGTGACGATCACGGGGAAGGCGACGAGCGGCCTGGGCGAGGGCGCGTTCTACATGCGCCAGAAAGGGTACAAGGAGCAGTTCCGGAAGAAGCTCGGCTACGAACCGTACGAGGGGACGCTGAATCTGAAGGTCCAGGGCGCGGACATGGCGAAGCTCATGATCCTGATCGATGAGCCCGGCATCCCGATCGGCGAGTTCACGGCGGGCGGCCGGACGTTCGGCGCCGCGAAGTGCTTCCTGGCGACCCTCAAGGGCGTCGACTGCGCGGTCGTCCTGCCCGTCCGGACGCACCACACGGACGTCCTCGAGGTGATCTCGAAGGAGTTCCTCCGGGGGCGGCTCGACATCGTGGACGGGGACGCGGTCGAGCTCGTGGTCAGTCTCTAAGATGGGAACGTGGAACCGCAAAGGGAACCCCCGCGGAACCTTGAAATACGGTCCCGCCCAATGGTGTGGGACGGATTTCTCATCCTGAGGGGCGGGACACGATGCGGGGGGCTCCAACTGCGCTGAGCGTGCTAGCGGTGGCGATCGCGGCCGTCATGGTTCTCTCGGCCTTCTCCTCGGGTCTCGCGCCGAGGTCGAGCCTCCGCCCCGCCGCACCCGCGTCGGGCCCGGCGCCGGGTCCCGCCACGTTCTCGGGCACCGGCCTGCCTTCGCTCGATCCGGACGACGCGAAGTTCTTCGGCGTCGCGGGGAGCGGGCTCTCGACCCTCGAGGGCGTGAAGATCGTCCTGCATGTCGGCCTGCCCGGCGGGACGACCACATTCACCGTCGGGCTCTTCGACGGGGACGTCGGAGGGTCGTGGGACGACGGCACGACGCCGTTCAGCTACAAGCTCTACAAGGACCCGCTCAAGAACGGCACCACCGCGAAACTCGTCGACACGATCTCGAGTTCCTCCGCGGCGGACGACAACTGGTACGACAAGACGTACACCGCGGACGGCGAGGCGAAGGCGCCCTCCGGGAACTACTTCTACCGGCTCGAGTCCACCTGGACCTCCGGGACCCCGAGCGGCAGCTACAACAACTTCAAGGTCCGCACGAGCGGGCAGATCAGCATCGCCGCGGGGCAGGACTTCGGGTTCGGCGCGGGACCCCAGGACGCCGGGCCGGGCGGGGACCCGTGGGTGGGCTCCGGCGACCCCAATCCGGGAGAGCCGAACGATCCGGGCGCGAACTCCTACGACGGCCAGTTCACGTACTACTTCTACGTCCCGACGAAGCTCACCTCGATCCTCTTCAGGGACGGCGACAACGACCGAGCGGACGACACGGACGACCCGAACACCCCGAACACGGACCCCGACGGGCCGGGACCCGCCGTACCCGAAGGGGTGAACCCGGGAGCCCCCGCGGACGGGCCCTCGGGACCTTGCTGCAACGTGGACCCATCCATCTACTACGACATCCTCGACCCCCAGAGTCACCTCTTCACGAACAACAACCCCTCCGGGAACACGGAGTGGGAGAACTTCATCATCGGCAACAGCGCGAGCAACCCGGACGTGACCGTCACGTACGAGCTCGCGGCGGGGCTCTGGCGGTACGCAGCCCACGGGATGGACGCACACAACCTGAACGTCCTCCGGTCCACGTACGAGATCTACAGCACCACGGACGTCCCGCTCACGGTGAGTCCCGCGCCCAGCGTGGAGCCGGACCACACGATCCACAGCCCGGACAACACGACGGTCTACTTCTCGCACAACGTGACGAACGAGGGCGCCCTGGACGACTTCGACCTCACCGCCGTGTCGAACCACGGCTGGGCGGCCGCGGTCTACGCGGACTCGAACGGGAACGGCGTCTTGGACCCGGGCGAACCGAAGATCACCACCACGGGGCCGATGGCGCCAGGTCAGGTCCTCCCGATCGTCGTGGAGCTGAAGATTCCCGACCTCACGACCGGGGCCACGGACATCACGACGGTGACCGCGTCCTCGCGGACGGAGTGGGCCGTCCAGGACACCGCGACGGATACCACGATCACGAACAGTTCGCCGGACGCGGTACTCAAGGCGCCCGGTGTCGTGCCGGAGGGGACCGCGGTGACCCTGGACGCCTCCGATTCCTCGGACCCCGACGGCGACCCGCTGCAGTTCCGGTGGGACTTCCAGGGGGACGGCGTGTGGGACACCGCCTGGAGCCCGAACGCCACGGCCACGTACACGTGGGGCGACGACATCATCGTCGATCCCGCGGTCGAGGTCTTCGACGGCGAATTCACCTCGAACGCCTCGACCGAGGTGACGGTCCTCAACGTCGCCCCCTCCGCGGAGGTCACGTTCGACCTCAACGGCAAGGAGGGGACGGCGGGCGACGAGGGGGGCGTGAGCGTCTCCCTCCATGTGACGGACCCGGGGAGCGACGAGGTCGATTACACGATCGACTTCGTGGGCGTGCACACGACAACCGGCCGCGACTGCAACCCGGTATGCCCGGACCCGTATCCGAGTCCAGAGGTCGATCCTTCGGACTTCGTCACGGGGTCGGGACCGTGGACGTACGGCGACAACGGCCTGTTCGAGCTCCACATCGTGGTCACGGACGACGACGGGGGCGTGACGTCGATCGATGCCACCGTTTCCATCGAGAACCTGCCACCGTCGCTGACCGTTTCACCTCCCTCACTCGTGAACGCCGACGAAGGGTCCCAGGTGACCCTCGCGGCATCCGCGTCGGACCCGGGGAGCGACGACCTGACGTTCGCGTGGGCGTGGCAGTACGGTCCGACGGACGTGCACACGTTCTTCAACGACGGCTTGGGGCCGGACCCGCTCCCGTCTCCATGGGGGACGTGGCCGTTCGAGGCCTCGGACAGCTCCTCGTTCACGTACGGGGACGACGGGACGTACACGGTATCCTTGACGGTGACGGACGACGACGGCGGCTCGATCGCGTACACGACGACGGTCGACGTCCTTAACGTCGCTCCGACCGTCGATGCGGGACCGGACCAGTCGAGCCTCGAGGCGTCCGCGCTGTCCTTCACGTTCACCTTCACCGATCCGGGATTCGATTTCCCGCCCGCGGGGACCGTGGAGGACTTCGCCGCCACGATCGACTGGGGCTACGGCCCGCCCGAGGCCGCGTCCGTCGTCGAGGTTCCCGGTTCCGCGGGAGTGCCGACGACCGGCACCGTCACCGCGACGCACGTCTACGGGGACGACGGCGAGTTCACGGTCACCGTGGCCGTATGCGACGACGACGGCGGGTGCGGGAGCGACTCCCTGACGGTGTCCGTGGGGAACGTGGCGCCGATCCTGGGCGACGTGCAGGCGTACGTCGCGGGGGACCTGACGCTCCGCGTGGCGGGCGAGAAGTGGCACGACGTCCGGATGGACCTCGTTTGGAACGACGGGGTGACCGGCACGGCGGGCGTGACCCGCTACCCCGGCTCGCCGGAGGACCAGTCCGCGACAATCGCGAGCGTGCGGCTCCAACTCCTCGGCGACTTCCGGATTGTCGTGTACTACACGCCGGACGACGACCCCGTGAACGGACAGCCCAACGGCGCGAACCCGGTCTGGGTCATCATCAGGACCCCGGACGGCGCGGAGGTCCGGCTCCACCACACGTTCAACGTGCGGCATCCCGCGACGTGGGTGTGGACGATCACGGACCTCGCCCCAGACCTCGTGGGCCTGCCGATCACGTTCAACGCGACCGCGGGCGACATCGGGAGCGACGACCTCACGTTCACGTGGGACTGGGGCGATGGGACGCCCGCCACCGCGACGACGCACTTCAACGACGGCGTCGGGCCGGACCCGTTCCCGTCCCCCGAGGTGAACCCGATCACCGCCACGGACCTCGCGACGCACGCCTTCGCGGCGGGGGCCCACACGATCACGCTGACGGTGACGGACGACGACGGCGGGACCGTCTCGATGTCCCTCACGCTGTCGTTCTAGAACCTGCGGGCCACATAGTCGAGGACGCTCTGGAACACTAGAGCGCCGTCTCCGAGGCCTTCCCCGCCATCGTCCCGGGTCCAGTCCGGATGAAGGTAGCGATAGAAACACCGCTCCGGGTGGGGCTGGATGCCGAACACGTTCCCGTCCCGGTTGCAGAGGCCGGCGATGTTGTACGTCGCGCCGCTCGGGCACCAGGGGTAGCCCGCGTAGCGGCCCTGGTCGTCCACGTACCGGAAGACGATCTGGTCGTTCGCGAGCAGTTCCTTCAGGACCTTCTTTTCCCGCTCCCGCGGGAACAGGATCTTGCCCTCTGCGTGCGCGGAGATCATCTTCAGGACCCGGCCGCGGGGGACCTTTGAGACGAACGCGCACGATCCGCGGTTCTCCTGCTTCAGGAGGCTCGGGCGGCACTCGTAGTGGCTCGAGTCGTTGATCGCGAGGACCGCCTCCGGGGTTTCCGTCATCGTCCCGCCGAGGCCCGGGAGGAGGCCGAGCTCCACGAGGACCTGGAACCCGTTGCACACGCCGAACACGGGCTTCCCCGCCTCGACGAACTCCACGAGGTCCTTCCCGAGCCGGTACTTCATCCGGGCCGCGAAGATCGCCCCCGCCCGGATGTAGTCGCCCGCCGCGAACCCGCCCGGGATCATCAAGACGTCGTAGTCGTCCAGGCGTCGCCGCATCTCCTTCGGCGCGTCGCCGGTGAGCTGCTTCAGGTGGACCTTCTCTGCCTGGGCCGCCAAGGCCCGGAAGTACGCGACGGACTCGTCCTCGCAATTCGTCCCCTCGATCAGGAGGACGCCGACGCGGACGTCGGATGCCTTCACGAGACCACCACCGCCTTCGGGATTGCCTCGCTCCAGGCCTTGCGCATCGTGAGGAGAGCGACCCGGACGGACTCGCTCCCGCGGGAAATCGAGAGCCCGGCCCCGCCGGCTCGGCCGAGCTCGGTCACGGGCACGCCCGCCATGGCGCTGAGGAAGGCCCGCTCGCGCCCGCCGCGCGCCTCGACCAGCCACCGCCCGTTGCTTTCGGAGAAGAGCGCGATGTCGAACCGGAGGTCCGAGGGCGGGAGCCGGAGCGCGGCGCCGACGTCCCCGCCAAGGGCCATCTCCGCGATCGCGACCGCGAGCCCGCCGTGGGAGAGATCGTGACACGCCGCGACGGAGCCGTCGCCCATCGCCCGCAGGAGTCCCGCCATGGCGGCCTTCGATGCGGCGAGGTCCACCCTCGGCGGTTCTCCGCCATCGATCCCGAGGAGCCGGTAGTACTCGGACCCGCCCAGATCGACTCCCGTCGTCCCGACGAGGTACAGGCGGTCGCCCGCCTTCTTGAGGTCCGACGTGACGCACTTCCGGATGTCCTCCACGATGCCCACGCCGAGCATGACGGGCGTCGGCGTCACGGGGCCCGTCGGGCTCTCGTTATACAGGGACACGTTCCCGGAGGGGACCGCGACGCCGAACGCGGCGGCTGCCTCTCCGATTCCCCGCACGGCCTCCCGGAAGTACCACAGCCGGTCCGGCTTCTCGGGGTTCCCGAAGTTCAGGCAGTTCGTGAGGGAGTGCGGGCGGGCGCCGACCGCCACGAGGTTCCGGCACACCTCCTCGACCGCCGAGGCCCCGCCTCGGTACGGGTCCAGGGCCGTGTACGAGCCCGTGGACGCGCTCGCGATCGCGAGCCCCCGCCACGAGTCCACCGGCGGCTTGATCACCGCGGCGTCGCCGTGCGCCGCCTTCCCGATGACGCCCTGCATCGGCTTCAGCACCGTGGACGCCCGCACCTCGTGGTCGTACTGGCGGATCACGTATTCCTTGCTCGCGATGTTCGGGGACGCGAGGAGCCTTCGGAAGATGGAGTTCAGGTTGCGGGGCTTCGGCGGGATGTCCGCCTTCTTCGTTGGCACGGGGAGTTCCTGGAGGGGGCGGCAGTACTCGGGCCCGCCCGTGTAGAACTCCAAGTCCATCTCGAGGACGGTGACGCCCTTGTACCGCACCCGGCAGACCTTCTCGGGGATCGCGTGGCCGATCGGCGTGGCGGGCACGTCGTACAGGTCGAAGATCCGGAGGACCTTCGCGACGTTCTCCGAGGCCACGGCGAGCATCATCCGCTCCTGGGACTCGCTCACCCAGATCTCCCAGGGGGCGAGGCCCGCCTCTTTGAGCGGGACCTTCCCCAGGTCGACCTCGGCACCGAACCCGCCGTTCAGCGCGATCTCGCCGATCACGCAGCTCAGGCCCCCGCCGCCGAGGTCCTTCAGCCCGTTCAGGAGGCCCGCTTTAGAGGATTCGATTACTGCGTGGATCAGCGGCTCCTTCATGATCGGGTCCCCGAGCTGGACGGCGCCCGCCTCCCACCTGCCCACGGCCTCCTCCGTCAGGTCGACGCTCGCGAACGTGACCCCATGGATTCCGTCGCGGCCGGTGAGCCCGCCGCACAGCACAAAGACATCATGGTCCGTCTTGACGCGGTTCCTCTGTAGCTGGGACCGCTTCGCGAAGCCGACGCAGCCCACGTTCACGACGATGTTCCCGAGGTAGCCCTCGTCGAACACGACGCATCCCGCCACGGTCGGGATGCCGACGCGGTTCCCGTAGTCCCGGATCCCCGCCACGACGCCGCCGAACAGGTACTTCGGGTGCTTCAGGCCGTGCGGGAGCTTCTCGTACGGGAGGTCGAGGGGCCCGAAGTGGAGCGGGTCCACGAGCGCGATCGGTTGCGCGCCCATCGCGAGCACGTCCCGGAGGATCCCGCCGATGCCCGTCGCCGCCCCGCCGTACGGGACCACGGCGCTCGGGTGGTTGTGGCTCTCGATCCGGAGGGCGTACGCGTGGTCGTCGTCGAACGCCATGACGCCCGCGTCCCCACGGTCGATCACGTCCGCCGTCTGGACGGGAAAGATGAACTCCTTCAGGAAGACTTTCGAGGACTTGTAGCAGCAATGCTCGGACCAGGCCTGCCCGAGGCTCTGGATCTCGACGTCCGTGGGCTCCCGCCCGATCGCGAGGAAGTGGTCCCGGACCCGATGCATCTCGTCGACGCTGAGGGCGAGGCCCAGGTCCTTGGAAATCGCGGCGAGCTCCACGTCGGAAGCGTTCAGAACCCGGACCTCATGGAGGGGGAACGGCACTTCCCGCCGGACGTACCGGTCTCCCACCCGCTTCGCCTCAGTTGCCAAACGCCGCGGCCTACATTACCTTTTCCGGGGGCGCGCAGCCCCTCACGAACGGGTCTCTCTTGAGCTTGCCGTCTCAACCTTAAATAGCGCGAGGACGATAGGCAGAGCATCGCGGCTTCGCTTTCGAACCGGATGGGGTGACGCAGAGTTGGCCGAGAAGGACAAGTGGATCGTGAAGTGCCCGAAGTGCGGGAAGATTACGGAGTCGTGCCAGCACGTCTCGCGCGCCGACGTGGGGCGGATTGTCCACCTCCTGAAGGCGGGCATCGAGGTGTACGAGTCCGAGGAGGAGATGGAGCACTTCGAGGAGCACATCCACGAGCGTCCGGACCGCGCGAAGCTCTACGCGATCGTGCAACCCCGCTTCGCCCTCGACGACGTCGTGATGTCCGCGAAGACGATGGAGGCCATCGAGGACGCCCTCGTCGAGCTGAGGCACAAGGGCCTGATTTTCCAGCGGTGGGGGATGCGGAAGATCCTCCGCAAGGCGAAGGGGCTCTCCCTCCTGTTCGCCGGCCCGCCCGGAACCGGGAAGACGATGACCGCGGAGGCGATCGCACGGTCCCTGAAGAAGCCGCTCATGATCGTGAACTACGCGCAGCTCGAGAACATGTGGGTCGGGGAGACCGAGAAGAACATCGAGGCCGTCTTCCAGGCCGCGAAGGAGCAGGACGCGGTCCTGTTCTTCGACGAGGCGGACGCCGTGTTCCACCGGCGGGGCATGAGCCTCGCGCCGTGGACGAACCGAGATGTGAACGTGCTGCTGAACCATCTCGAGAACGCCCCGGGCGTCTGCATCCTCGCGACGAACCTCGCGCGGGTGATGGACCGCGCGCTCGATCGCCGCATCGACATCGCGGTGGAGTTCGAGATGCCCGACGCGGAGCTGAGGAAGGCCCTCTGGCGGAAGCTCGTCCCGAAGGAGGCGCCTCTCGGGAAGGACGTCGACCTCGACGCCGTCGCGACGAAGTACGCCTTGACCGGCGGGTCGATCCTGAACGCCGTCCGCCAGGCGATGCGGAACGCGCTGAAGCGCGGGAAGCGCCACCGGATCACGCAGGAGGACTTCGTGAAGGCCGCGGAGCGGGAGCTCAGGAAGTCCGACCTGATGGCGAAGGACCACATGTCCCAGTGGAAGGTCGAGCCCCGCCAGCGCCTCGGCGGCTACGCGTGAGGACTAGCGCCGGGCTCTTCGCTTCCGTGCGCGAGGCGCGGCCTTGGGGGATTCCACGCGGATCCGATAGTCGTGGATCACCGGGTTCGCGAGGAGCTTCCGGCACATCTCCTCCACCGCGGTTTGCACGCCCGCCCGGGACCGCTCCCCGACGTCGATCTCGAAGACCTTGATGGACCGGACCGCGGAGACAGACAGGAAGCCGAGGAGCTTCAGCGCCTTCAGGACGTTGTCCCCCTCCGGGTCCGCGACGCCCTTCTTCAGGTG
>DATBXC010000173.1:0-2054 GCA_036514455.1 Thermoplasmata archaeon | reverse complement strand
CGCCATGGCGGGGTCCCGCAGGCCGGTGACGTCGTTCACGATCGCCGCCCCCGACGCGATCGCCCTGCGGGCGACCTCGGGCTTCCGCGTGTCCACGGAGATGGGGATTGCCGAGTGGCGGTGGACCGCTTCGATCACCCCGCCGATCCGCCGCCACTCCTCCTCCGCGGGGACGGACTGCGAGCCAGGACGCGTCGACTCCCCGCCCACGTCGAGCAGGTCCGCCCCTTCCTCCGCGATCTGCAGGCCGCGCCCGACCGCCTCCCTCTCGTCGTGGAACCTGCCGCCGTCCGAGAAGGAGTCCGGGGTCACGTTCAGGACCCCCATCACGAGGGTCCGGCGGACCTCCCACTCGACGCCCCTCGCGCGCCACACGAGCGGCTCCGCACCCATCGGCCGCGCCATCCGGCCCGCGCTATTAGAGGATGGCTATGATGGCTTTTTATGGCGGGCGATGTTCCGGAAGACCACCGTGCGCGTCCTGTTCCTGCACTGCGACTACCTCGAGTACGAGGTGAGGGAGAAGGCCCTCCCGTCCGTCGAGGACCTCCCCGCCGGCGAAGGGAAGGGCCGGATCGAGGACGCCCTCGTCTGCTTCATCAGCGCGGAGAAGGAGGACGAGGCGGACCCCGAGGGCGTCGCGCGGGAGGCCCGGAAGAACATCCAAGAGGTCGCCGGCCAGGTGAAGGCCTCGCGGGTCGCGATCTACCCGTACGCCCACCTGAGCTCGTCCCTCGCGGCGTCCGGCCCCGCGAAGCGGATCTTCGACCTCCTCGCGGAGGGGCTCCGGGACGCGGGCTTCGACGTCCTCGCCTCGCCCTTCGGGTACTACAAGTCGTTCAAGGTGAGCGTGAAGGGCCACCCGCTCTCCGAGCTCTCCCGCGAGATCCACCCCGCCGCGGGGACCGCGGAGAGTGAGGAGGTCTCCGAGGCGGTGAAGGCGGAGCAGAAGCTCGTGTCGACCTGGTTCATCCTCGAGCCGGACGGCGGTCTCCACCCGCTCCGCCTCGAGGGCGGGAAGGTCGCCGGCTACGACTTCGCGGGCCGCGAGAACCTCCGGAAGTTCGCGGGCTACGAGATGGCGAAGTCCCGGGAGGCGAAGGAGGAGCCGCCCCACGCCCGCCTCATGCGGGAGCTCGAGCTCGTGGACTACGAGCCGGGGAGCGACCCCGGGAACCTGCGGTTCTACCCGAAGGGCCGGCTCGTCAAGGGACTCCTCGAGGAGTTCGTCACGCGGCGGGTGACCGAGTACGGGGCGATGGAGGTCGAGTCCCCGATCATGTACGACTTCGAGCACCCCGCCCTCCAGTCGTACCTGAACCGGTTCCCCGCGCGGCAGTACATCGTGCAGACGCCGAACAAGAAGGCGTTCCTCCGGTTCAGCGCGTGCTTCGGCCAGTTCCTGATCGCGCACGACATGGTGATCTCGTACAAGCAGCTCCCCCTCCCGCTGTACGAGCTCACGCGGTACTCGTTCCGCGCGGAGCAGCGCGGGGAGCTGTCGGGCCTCCGGCGATTGCGGGCGTTCACGATGCCGGACTGCCACGCCCTGTGCGCAGACTTGGGGCAGGCGAAGGAACACCTGATGGTCCGGTTCGAGCTCGCGTGGAAGTTCCTCGAGGACACGGGGTTCCGGATGCCGGAGGACTTCGAGGTCGGTATGCGGGTCACGGAGGAGTTCTTCGAGGCGAACAAGGACTTCTGCGTCGCGTACGCGAAGCGCTGGGGGAAGCCCGTCCTGATGGAGCGGTGGTCCCACCAGTTCTTCTACTACGCGTTCAAGTACGAGTGGAACTTCGTGGACGTGAACCTGAAGGCCGCGGCCCTCACGACGGACCAGATCGACACGGAGAACGCGAAGCGGTTCGGGATCGCGTACACGGACGCGGAGGGGAAGGAGCAGCACCCGCTCATCCTCCACCTGAGCCCGAGCGGGGCGATCGAGCGGGTGATGTACGCGCTCCTCGAGAAGGCGGCGTTCGACCGCGAGGCGGGGAGGCCACCGATGTTCCCGCTGTGGCTCGCCCCGGTCCAGGTCCGGGTGATCCCGGTCT
>DATBXC010000172.1:0-8299 GCA_036514455.1 Thermoplasmata archaeon | reverse complement strand
ACCGCGTACACCTTCTTCGTCGGGACGGGCTCGAGCCGCTCGGAGGCGGTCGCGGAGTAGCAGTCGACGAACGCGAACGAGGCGCCCTCGAGGGGCCCGAGGTCGAGCCCCGCGGTCGCGGCCCGCGCGCGGACCTCGTCCGGGTGGAGATCGAGCGCGACGAACACGACGCGCTCCCCCGCCGCGAGGAAGTCCCTCGCGAGGCCGAGCAGGTACTCGAGCTTCCCGACCCCGGGGGGACCGGAGACGAGGACGGAGTAGTACACGGGGAAGGTGCCGTTCGCTGGACCAGGGTTCACTCGCCGGCCACCTGTGACGGCGCGGGCCCGGGCTCGGGACCCGACATCGCGGGCCTTCCGATTCCGGGTCCCTCGTTATATATGCCGTGGCCTGGTTTTCAATTCTGAGAATCCGCCCGCCTCCCGTCGGCGGGCCGCGCGGGGGAAAGGCTTTATCGCCCGCCCGGATAGCGGGCCGGTCCCCGATGCCGGACCCCGCGGAAGCCCTGAGCTACCTCGAGAAGAGGGTCCTCCTCGCCCTGAAGGAGCGGGAGCCCGCCTCGCCCGAGGAGATCGCGAAGGCGGGGAAGTTCAGGGAGATCGTGGAGGTGATGAACGCCGCGTCGTGGCTCGTCTCGAAGGGCCTCGTCACGATGCGGGAGCGGGTCCAGCGGCACTACCGCCTCGCGAAGCGGCAGTGGGCCACGAAGGCGCTGCCCGAGCGGCGGCTCCTCAAGGAACTGCGGAAGGCCCACGGGAAGGCGCCGGTCGACGCCCTCCGGAAGCGCGCGAAGATGGACGGGGAGGCGTTCTCGATCGCCCTCGGCTGGATGCGGAGGAAGGGCTGGGCCACCGTCGAGCGGGAGGCGGGCGGCGCGGTCGTCGCGGTCACGGACCGCGGGGACGCGGCGCTCGGGGAGAAGGGCCGGGACGAGGAGGTGATCGCCCGCCTCGCGAAGGGCGAGCTCTCGGAGGACGACGTGGACCCCGCGGTGCTGAAGGGCCTGCGGCCCCGCCACGACGTCGTGCGCGAGCGGGAGAGCGTGCGGCGGGAGATCGCGCTCACGGACGCGGGTCGGAAGGTCCTCGCGAAGGGCGTGGAGCTGAAGGAGGAGGTCGCGCAGCTCACCCCGGAGCTGCTGCGGACGGGCCGGTGGCGGGAGGTCGAGATCCGCCCCTACGACGTCCGCGCGTTCGCGCCGACGGTCCACCCGGGGAAGGCCCACATTCTGTCCGAGTACATCGAGCGGATCCGCGGGATCTTCCTGAGCATGGGGTTCACGGAGATCCAGGGGGACTACGTGCAGAACGCGTTCTGGGTCTTCGACGCGCTGTTCCAGCCCCAGGACCATCCCGCGCGGGACGCGCTCGACACGATGTACGTCGACGTCGCGACGCCGCCCGCGCTGCCCGCGGACGAGCTCGTCCGGCGGGTCGCGGAGGTCCACGAGACGGGCGGCCGCACGGGGAGCGAGGGGTGGCGGTACAACTGGTCCCGCGCGGAGGCGGAGCGGGCGGTGCTGCGCCCGCACACGACCCCGATCACGCTCCGGTACCTCGCGGACCACCCGGACCCGCCCCGGAAGGCGTTCATCATCGGGAGGAACTTCCGGCGGGACGCGCTGGACTGGAAGCACCTCCCGGAGTTCCACCAGATCGAGGGTGTCGTAATGGAGGAGGGCGCGAGCCTGTCGATGCTGCTCGGGACGATCGCGGAGTTCTACCGGAGGATGGGCCTCGAGAGGATCCTGTACCGCCCCGGGTACTTCCCGTACACGGAACCGAGCATGGAGCCGGAGGGGCAGCTCCCGGACGGGCGGTGGATCGAGCTCGGGGGGAGCGGGATCTTCCGGGTCGAGGTCACGGAGCCGCTGGGTCTCGGCGCGCCCGTCCTCGCGTGGGGCCTCGGGCTCGAGCGGTTCGTGATGGCGCGGGAGGGGCTCACGGACATCCGGCAGCTGTACTTCAGCGACATCGACTGGCTCCGGAACCGGGCCGTCCTCCGGTAGCGCGCGGGCCGCGGCGGGCACTTTCGGCCACCTCCCCGACTTGGTCTTAAATAAGACCAAGCCTCTCCCCCTCCCATGCGACTCGGCTACGGCGTGCGGGTGAAGGAGAGCAACGGCCACGAATACGTCGACGTGTGGCGGTACGAGGCCCGCGGCGGGCGGCGGGTGCAGGTCTTCGAGTACGCGGGGTCGCTCCGCGATCCCGCCACGGAGGGACGCGTGGCCCGGCTCCTCGAGAAGGCCTACGCGCAGGCTCTGGAGGAGTTCCGGAGGCGCGTCCGCCAGGTCGGCGCGGCCCCGAGGGCCCCGTGAGGCGAGTTGGTCTGGAATAAGACCAAGACGAGCCCGCTGCGATTCGGCCCGCCGCGGCGTCACCCGCCCCCGCGAGAATCGTGCGACAAGCTTTATGGCGGGCGCCCGGATAGCGCGCCCGGGATCCGCATGGCGGGAGCCGAGGACGAGATCACGGCGGGCGAGCGGGCCCTGAGCGCGCTCGACTACGACACCGCGTACAAGCACTTCGACAAGGCCGCGAAGGCGGAACCCGCGAACCCCGTGGCGTGGTTCGGGAAGGCGGAGGCGGCCCTCGGGCTGCCCTCGATGGAGGCGGAGCAGATCCTCGGGTTCTACCGGAAGGCGGTCGAGCTCGAGCCGGACCACCCGCAGTTCCTCGAGGCCCTCGCGAGCTTCTCGATGGACGTGGGCCGCTTCAACGACGCGGAGCAGTTCTACAACAAGGCGGCGGAGTCGGACCCGGACAACGCCGCGTACTACTGGTCCGAGTTCGCGGTGAACTACAAGGCGAAGGCGCCCGCCGCGATGGAGCAGTTCCTGGACGACAAGACGCGGGACATGATCGCCCAGAAGGCCCTGTCGTACGCGCTGAAGGCGGTGGGCCTCTCGAAGGATGACGCGAAGCGGCTCCTCGGCTGACGCCCGGGTCACGTGGGCGGGAGCTCCACGAGCCGGCCCCCCTCGCACGCGGAGCACAGGCCGTTCCTCGGGTTGTAGTGGCCGTCGCACACGGGCCTCCCGCAGGAGCGGCACGCGTAGAACGCGGGCTTCGCGCACACCGCGCAGAGCGGGTACAGGCTCACGGCGCCGCCATCGCCCTCTCGGGGATTAGGCCTTCGGGCCCCGCCGCGGCGCGAGGCACGAGACGCACATCCTCGAGAAGCGCTCCATGTCCCGGTCGCACGTCGGGCGCCCGCACATCGAGCAGGCCGCCGTCGCCGGCGCGCCGCAAACGTGGCACAGGGCGGGCACCGCCACGGCCCTCACGCCCGGAGCTCGCCGAGGGTCGTCGTCCGCTCCGCGAACGCGTTGTGCTTGTGGATCGACTCCTCGCTCTCGCTCTTCACGCTCACCCTCGCGGCGTCGGGCAGGCCCTTGTACCGCTTCAGGATCCGCGCGAGCACCTCCCGCACGACGTCCTCCACGAACCGCGGCTTCCGGTGGGCCGCCTCCACGAGCCGGCCCTCCTCGGGGCGCTTCAGGAGCTCGTACGTCGGCGCGCTCAGGGAGGACTCCACGATATCGATCAGGTCGTCCGCCTCCACGTCCGCGCCCTCCGGCACGTCGAGGATCACGGTCGTGCGGTTCCTCTGGTTGTGCGTGATCGTGGGGAAGCCCTTCGGGAGTTTCACGCCGGGTTCGCGGGCCTCCAGGTCCGCGCGGACCATCTCCATCGCGCACGGGCACGCGGTCATGCCCACGACCTCGACGCCGATCGCCTTGTGCGTCGCCACGGGCCGCGCCCGGGCCGCGGTCGCCTTCGCCACTAGGCGGTAGGGCTCCAGGCTCTTGCGGCCCCACGGCGACACGCGCTCGAGGAAGTAGTCCGCCCGGGCCCACACCTCCGAGTTCGAGGCGGTCTCGTGCCGGTCCAGGAGCTCGACCGCGATCGCGCCCGCGAGGTCCTCGAGGCCCGCCACGGGCGTCCGGACGGAGGCGTCGACGACCTCCTCGATCACCTCAAGGTGTCGGGACAGGTGGGAGCCGCGCTGCGTGGCGGGGATGTCCACGTACACGTCGAAGGATGTCGGAAGGGTGACCGTGCGACCCGGTCGGGAGACCTGGACGGGTTTCAGCACGCCGCGGACGCCGACCTTCGTGAGGGGGAAGGAGTTCTCGGGCCGCTCGCTCTGCACGTCACGGACCATGAGGAAGGAAACCCCGCGCGGATACCTGAGCCCTCAAGATAAAGGTTCGTCGGGGGACGACTCGCGAGTGGGCCCGTCAGCGAGCGCGGTCCTCGTCCCGCCGCCCCTTCGCGAACCCCAGAATCGTGATCAGGATTCCCGCGATCACCATGGCGAGCGACCCGCCGCCGAGGCCCCCGAGGAGCATGTATGCGAAGATGCCGACGGTGAGGATCGTGATCCCGATCTCGATGAGGAGCGGCGAGACCGTCGTCCTCCCTCCCGCGGCGCGGAATCGGTCGCGGCTCCATGAGGTTTCCGGTCGTCAACCGACGAGGGTCACGCGGACCTCGCGGGTCCTCGCCTTGTTGTCGAGCTCGAGGAACCAGAGCTGCTGCCAGGTCCCCAGCAGTGGCTTCCCGCCGTGGAATGGGAACGTGAAGCCCTGGCCCAGGAGGCTCGCCCGGACGTGGCTGTGGCCGTTCCCGTCGTGCCACTTCTCCTCGTGGCGGTACGACGCCCGCCGCGGCGCGACCCGCTCGAGGAGCGCCGCGAGGTCCTCGTCCACGCCCGCCCCGGACTCGTTCGCGACGATCGCGCTCGTGCTGGACGGGCTGAAGACGCACACGATCCCGGCCCCCAGCTTCGACCGCGCGATCACGCCCGCCACGCGCTCCGTGATGTCGATTGCCTGGACCTCCCCCCTCGTCTCCAGCTCGAACGTCTCCGAGTACGTGGCCATGGGCCCACCCGCCCGGTCGATGGCGGGGGACGGCATAACCGCTTCGAGCCGGGAAAGAAAAGGGGCTTGCCGGTTGAGGTCCGGCAAGCGTTGGTTGGGGGAGGAGATCAGCGGTATCCGATGAAGCCCGTCTCGTCGAACGCGACGGGCTGGGTCTCCCAGGCCGCCTGGACCGTGGCCGGCGGCGCCTCCACGTGCACCGCGAGCGGGGCGGGCGGCTCGCCCTCGATCTCCCGCGCGACGGTCTCGACCTCCTCCGTCACGGTCGTCAGGAACGACCGCGCGAGGTGGTCGAGGACGCCCTGGATGATCGTCTGGACCATCGTGTTGATCAGGCCGAAGGCCTCCCGGAGCGTGAGGCCGTCGAGGCGGGCGAGCGAGTTGTTGTCGACGACGATCACGGAGTCCGCCTCCGCCCGGAACCGGTCGAGCCCGCCTTGGGCCCGCGCGTCCCGGCCCTCGAGCGTGAACGGGAGAATCGCGATCCCGATCGTCACCGCGCCCTGGCCCTTCGCGGTCGCCGCGACGACCGGGCCGGCGCCCGTGCCCGCGGCGCCCCCGAGGCCCGCGACGACGAACACGATGTCCGAGGAGAGGGACTCCCGCAGCGCGGCCGCCGCGGACTCCGCGGCCTCGCCGGCCGCCCCCACGGGGTCGTCCGACCCCTCGGGCCTCAGGAGGATCTTCACGTCGGCCTCCGTCTTCGTGAGCCCGGCCGGGTCCGTGTTCACCGCCACGGTCTCGACGCCGTTCAGATCGCTGTCGTACAGAGCGCCCACGACGTTGCCGCCCGCGCCCCCCACGCCCACGACGGTGATGCGGGGGTCGACGGCCTCGTCGAAGACGGCGCTGATGACGTCACTCACGTTCTCCTTCGGTATCATTCTCGGTGGCCTCCGCGAACTCGCCCCCCGGAGTCGCCGGCGGGTCGAGGGAGGCCAGAGGGTCCGGTCCGTGCGAAGGTGTGCATCCCATCCCTTCTGACAGGCATCCCACGCGTCCCATCTTCGTGAAGCGCCCCTTCGGTCCGCACTCTCTGGCCCGCGCGCCAGCGCACGCTCAGGGCGGGATCACCCCGTCCTTGTCGCCCGTGGAGACGGACATGACCTTGCCGGTGGCCTTGCCGATCTCCTTCCGGTGCTCGCCGATTTCCTTCACCCGGTCCCGGTCGAGCCACTCCTCGATGCACCGCACGATCGCATGCTCCCGGCTGAGGAAGTAGCCGTCCGCGACGAGGGCGTCGATCAGCTCGAGGTAGTACCTCGGGACCCGCAGCTGGACGGTGTTCCCGCCCTGCGTGACGGATTCGATGAACGCCTGCACCGCGTCCCGGCACAGCTGCGAGCGGTTCTTGTACGCCGGGTTCTCGCCGAGGAACCGGTCGATGAGCTCGAGGTTGTCTCGCTCGAGCCGCAGCGTAATCCGCTCGTTTTCGTCCATCCCGTTCGCCATCCCCGCCGCCGAACCGAGTATGACGCGAGTCACACCCATTCTAAGCGTGCGTTGACGTTCCTGCCGCCGTATCCCTGGTGGCTTTATTAATGCTTTTGTCAATTGTATGACGACGTATGACGCCCTGATTTCAGACCACGGTTTCCGCTCGAAACGGGCGTCGCCGCGATAATTATAGGCGTGAGCTCATGAAAGTTGAATCCTTCGCGCGTGCGGCGTGCGAGAAAGGTTTAACGCGCGTGCCGGGATGGGCGCGCCGTGCCGCCGCGCGGGTACGATCCCCGGAAGGTCGAGGCGAAGTGGCAGCGCGCGTGGGCGCGCGCGCGCCTCTTCGAGGCGAAGGCCAAGCCGGGGGCCCCGAAGTGGTACTCGAACGTCCCGTACCCGTACGTGAACTCGTACCAGCACCTGGGCTTCGGGATCGCGTTCCTCCGCGCGGAGTTCCAGAGCCGGTACCGCCGCATGGCGGGGTTCAACGTGCTCCACCCGCAGGCGTTCCATTGCACGGGCCTCCCGATCGTCGGGGCCGCGAAGCGGGTCGCCCAGGGCGACCCAGCGATGGTGGAGATCCTGCGGAAGATGGGCGTGAAGGCCCGGGACGTCCGGAGGTTCGCGGACCCCCTCCACTGGATCGAGGTGTTCCCCGCCGCGACGGTGGAGGACCTGAAGGCCCTGGGGGCCGCCGTGGACTGGCGGCGGTCCTTCATCACGACGGACCGGAACCCGCCGTACGACGCGTTCGTGAAGTGGCAGTTCCGGAGGCTGAAGGAGGGCGGATACGTCCGCCTCGGGAAGCACCCCGTGATCTGGTGCCCGCGGGACCAGGCCCCGATCGGGGACCACGACCGCCTCGAGGGGGAGGGCGAGACCCCCGCGGAGTTCACGCTCCTGAAGTTCCTCCTCGGGGACCGCGTCCTCGTGGCGGCCACGATGCGGCCCGAGACCGTGTTCGGCCAGACGAACCTCTGGGTCGACCCGGACGTCGGGTACGTCGAGGCCCGCGTGGGCGGGGAGACGTGGGTCCTGAACGAGGCCGCGGTCGCGAAGCTGCGGGAGCAGGGGCGGGCGGCGGAGGTCGTCGGCCGGGTGCGCGGGTCCGACCTCGTCGGCAAGGAGGTCGTCGCGCCCGGGATCAACAAGGCGATCCCCGTCCTGCCTGCGCGGTTCATCGACCAGGCCCGCGGCACGGGGATCGTGACGAGCGTCCCGTCGGACGCGCCGGACGACTACGTCGCCCTCCGGGAGCTCCAGGCGGACGACGCGACCCTAGCCCGGTACGACCTGGATGGCGCGCGCGTGCGCGCGATCGAGCCCGTCCCGATCATCCGGACGGAGGGCTGGGGCCCCCTCCCCGCGGTCGAGGTCGTCGAACGGCTCGGGATCCGCCGCTCCTCGGACCGGGAGGCGCTGGCGAAGGCGAAGGAGGAGGTGTACCGGTCCGGCTTCTACTCCGGCGTGATGAACGAGAACTGCGGCCCGTTCGCGGGGATGCGTGTCGAGATCGCGAAGGACGAGGTCAAGAAGCAGCTCCGCGCGAACGGCCAGGCGGACGGGCTGTGGGAGCCGTCCGGGGAGGTCGTGTGCCGCTGCACGGCCCGCGCGATCGTGAAGGTCGTCGAGGACCAGTGGTTCCTCGCGTACGGGGACCCGGAGTGGAAGGCCCGGACCCACAAGGCCCTGGACGCGATGGCGCTCTACCCGGAGACGGCGCGGAAGCAGTTCGAGCACACGATCGACTGGCTGAACGACTGGCCGTGCACCCACCACCAGGGCCTCGGGACGAAGCTCCCGTGGGACGACCACTGGGTGATCGAGTCCCTGTCCGACTCGACCGTGTACATGGCGTACTACACGATCGCCCACGCGCTCCAGGGCGGGGCGCTGCGGTCCGAGGTGCCGTGGGCGCAGCGCGTGGACGACGCGTTCTTCGAATACGTGTTCCGCGGGGCGGGCGAT
>DATBXC010000171.1:0-5439 GCA_036514455.1 Thermoplasmata archaeon | reverse complement strand
CGGCGGGCGTCACCCCGCCGGTGGACATCACGACGCGCTGGGGGCCGGCCGCGTCCCCCGCTGCGCCGGCCGCGGGCGCGAAGGAGCTCACGATCGACGGGACCGCCGCCGCGGGGGAGTGGACGAACGCGAGTCACTACTCGAAGACGGTCTCCGGCACGGAGCGGCTCCTGCTGAAGGACCTGTACCTCGGGTTCGACTACAGCACGCTGTACGTCCGCGCGGAAATCAACGGGGACCCCAATGCGACCCTGTGGGCCCTCGGCGAGGACCTCGACCTGTACATCTCGCCGGGCATCGTCCTCGCCTCGAACGACATGGAGAGCAACCTGAACCGGTACGCCGTGAACTTCGCGAGCGCGACGGGCGGGCACCGGTTCGACTGGGCCGCGGGCTTCCGGTTCCGGAACCTGTTCGACCAGGCCCTCTCCTCGGGGATGACGAACTGGGCCCTGTTCAAGCCACAGACCGCCTCCGACTTCCTCGGGACCGGGACGTACGTGTTCCAGTACCGGAAGACGGACCAGGTCGGCGTCAGGACGACGATCGAGGTCGCAATCCCGTTCGCGGACCTCGGCGTCGCGGGCGGGGACCTCCTGCGCGTCCAGGCGATCACGAGCCGGAGCGGGGCGGACGTCGACGCGCTGCCCGCCGCGGCCCCCGCAGAAGTGCGCCTCCCGATCGCGCCCGCGGGCCCGCCAATCCGGTCGTTCCAGGACCCAATCGGCGACGACACGGGGGACGGCGACTACACGTACCCGCTCGCCGCCGACTTCAAGTACCAAGACGGGCGGCACGCGCCGGATAAGCTCTGGGACCTCACGTGGTTCAACATCTCCGAGAACCCGATCGCGGTCCAGTTCACAATCGGCTTCGCGGACGTCGGCACGAACCAGTGGAACGCGCCGTTCGGCTTTTCCTTCCAAATCGTGAACGTCTACATCGACACGGACCGCGTCCCGGGGAGCGGGAACACGGAGATGATCTCGGGTCCCAACGGCCAAGTCCCGTCGAACTTCAGCTGGGAGACCATGGTGTCCGTGGGCGGATGGACCCAGACCCTGTTCGCGACGGACGATCCGGGCGTCGGGACGTTCCAGCAGAGCGGGGTGACGGCGGTCGCGGACCCCGCCCGCAACTCCGTCCTCGTCACGGTCCCGAAGCGGTTCATCAACGCGGCCGTGATGGACCCGCGGAAGTGGGGCTACGTCGTCGTTTCCGGGAGTCAGGACGGCTACGGCATCGGGTTCTACTGGCGGGCCGTCGCCGTGACGGGAGAAACATGGAAGGGCGGCGGCGGGTCCCTGAGCGGCAAGCAGCCGAACGTCTACGACATGATCACCCCGCCCTGGACCACGCAGCTTGCGGTCCTCGGCGGGTACACGGACACCCGCCTCGCACAGATCCCCGGCGTCGTCGTGGAGGCCGCCCCGCCAGTGGTCCCGCAGAACCGCCCGCCGGTGCTCACGAACGCGAGGGTCACGCCCTCGAGCGGGGACTCCCGCACCGTGTTCCGGTTCTCCGTCACGTACGCGGACCCGGACGGGGACGACCCCGCGAAGGTGAGCGTGTTCATCGGCGGCCAGGAGCACGCGATGGCGTACTTCGGCGGGTTGAACGCGACGGGGGCGACGTACCGCTTCGAGACCGCCCTGCCCGCCGGGACCCTGGCGTACTACCTCTTCGCGGACGACGGGAATGGGACCGCGAACAACACCGCGCGCACCGCGGACTACCAGCTCACGATTACCGCCGCGGGGATTCCGGGATTCGGTGCCGTGGAGGTCGCGGCGGCCGTGGCTGCGGCGTTCGCGCTCTTCACACTCGCGAGACGCAGGAGGCGGACGTGATGGAGCCTGGCGCAGAGGTGGGGAAGGAGGAGACGGCGGCGCCCGCGGAGGCGGCGCCCAAGGAGCGGAGAATCAGCAAGCGGGTCCTCACGGTGATCGTCGCCCTCGTAGTGGTCCTCGCGGCCGTGGGGGCCGCGTGGGTCCTCGTCGGCCGCGGGCCGGGGAGCGCGCAGCACGCGTACGAGCTCGTCGCGGACTCCGACTGGTTCCAGCTCCCCGCGGGCGGGACCGCGAACGTCACGGGGGAGGTGTACGATCTCGGGGATCCCGTGTTCGGGGTCCGCGTGACGGTCGCCTTCGGACCGGAGGCCATGGGCGACCTCCTGAGCCCGGCGAACGGGACGACGGACAACGCGGGGGTCGCAACGTTCGGATACCAGGCGCCTATGCGGCTGGAGAACGTCACGGTCACCTTCACCCTCCGGGCGGAGACGCCCGGCGGCACGCTCACCAAGGCGACGGACATCCTCGTGCTCGCGACCGGCCTCCAGCCCACTTACGGCCAGGTCAAGGGCCTCGTGACGGGTGCGGGAACCGCTCTCGCGAACGCGACCGTGCAGGTCACGCACCGCACGACGAGCCACTCGTACCTCAACACGACGGGCACGAACGGGCGGTTCGTCATCTCGATGGTCGACCCGGGGACGGTCTCCGTGACGGCCACGAGGGCGGGGTTCAAGACGAACGGGGCCGACGTCGCCGTGGCGGCGGGCAAGAACACCCGGGTCGCCATCGACCTCGAGGCCCTTGCGGCGGGCACGCTCGTGGTTTGGCACACGTACGAAGGCAAGGAGAAGGACGAGTTCAACAAGATCATCGCGCGGTACCACGCGGACCGCGCGCGCCGCGGCCTCCCCACGCTCACCATCGAGGTCGAGGCCCAGCCCTACGGCGGAGCGATCGACAAGTACATCACGGCGGCCCTAGCGGGGAACGCGCCGGACGTGATGCGCTTCCAGAACGACCGCCTCGGAGAGGTCGCGCAGATCGGCCTGCTCGAGCCGCTGGACCCGTACCTCACCCCGTCGGACCTCGCCCTCTACACCTCGAGATCCCTCGAGACGATGTCGTACGGCGGCCGGCTGTACGCGCTCCCCGCGACCGCGGACCTGCTGGCAATCGTGTACAACAAGCAGATCTTCCGGGATTCGGGCGAGGCGTTCCCCACGGAAACGTGGACGACGGACGACATGCTCCGCATCGCCGGGAACCTCACGGACCCGGCGAACGCCCGCTGGGGCTTCGTGCAACCCGTCACGGACCCGTTCTGGTGGTTCCCCTGGCAGAAGGGCTTTGGGGGGTACATCTTCAACGTGCCCGACACGCAGACGATCACCGCCGCGGCGCTCGGCTTCGACACTCCGGGGTCTGCGGCATCCCTGCAGTGGCTCCAGGCCCTCGACAAGGACCCCGCCCAACGGACCATGCCCGCGCGACCCGGCTCCGAGTCGATGATGACGTACTTCTTCCAGGCCCAGGCCGCGATGGTCGCGATCGGCGCGTGGCGGGTCCCGGACATGTACGCCGCGGGGATCGACTTCGGGATCGTGCCGTACCCGACCGTCGCCTCCACAGGGCAGCGCGCGGCGCCGACCCTCGGGGTGAAAGGCTTCGGGGTCTACAAGTACAGCGGCCAGAAGACGACGGCCCTCGATCTCGCGAAGTTCATCACGAACACGGAGCAGCAGACCATCTTCTGCATCGGGACGAACGACTTGCCGACGGCGGTCGGCGCGTTCACGAACGCCACCATCCAAGCGAACCCGATCATCGTGCAGTACCAGAAGCAGGCGGACTACGCCCAGTCGATGCCGACCCGCCCGGAGATGGGGGCCGTGTGGAACCCGATCACGGCCGCGATGGAGGTCGTGTACAACCGCGTGAACCCGACGATCGCCGACATCGAAGCGGACATGGTGGCGGCGGAGCAGCAAATCCTCCAGAGGATTGGGTGATGGCGGCGGGCGGCCGGGGCCCGCGGGCAGGGGTCCGCCCGCTCGTGGCCTCCGTCCTCCTCCTCGTGCTCCTATCCCTGGCGGGGAGTCCCGCCTCGGCCGTCCCCACCCCGGTCCTCGACCTCCGCGTGGACGCGGTGGAGTTCCAGACGATCAACGTCACGTTCAACGTGTCCGCATCGGCCGATGTGGACCGCTACGTGATCTACGTCAGCAACGTGAGCGCGCCCACTGTGGCGGGCCTCGTCGCCTCCTTCGCGGCGGACGGCACCCGGATGGCCCAGACCCGGTACGACGAGATCCACGTCACCTCGCCGGAGAACGCGAGCCGGATGCAGCCCGGCACGTTCGATCCGAACCGGTTCCGGTTCGACAACGGGACGGCGGGGAACTGGACCCTCGGGCGGGTCGACGCCTTCGTGAAGTACGTCCCCTCCGACACGCGGCGAATCCTCTACTCGATCACGGGGCTCCTGGCCCTTGCGACCCACCACGTCGCGGTCACCCCGGTGGACTCCCGGGGCGAGGAGAATGGGAACATCACGACCGTGTCTGCCGTGCCCCTCGCGGCCCCGGTCGAGCGGCTCCCGGGGAACGAGGGGATCCTCCTCACCTTCGGCGGGATCATCCTCGCCCTCGTCGTCGCCTTTCTCGCGCTCTGGAAGACGAGCGGCCATGCGAGCCGGCCCGCGTACGCGTACGTCGGCCCCGCGATCATCGCCCTCGCGGCCCTCACGTTCTACCCGACCGCCGTCGGGTTCTTCCTCTCCTTCACCGACCGCACCCTCACGTCCGGGCACGGCGGCTTCGACTTCAACCTCATCGGACTCGACAACTACGTCCGCGTCTTCCAGAGGCCCGAGTTCACGCTCGTCGCCGCGACGACGATTGTCTGGACCCTCGTGAACGTGTTCTTCCACGTCACGATGGGGCTCGTCCTCGCAGTCCTCCTGAATCGGAAGATCCGGGGGCGGCCGATCTACCGGACCCTCTTCCTCCTTCCGTGGGCCGTGCCCTCGTACATCAGCATCATCGCGTGGCGGGGGATGTTCGACCGCGGCGGCGTCATCGACGCCCTGTTCGGCGGGTCCATCGACTGGCTCGGGTCGATGCCCTGGGCCCTCGTGGCGGTGATCGCCGCGAACGTGTGGCTCGGGATTCCGTTCATGATGATGGTCTTCTCCGGCGGGCTCCAGGGCATCCCGGAGGACCTGTACGAAGCCGCGGACGTCGACGGGCTCACGCGGTGGCAGAAGTTCCGCCGAATCACGCTGCCCCTGCTCAAGCCCACGATCGTGCCCGCCTCGCTCCTCGGCTTCATCTGGACGTTCAACCTGTTCAACGTGATCTACCTGATGACCCAGGGGCGGCCGACCGTGGCGGTGAACCTCGATGCGGGCGCCACGGACATCCTGATCACGTACGTGTATCGGGAAGGGTTCCAGCCGTTCTGGCGGCAGGGCTTCGCGGCCGCGTACTCCGTCGTGATCTTCTTCATGCTCCTGGTCCTGAGCCTCTCGTACACCCGGTACACGCGGGCGATGGAGAGCTTCGCGGGGGAGCGGGCGCCGCGGAAGAAGGGCCGCCTCGCCCGGGCCCTCGACCGGCTCGTCGCGCCCCTGTCCGCCCGCCTG
>DATBXC010000170.1:0-13164 GCA_036514455.1 Thermoplasmata archaeon | reverse complement strand
AGTTGACTGCCACCGAAGAGGCAAGGATCAGCGCGCTCGTGAAGAAAGCGGTGAGCTGAGGACTGATCGCAAGTGTAGGAGACCCCGACGGTAACATCATCGGGCTTATTCAGTAGCCGTGAGCGCGCCAGCGACGAATCTACATTTCGCTCGCGCGCATTGAGTGAGCGTCCGAGATGACGGCCGTCGCACGCCCCTTTGTTCATGATAGGGAGTGAATCCCTTCGGGAGCACTCCCCACGTGTACCTTCTCCCGCAGACCGGTCCGAGCGAATCGGCGCTCGTTCGCCGGCCTCGCTCGGTTTCGTTGCGAGATCACACGGTGATGACGACCTTTCCCCGGGCGTGTCCCTCTCCAAAATAGCGCATCGCCTCGGGGACCTCCCTCAACGGGTAGCGCCGGTCAATGACCGGCCTGACCTTCCCGGCTTCCAGGAGCTCCTTCAAAAGGGTCAGGTCCTCCTTGCTGCGCTTCGCGACGAACGTAACCAGCTTCTGCCTCACGAAGCGCGACACCACGGGCGTTGTGAGGAAGGGCAGAATCGATACCTTCTTGCGGCCCGATTGTCCCGCCAAGACGAGCGTCCCCTTCGGGCTCAAGGCTCGTCTGCAATCCGCGAGTGGATGGTTCCCGGCCACGTCGAATATCAGGTCGTACCGTTGACCCGCTCGGGTGAAGTCCTCCCGGGTGTAATCGATGACCCGGTCGGCGCCGATCGACCGGACCATGTCCACGTTCCTTGGGCTGCACACCCCCGTCACGTCCGCCCCGAACGACTTGGCGATCTGCACGGCAAACGTACCCACGCCTCCAGACGAACCGTTGACCAAGACCGTCTGGCCAGGCCTTATCCGTCCTTTGTCACGTAGACCCTGCAGGGCCGTGATCGCCGCCACAGGCACCGCGGCGGCTTCCTCGAACGTCAGCTTGGCCGGCTTCAGGACGACTCCGACGTCACGAACGGTGACATACTCGGCAAAGGTCCGGATGCTCATGCCGAAGACCTCATCGCCGGGTTGAAACTCGGTCACGTTCCTGCCAACGGCCTCGATGCGCCCCGCCAAATCTCCGCCCAAGACAGTGTTCTTGGGTTTGAGCAGGCCGTACCCCATCACGCGCATGATGTACGGTCGGCCTCTCATGGAGTGCCAGTCCCCTGCGTTGACGGAGGCCGCGTGAACGCGCACCAGCACGTGATCGTCCTTGACGACCGGCTTCTCGATCTCCTGGAGTCTGAGAACATCAGGTGGACCGTACTCGTATCGGACAATCGCTTTCATGGAATTCCCCTTCCCTCCGGTCGCACACCGGCGGGGTACTTGGTCTTGACGCGGGAACTCCCGGGCTGAGCCGGGGAGTGATACCACGCGAGTCCGCTCCCCGTCGGGAGCATACCCACTTGGGTTTACTCCCACAGCTCAGCGTGCGCCCGAAAGAGCCTAGTCGTATCGTCTCTGATAGAGATTCGGATCGATGTCCGGAGTGCGCAAGAACGACCCGACCCTCGCGACATGGCCGAGGGAAGCCCGGTCAATAGTTGTCCAAACAATCGCCCATGGGCCCGAGGCGCCTGGCAGACCCAACCGCTCGAATTCGCCATGCGCTGCGAGGTCGCTGGATGCAGGAACCTCGAGCTTGGAATTCAGGATTCCCGTCAATTCCATAAATCTTGGCCGATCGGCAGGTAGTGCCGGGTGCGTGCTGATAGTGGTCTGACCAGTCTGATGTGCATCCTCCCATCGGAGCCAGATTTGCCACTTCTCCGTGACCAGTTGAAGGGTTTCTGGGTCTATCGGCTTAAGGAGGTAGAACCAAGACCAATCGTCCAGGCGGTCGTCGAAAACACACTCGTACGCGTGTGGTTCTCCTTTGAACGTGGCGACGCCTGTCTTGGGGCCGTCCCAGTAGTACTCCACGGTAAGGACCTTTTCGGAGCCGGGCATCCCCCAAAACCTGCCTGACGAGCTTGCCCTGCCTGAAGCCGTTTCAGTTAATTAGTCTGTTTCGCCCAACGGCCTGAGGCGCTACCGGATGAGGGCCTCTGTCCGCTCTCCGGGCTGTTGATCAACCGACTTGCGACATGCCTCAGGTAGTAAACCCAAGTGAGTCTACTCCCCGTCGGGAGCGTCCCCTCCCCGCGCGCAAATGAGAAACCTTCTAGTGCAGCGGGCGTTTGAGCACCCCGAAATGGCGATGCAGGCGTGCCCGGACTGCGGCACGAAGGTCCGCGTCGAGAACGTCGCGGTCCATTATGCGAAGGTTCATCCGGGGAAGGAGCCGCCGGACGCGCTCCTCCAGGAGGCGAAGCGCGTCCGCGAGGAGGCGGGCCGGGCCGCCCGCACCCGCAGGCCCCGCCGCCGGCCCTCCGTGACCCTCGTCGCCCTCGCCCTCGTCCTCATCGTCGCGGGCGGCGTGGGCGCGGCGTACGTCCTCCGAGGCGGGTCACTCTCCAGCGGGGACGTCGTCACATACTGCGGCGGGGAAGGCACGGCGAGGCATTACCACCCCCTCCTCGTGATCAACGTGAACGGCGTCCAGAAGAACATCACTGCGGACATCGGGATTACTATGGAGCCCGGGTACACGAACCCGAACCTGTACTGCCCGCCCGGGCAGGTCCACGCGCTGCACACGCACGACGGCTCCGGCATCATCCATGCGGAGCTGCCCGCGTCGATCACGGCCACGCCCACGCTGGGCAACTTCTTCACCATCTGGGGCCCGCCCCTCCTCCCGACGCAGGTCTGGACGTTCTCCGGCACCGTGCGGGCGACGATGTACAACAGCGACACGCACGCGGGCACGGACTACTCCGGGAACCCCGCCGCAATGCCGCTGTACTACCCGTCGGGGGACCCGAACGCGTATCCGATCCCGCCGGGCCTGATCTTCAACGGGGCGTACGGGAGCGGCGCGTCGAACGGCATGTTCTCCGGGCAGATCATCTGGCTGAACGTCACGCGGTGAGGTCCGCCGGGTGCCGATCCCGAGGTCCACCGGGGGACGCGCCCCCGGTCCCGTCGCGTCGCCGACGGTCGCTACACAACGTATATATAACGCGGTTATATTGTAAAGGACCGTACGCGGGGAAGCCGCCGGTTTCATGGGTCGACGGCCCTCTCCGCCGGGTGAGCACGCGATGGTGTCCAAGGCTGCGATCCAGGAGGCGTTCGCCTCCCAGGAGTACAAGCACGGGTTCTTCACCGAGCTCGACGAGGACATGGCCCCGAAGGGCCTGAACGAGGACATCGTCCGCCTCATCTCCCGCAAGAAGAAGGAGCCCGAGTGGATGCTCGAGTGGCGCCTGCGGGCGTACCGCCACTGGCTCACGATGAAGGAGCCGACGTGGGCGAACGTCCACTACGCCCCGATCGACTACCAGGACATCATCTACTACGCCGCCCCGAGGCCCAAGAAGCCCGTGGAGAGCCTCGAGGACGTGGACCCGGAGATCCGCGCGATGTACGACAAGCTCGGGATCCCGCTCCAGGAGCAGGAGCAGCTCGCGGGCGTCGCGGTGGACGCGGTGCTCGACTCCGTGTCCGTGGCGACGACGTTCTCGAAGAAGCTCGAGGACCTCGGGATCCTGTTCTCCTCCTTCTCGGACGCGGTCCTCCGTCACCCGGACCTCGTCCGGAAGTACCTCGGCTCCGTCGTCCCGTTCAACGACAACTTCTTCGCGGGCCTGAACAGCGCCGTGTTCAGCGACGGCTCGTTCGCGTACGTCCCGCCGGGCGTTCGGTGCCCGATGGAACTCTCCACGTACTTCCGGATCAACGCGGCGGACACGGGCCAGTTCGAGCGCACCCTGATCGTTGCGGACAAGGGCGCGTACGTGAGCTATCTCGAGGGATGCACCGCCCCGATCCGGGACAAGAACCAGCTCCACGCGGCCGTCGTCGAGCTCGTCGCCCTGGACGACGCGGAGGTCAAGTACTCCACGATCCAGAACTGGTACCCCGGCGACAAGGAGGGGAAGGGCGGGATCTTCAACTTCGTCACGAAGCGCGGCAAGGCGCTCGGCGTGAACTCGAAGATCTCCTGGACCCAGGTCGAGACGGGCAGCGCGATCACCTGGAAGTACCCGAGCTGCATCCTGCAGGGGGACAACTCCGTCGGCGAGTTCTACTCCGTCGCCCTCACGAACAACTACCAGCAGGCGGACACGGGGACGAAGATGACCCACATCGGGAAGAACACGCGGAGCACGATCATCGCGAAGGGGATCTCCGCGGGCCACGGCCAGAACACGTACCGCGGCATGGTGAAGATCCTGAAGGGCGCGACGGGCGCGCGGAACTACTCCCAGTGCGACTCCCTCCTCCTCGGCAGCAAGTGCGGGGCGCACACGTTCCCGAACATCGAGGTGACCGAGCCGACGGCCCAGATGGAGCACGAGGCGTCGACCTCGAAGATCGGCGACGACCAGATGTTCTACTGCCAGCAGCGCGGCCTCACGCCGGAGGACGCGACGAACATGATCGTGAACGGCTTCTGCAAGCAGGTCTTTCTGAACCTGCCGATGGAGTTCGCCGTGGAGGCGCAGAAGCTGATCCAGGTCAGCTTGAACCTCGAGGGCACGGTCGGGTGACGGGCCCCGAAGGGAGGAGGACGATGGGATGGCGCTGCTCGAGATCCGGAACCTGCACGCGAGGGTGAAGGACAAGGAGATCCTCCGCGGGATCGACATGACCGTGGAGGCGGGCGAGGTCCACGCGATCATGGGCCCGAACGGCTCCGGGAAGAGCACGCTCGCCCAGGTCCTGGCGGGCCGGATCACGTACGAGGTCACGCAGGGCACCGTGCGGTACGACGGGAAGGACCTCCTCGCGATGAAGCCCGAGGACCGGGCCCGCGAGGGCGTGTTCATGGCGTTCCAGTATCCCGTCGAGATCCCCGGCGTCGGGAACGCGTACTTCCTGAAGGCGGCGCTGAACGCGATCCGCCGGTACCGTGGGCAGCCCGAGCTCGACGCGATGGAGTTCCTGGAGCTCGTGAACGACAGGATGAAGCTCCTCGCCCTCGACGAGTCGTTCATGAAGCGCTCCCTGAACGACGGCTTCTCGGGCGGGGAGAAGAAGCGGAACGAGATCTTCCAGATGGCGGTAATCCAGCCGCGCCTCGCGGTCCTGGACGAGACCGACTCGGGCCTGGACATCGACGCGCTCCGCGTCGTCTCGAACGGGATCAACACGCTCCGCTCGAAGGACCGCGCGATGGTCGTCGTCACGCACTACGCGCGCCTCCTCGAGTACGTGACCCCGGACGTCGTCCACGTGCTCTCGAACGGCCGGATCGTGAAGTCCGGCGGGAAGGAGCTCGCGCACGAGCTCGAGAAGACGGGGTACGCGTGGCTCGAGACGCCCGATTCGGGCGCGAAGCCCGCGGCCGTCTGAGGTGGTGGCGGTGGCGGCGGGCGGCGTCGACGCGTTCGTGTCCCACTTCCAGAGCCTGGAGCAGGCGATGGAGCGGGGCGGGCGGGGCTGGCGCCTCGAGACCCGGCGCGCCGCGATCCGGCGGTTCGCGGAGCTGGGCTTCCCCACGACGAAGGACGAGGAGTGGAAGTACACCAACGTCGCCCCGATCGCGCGGACCGCGTTCCGGCCCGCGGCGGCCCGGGACCCGCACGGCGTGATCGAGGAGCGGCTCGAGCCGTTCACGTTCGGGGTCCTGAAGTGCACCCAGCTCGTGTTCGTGAACGGGCACCACTCCCCCCGCCTCTCGTGGCGCCGGTCCCTCCCGGCGGGCGTGCGCGTCGCGAGCCTTGCGGAGGCGTACCGGGACGACCCGGGGGCCCTGCAGGCGCTGGGCCGGCTGGTGCCCTTCGAGTCGGAGCCGTTCACGGCCCTGAACACCGCGTTCTTCCAGGACGGCGCCCTCGTCGACGTCCCGCCGGGGACCGCCCTCGAGGAGCCGGTCCACCTCCTGTTCCTCTCCTCCGCGGGCGTGGAGCCGATCGCCTCCTTCCCGCGCAACCTGATTCGGCTCGGGGAGCGGAGCCGTGCGACGGTCATCGAGACGTACGCGGCGCTCGACGGCGCGCCGTACTTCACGGACGCGGTCACGGAGATCGCGCTCGGGCCCGAGGCCGTGCTGGACCACTACAAGCTCCAGCGGGAGGGGGAGAACGCGTTCCACGTCGCCCGCACGGAGGTCCTCCAGGAGCGCGCCTCGAACCTCGCCTCGTCCAACTTCGACCTGGGCGGGGCCCTGGTCCGGAACGACACGAACACGAAGTTCGCGGGCGAGGGCGGGGAGCTCGCGATGAACGGCCTGTACATGCTCGCGGGGAAGCAGCACGTCGACAACCACACGCGGATCGACCACGCGGCCCCGAGCTGCGCGAGCGCGGAGCTGTACAAGGGCATCCTGGACGGCGCCTCGAGGGGGATCTTCAACGGGAAGATCTTCGTCCGCAAGGAGGCGCAGAAGACGGTCGCCCGCCAGACGAACAAGAACCTCCTCCTCTCGAAAGGGGCGTTCGTCGACTCCACGCCGGGCCTGATGATCCTCGCGGACGACGTGAAGTGCAACCACGGGTCCACGATCGGCCAGCTCTCGGACGACGCGCTGTTCTACATGCGGTCCCGCGGGATCGACGAGGCGGCGGCCCGGAACATGCTCACGTTCGCGTTCGCGGGCGAGATGATCAACCGCGTGAAGGTCGCCCCGATGCGGGTGAAGGTGAACGAGATGGTCGTCCGCCGGCTCCCGTACGGCCACGCGGCGCGGGAGGACTTATGAGGGGCGGGCCGTATCGCGTCCCCGCCCGGGCCGCGGGCGCCCAGGGGACCCCATGATGGCGGACCTCCGCGAGCTGTACCAGGAAGTGATTCTCGACCACAGCCGCTCCCCGCGGAACTTCCACAAGATGGAGGACGCGACCCGCACCGCCGTGGGCAACAACCCGCTGTGCGGGGACCGCATGACCCTGTACCTCCGGCTCGACGGGGACCGGATCGCGGACGCGAGCTTCGAGGGCCAGGGGTGCGCGATCTCGAAGGCGTCCACGTCCCTGATGACCGCGGCGATCAAGGGCATGAGCGTCTCGGAGGCGGAGACGCTCTTCGGCAAGTTCCACGACATGGTCACGGGAGACCCGAAGGCCGACCCGGACCCCGCCCTCGGGCGGTTGTCCGTGTTCGCGGGCGTCGCGGAGTTCCCCGCGCGGGTGAAGTGCGCGAGCCTGCCGTGGCACACGCTCCGGGCCGCCCTCGAGGCGAAGGCGAAGGTCACGATCGGGTAGGCGGGAGCGGGTAAGTGTGAAGGGATTAGTACGGAGGCCGGCGTAGGGAGGGGGAGAGGAACTCGATGGCGTCGAAGGCGAAGCTCCTGATGAACGTCGAGAAGGTCCGGGAGGACTTCCCGATCCTCGCGCGGACCGTGCGGGGGAAGCCCCTCGTGTACCTCGACAGCGCGGCCACGTCCCAGAAGCCGAGGCAGGTCATCGACGCGGTGTCCGACTTCTTCAGCCGGTACAACGCGAACGTCCACCGGGCGATCTACGAGCTCGGCGAGGAGGCGACCCGGGAGTACGAGGGCGCGCGGGAGAAGGTCGCGGAGTTCGTCCACGCCCGCTCCCCGAACGAGATCGTGTTCACGAAATCCACGACGGAGTCGATCAACGCGATCGCGTACGGCTGGGGCCTCAAGGGGAAGATGAAGGCGGGCGACGAGATCGTGTCGACCGTGATGGAGCACCACTCGAACCACATCCCGTGGTTCTTCGTGCAGGACCTCAAGGGCGTGAAGATGCACTGGGTCGGGATGCGCGACGACGGCTCCCTGAAGATGGACGACTACGACACGATGATCACGAAGCGGACGAAGGTCGTCACGGTCACGCACTGCTCGAACGTCCTCGGGACGATCAACCCCGTCGAGGAGATCGCGAAGCGGGCCCACGAGGTCGGCGCGATTTGCGTCGTCGACGCCGCGCAGAGCGTCCCGCACATGCCCGTGGACGTCCAGCGGCTGGGCTGCGACTTCCTCGCCTTCAGCGGGCACAAGATGCTCGCGCCCACGGGGATCGGCGTGCTGTACGGGAAGGAGGAGCGGCTCGAGGAGATGGAGCCTTTGATCGGCGGGGGCGAGATGATCCGCGAGGTCCACCTCGGGACCGCGACGTGGAACGACGTCCCGTTCAAGTTCGAGGGCGGGACCCCGAACATGGCGGGCGCGATCGGCCTCGGCGTCGCGGTCGACTACCTGAACGGCATCGGGATGGACGCGGTGCGCCGGCACGAGCAGGACCTCACGGACTACGCGCTCGACCTCCTGTCGCAGGTGGAGGGCTTCCGGCCGTTCGGCCTGAGGGACGTCTCCCGCCGCGGCGGCGTAATCTCGTTCACCCTCGGCGACGTGCACCCGCACGACATCGCCTCAATCCTCGACGTCGAGGGGATCGCGATCCGCTCCGGGCACCACTGCGCGCAGCCCCTCATGGAGCGGCTCGACGTCCCCGCCACGGCCCGCGCCTCGTTCTACGTGTACAACACCCCGGAGGAGGTGGACCGCCTCGCGGCGGGCCTCCGGAAGGTGTTGGAGGTCTTCGCGTAGGGGCGCCCGCGGACCCTCCCCGCCCCGCACCCTCCGCACGGAGAGAACCGGATGACGTCCCGAACGCCCACGAAGGCCCCCGCCGACATCGCCTCCCTGATCGGGAACACGCCCCTCCTCCCGCTGCGGCGGGTCACGCGGGACGTCCCCGAGGTCACCGTGTACGCGAAGGCGGAGTGGCTCAACCCGGGCGGGAGCGTGAAGGACCGCGCGGCCCTCGGGATGGTCCGGGTCGCGGAGGCGAGCGGGGCCCTGGGGCCCGGGAAGCGACTCCTCGACGCGACCTCTGGGAACACGGGGATTGCGCTCGCGATGATCGGCGCGGCCCGCGGGATCGGCGTCACGCTGTGCCTCCCGTCGAACGCAAGCGAGGCCCGGAAGCGGATCCTTCGCGGATACGGGGCGGAGCTGATCCTCACGGACCCGTTCTCCGGGACCGACGGGGCGCAGAAGAAGGCCAGGGAGATGTTCGCGACCGCCCCGGAGCGATACGTGTACCTCGACCAGTACAACAACGAGGCGAACTGGCGGGCCCACTACGACGCGACCGCGGCGGAGATCCTCAAGCAGGCGCCAGGCCCGTTCACGCACTTCGTGGCGGGTCTCGGGACGACGGGCACCCTGGTCGGCATTGCCCGCCGCATCCGGGAGGCGATGCCCGGCGTGCGGGTCGTCGGGGTGCAGCCGGACGGACCCCTCCACGGCCTCGAGGGGCTCAAGCACCTGGAGACCGCCCTCAAGCCCGGGATCTGGGATCCGTCCGCCGCGGACGAGCACGTGTTCGTGGCGACGGAGGTCGCGCAGGCGCACACGCGGCGCCTCGCGCGGGAAGAAGGCCTACTCGTGGGGACGTCGAGCGGCGCGGCCCTCGCCGCGTGCCTCGAGGTCGCGGCGCGAATCAAGCGCGGCGCGATCGTCACCGTGTTCCCGGATGGCGGGGACAAGTACCTCGAGGAGCGGTACTGGGAGGCCCCATGACGCTCCGGGTCCCGAAGGCGGTGATCGACGCGATCAAGGCCCACGGCCGGTCGGCATACCCGGAGGAGGGCTGCGGGTACCTGATTGGGATTCCGGGGGAGCCGAGGCGGGTCGACGAGGCCCGCCCCGCGAGGAACGTCGCGCCGGATCTGCGGGAGCGGCGGTACGACGTGGACCCGCGCGACACGCTGCGGGTCGGGGCCGAGCTCCGCGGCACGGGCCGGGAGATCCTCGGCTTCTTCCACTCCCACCCGGACCACGCCGCGCGCCCCTCCCCGTTCGACCTGGAGCGCGCGTGGGACTGGTACACGTACGTGGTCGTGGCGGTCGAGAAGGGGAGGCCCGTGGACCTGCGGGCCTGGCGGCTCGCGGAGGGCGAAGGGCAAAGGTCTTTTAGGGAAGAGGAATTGGAAGTCGTATAACGCCGTATTAACGGGAGTGGCGAAGATGTCGCAGCGGGTCAAGGTGATCCTCCCGACCCCCCTCCGCCCCTACGCGGGGAACCAGGACGCGGTCGAGGTCCAGGCGGGGACCGTGCGGGACGCGCTGAGGGCGCTGACGGCGCAGCACGCGGGGCTCCGCCGACACCTCTTCGACGACGCGGGGGCCCTCCGGAACTACGTGAACGTGTACGTGAACGAGGACGACATCCGGTACCTGCAGAAGGACGCGACCCCGCTGAAGGCGGGGGACACGATTTCGATTGTCCCGAGCATCGCCGGCGGCTCCGTGACGGTGATGGAGCGGGTCTCCCGCGCCCGGAGGGACCGACTCTCGATGTCCCAGGTGAAGCGGTACTCCCGCCACCTGATCCTCCCGGAGGTCGGGATCGACGGCCAGCTCAAGCTCCTGAACGCGTCCGCCCTGATCGTCGGGGCGGGCGGCCTCGGCGCGCCCCTCGCGCAGTACCTCGCCGCGGCGGGCGTGGGCCGCCTCGGGCTCGTGGACTTCGACGTCGTGGACCCGTCGAACCTGCAGCGCCAGGTGATCTACGGCACGCAGGACGTCGGGCGGCCGAAGCTCGAGGCCGCGAAGCGGCGGATCGAGGCGATCAACCCGGACATCGAGGTGAAAACGTACGAGACCCGCCTAACCTCCGGGAACGCGCTCGACATCCTCCGGGACTACGACGTCGTCGTGGACGGCACGGACAACTTCCCGACGCGGTACCTCGTGAACGACGCGTGCGTCCTCCTCGGGAAGCCGAACGTGTACGGCTCGATCTTCCGGTGGGAGGGCCAGGCGAGCGTGTTCTGGGTGGAGAAGGGCCCGTGCTACCGTTGCCTGTACGCGGAGCCCCCGCCGCCGGGCCTCGTGCCGAGTTGCGCGGAGGGCGGCGTGTTCGGCGTGCTCCCGGGGATCGTCGGGACGATCCAGGCCACGGAGGCGATCAAGATCCTCCTCGGGACGGGCGACCCGCTCGTGGGCCGGCTCCTCCTGTTCGACGCGATGCGGATGCGGTTCCGGGAGCTGAAGCTCCGGAAGGACCCGGCGTGTCCGGTGTGCGGGCCCGAGGCCACGATCAAGGAGCTGATCGATTACGAGGAATGGTGCGGCGTTCCCGCGGCGGGGGCGGGCCTTGCGGGCGAGTTCGTGATCACGCCCGAGGCGCTGAAGGCGAAGCTGGACCGCGGCGAGCCCGTCGTCCTCGTGGACGTGCGGGAGCCCATGGAGTGGCGGATTAACCGGATCGAGGGCGCGACCCTCGTGCCCCTCGCGACCCTTGCCCAAAAGGTGAACGAGCTCAGCACCGCGGACGAGATCGTCATGTACTGCAAGATGGGGAGCCGGTCCGCGCAGGCCGTGAATTTCCTCCGGGAGCTCGGGTTCCGGAAGGTGAAGAACCTGGCGGGCGGGATCGACGCGTGGGTCGAGCGGGTGGATTCGAGCCTCCCGAACTATTGAGGCGCCCTCGCCGAAAATCAGGGAGGAACGTCTAAATACGCGGCCGCGGGATGGCGGCCCCGCCCCGGTGTCCCCATGCCCGTCACCCTCCGGTTCATCTTCATCTCCGAGGCGGACAAGCCCACGGTCTCCCTGAAGGTGCCCGAGGACATGCTCTTCCAGGAGGCCTTCGTCCTCGCCGCGAAGCGGCAGGGGAAGGACGCGGGCATCCTGACCGCGACGTACCCGGGCGGCTCTCCGATCGCGGGCGGCACGGTCGCGGAGGTCGCGGAGAAGTCCGCGAACATCCACGTGATCGACCCGAGCATCGTCGGGTAGCTTGCGCAACCGATTCCGACGGCCTCACGGTTTAAGCCACCGCCCGCGCTCCTCGTGGACGATGCCCCGATTGGTCCGGGACTACGGGGAGAAGTACCTGCGGATGGAGGACGACCTGTTCTACTTCCTCCAGTGCGCGACGGTCGCGTCGCCGAAGGAGCCCGCGTGGAGGGAGCGCGCGGCGGAGGAGCGGTACGCGCTGGACCGGTTCGTGGAGTACCTGAGGTTCCTCGAGGGGGACGAGTGGATCGCGATCCGGCCCACGAGCGCGGCCGCGACCCGGTGGACCGGGAAGGTCCGCCACCGCGGGAGGGAGTGGGACGCCGAGCTCGTCCTCAAGGACTCGTACCCGCACGTCCCGCCCGCGTGCCGGATCCCCGAGCTGATGCACTACACGGACCGGAAGGTCGACGACGGCGTGCTCGGGCTGCGGATCTGCGACATGCACATGGAGCGGAACTACTGGTGGGACGAGCACGCCTCGATCGCGATGTACCTGAAGCGCGAGGTGTCGTACTGGGTCCAGAGCGTCGTGAAGGACATGCGGGGGAAGGGATGGCTCTGAAGGAGCGGTACGCCCGCCTCCGGCTGTTCGGCCACGCGGACCTGTCGAAGCTCCGGTCGAAGCGGGTCGCGATCGTCGGGGTCGGTGGCCTCGGGGCGCTGAGCGCGGAGATCCTCGCCCGCCTCGGGGTCGGCGAGCTCGTCCTCTTCGACTACGACACGGTCGAGGCGGCGAACCTGAACCGCCTCGTGTACCGCACGGCCCAGGTCGGGCAGAAGAAGGTCCGGGCGATCCGGGCCCACCTGCGGGCCGCAAACCCGGACGTCCGGGTCACGTCGCACCCGTACGACGTGACGGACGGGAAGGGCCTCGTCGCCCTCTCGAAGGAGGCGCCGCGGTGCGACCTCGTGCTCGGGTGCGTGGACACGTTCGCGGTCCGTCTCTTCCTGAACGCGAAGTGCGTCGCGTGGCGGGTGCCGCTGATCGACGGCGGGGCCTCCGAGGACGGCGTGAACGGGAGCGTCCACGTGATCGTCCCCGGAAGGACGCCGTGCTACCGGTGCAACAAGCCCGCCCTCGCGGATTCGAGCGCGGCGCGACCGACGCGCCGGGAGGACGACCGCGCCTGCCACTTCGCGTCCCTCCCGACGACGATGGCGGTCGTCGCGAGCCTCCAGTGCCAGGAGGCCCTGAAGCTCCTGCTCAGGTTCGGGTCCGTCGTCCCGTTCCTCCAGTACTTCGGCCTCGAGGGGCGGCTCGAACGGGTGGAGATGAGGCGGGACCCGCGGTGCCCGACGTGCGGGAGGACGCGATGAGCACGGTCCACGTGCAGCGGGCCGCGTGGCGGGTCCTCCTCCACCACGCGGCGGACGTCGCCCGCGGGCGGGGCGTGGAGGCG
>DATBXC010000169.1:0-11007 GCA_036514455.1 Thermoplasmata archaeon | reverse complement strand
CGGGAGCCCTGGGACCTCCGGGGCCTCCGGAGGGCGGGCTTCGCGGTCATCGTCTCCTTCGAGTGCGAGCGGATCGACGGGGACGAGATCCGCGCGGCGGGTATCGAGCACGTGCGGATCTGCGTGGAGGACTTCACCCCGCCGACCCAGGAGCAGCTGCGGGAGTTCAACGAGCTGTGCGACCGCGCGCTCGCGGAGGGGAAGAAGGTCCTAGCGCACTGCTGGGCGGGCCGCGGCCGCACGGGCACGTTCCTCGCCTCCCGCCTGGTCTGGACCGGCATGGGCGCGGCCGACGCGATCGCGGAGGTCCGCGCGAAGATCCTGAAGACCCAACGCACCCTCGCGGGCGCGATTGAGCCCGCCCAGGAGGCGGCCCTGTTCGCGTTCGAGCGGTCCCTGCGGCCCGGCCTCACGAGACGCTGACGAGCGTGTCGCCCCTCCACTTGAACGCCTTGGGCTTCCGCCGCTTGTGGACGCCCTTCTGCATCAGGTATCCGACGAGGAGCGGGAGGCCGATCGTCGCCTCCACGAGGCTCTGCGCCATCTTCGCGTCCTTTTGGAACTTGCCCCACGACTGGCTCTCCTCGAACGTGCACCCGCTCAGTCCGCCCCACTGCGGGACGTCCGTCGTGATCTGCACCGCGTACCAGTGCGGGTTCTCCTCGTGCCCGAGGACCTCCTGGATCACCTCGACCTGCGAGATGTAGTTCTTCGGCGTGCCGCCGCCCACGTAGAACACGCCCGTCCGCGGGGACTTGAGCTTGACCTGGGCCATCTCGTAGTTGTCCTTGATCGAGTCGATGCGGACTGGCGGCTTCCCCGCCTTCACGCGGTCCCGGTGGTGGCGGGTCAGGGCGATCCCGATCGACGAGTCGTTCAGGGCGGGCACGAAGTACGGGATCCCGCGGCGGTAGCACGCCCCCACGAGGGAGTTCGGGTCCTTCGCGGCCCGTTCCCCCATCAGGGCGAGGAACTCGCGGGAGGAGTACGCCCGCGGCTCCAGGTTGTCCGCCATGTTCGCGATCTCGTCGTCGCATTCCCGGAACAGGGACTCGTCCGCGAGGGTGTCGTACACGCGGTCGAGCATGTGCTCCCGCAGGACGATGTCGTCCGCCTCGGGCGAGGACATGTAGTGCCGGTGCCCGTGGGCCTCGTAGAAGTCGTGGTATGCGATTGCGCCCGTCGTCACCATGACGTCGACGAGCCCGAACTCCACGAGGTCCCGCAGGACCTTCCGCAGCCCGCCCGGCACGAGCGCCCCCGCCCCGCCGAAGAACACCGTGCACCGCGGGTCGAGCGCCATCCGCTCGAGGACCTGCGCGCACGCCCCGAGGGTGCGGGCCTGGAACGAGATTTTCGCGTACCCGTCCAAGAGGTCCACGAGGTTCGACACCTTCTCGAGGTCGAGGTGTTCGATCGGGACCTGCGTGAGCTCCTCCTTCGTCGGCTTCCCGCCCGCCCGCGGTGCGGCGTGCGTCGTCCTGTGCGGCATGGGCACCCCGCCGCGGGAGACCGGCCGAGACCAAAAGGGTATTCATTCCTTCTTCGGGCGGGAGCAGATCGCGTACTCGTCCCCGTCGAAGAACACGTCCAGGTCCGGATGCTGCCGCTGGATCTCCTGGATTTTCTGCATGATGTCCTTGAGGGTAATCGACTCGTCGTTCGGGTCGATCCGGAGATGGACCTTCTTCTGCATCGTCGCCCCCAAGGCCCCCGGCGGGAGGGTTTTTATTCTCGCCGTCGAATCTTACCCTCGCTATAAAGACTTTTGGAGCTTTCCGCCGTCGCCCGGCGGGCGTCGATTCCCACGTCGCATGGCTTATATACGGTCAGCCGCCATACTCACGAGAAACCAGCGTCCGCCCACCTCTAGGACCGTTCTTCTGACGTCGAGGTGCAACGGGAGTGGCAACGAAGTCGAAGGCCGCAGTCGATGCCGTGCCCCAGGCCTGCGGGGTGTGCGGCGGAGCCTTGAGTCCGGACGGCGAGTGCACGATCTGCGGGACGAAGCACGAGATCGGCGCGAACGGGTCCGCGACGCCCCTCGCGGCGAACGCCCCGCCGAAGAACCACTCGAGCGGGCCGAACAACGCGGACAACGGCCTGAGCCGCTGGCTGTCCGGGGAGGGCGGGGACCAGAGCCTGCAGGTCTGGCTCGGCGGCCCCGCCCCCGGCCCGCGCCCGGGGGACACGAGCGTCGAGGCGCTGAAGAAGTGGCTCACGGGCGAGGAGCGCGCGTTCGACGAGTGGCTCGGCGGGGTCGCCGCGGCGGTCTCGGAGGTCCCCGGGGACGTCGGCCGCAAGATCAAGGACCTCCAGGCGAGGCTCGACGACCGGGAGCGGGACCTGCGGGCGCGGGATCTCGAGATCGACGGCCTGCGGGCGGAGCTCGACGCGTTCAAGCAGACCGTGCAGAGAGAGCTCTCCACGTTCAAGTCCGGCCGGTTCGACCCGGTCCGGTACATCGAGGAGACCGCGTCCCTGAACAAGAACCTCCAGACGGAGATCGCGAAGCGGAAGGGGCTCGAGGAGGAGATCGAGCACATCAAGAAGGGCTCCATCGCGGTGATCAGGTACGTGAAGGCCCAGCAGCTGAAGTCCGGGGCCTCCCCCGACGTCAAGAAGAAGCTCGCGGAGGGGGCGAACGCCCGGCGGCAACTCGAGATCGCGGCCCAGAAGAACCAGGAGATCATCACCACGCTGAAGGCGCAGTTCGAGCGGAACCTGATGAACCAGGCCCCGGAGTTCCGCGAGATCAAGCAGAAGGAGCTCGCGCTCGCCGAGAGGGAGGCGGGGCTCAAGGCCCGGGAGGCGGAGCTCGCGAGCCTGCAGGAGGCGGCCCGCTCGGGCCAGCTCGACGTCACCGGGACCGGCGCGGGCGAGGAGCTCCGGGAGCGGCTCGCGGAGGAGCTCCGGGGGAAGGAGCAGGAGTACCTCAGGAAGGAGGACCAGCTCAAGAAGCGGATGATCCTCCTCGAGGAAGAGGTGGGCAAGTACAAGATCGAGGACCAGGTCCGCGCGGAGGCCGCGTCCCTAAAGGGGAAGCCGAAGGCGGAGGTCGACGCGATCCTCGCGAAGAAGGAGACGGAGATCCTCGCGAAGGAGAAGTCGATCCTGATTCGAGAGGCGGAGATCCAGCGGCTGAAGGACGAGCTCGACGGCAAGGAGGACGAGATGAAGAAGCTGAAGGAGCCCCTCGGGTACAAGGAGGAGGAGCTCCTGCGGCGGGAGGAGGACCTCGTGTACCGGGAGCGGCTCCTCCAGGCGGAGCGGCAGAAGCTCGACCAGGCGAAGGCCCTCGGCGGGAGCACGGAGGAGCTCGAGCTGAAGGACCGCCTGGAGATTCTCAAGTCCGAGATCGCGCAGAAGGAGGAGGAGGTCCGCTCGAAGGAGAAGTACCTCAAGGCGAAGATGGAGGAGCTCCGCCTGCGCGAGCAGGGGCTGATCGAGGAGGAGATCGAGGCCCGCGAGGAGGAGCGGATGCTCGAGGTGAAGCAGGACAAGGTGAAGACGGGCACCCCGCGGCTCGACGACCTCCTGCTCGGCGGCGTCCCGTTCGGCTCGAACGCCACGGTCTACGGCCCCGCCCATGTGGGCAAGGAGGTAATCGTGAACGCGTTCATGGCGGAGGGCCTGAAGAAGGGCATCCCGATCATCTGGGTCCTGACGGACAAGATGTCGAGCGACATCCGGGACGAGATGGCGTTCGTGCTCCCGGGCTACGAGGAGTACGAGAAGCTCGGCCTCGTGAAGTACGTCGACGCGTACTCGAAGTCCATGGGCGCGGACACGGCGGACCCGTACACGACGTACGTCGACGACCTGACGGACTTCGCGACGACGGCGAAGGCCGTGGACGCGGTCGCGTCGGAGTACAAGAAGAAGCACCCGTACTACCGCCTCGCGTTCCGGTCCGTGTCCACGCTGATCGCGTACCTGGACCCCACGACGACGTTCAAGTTCCTCCAGCCCTTCGTGGGCCGCCGCAAGCGGGACAAGGCCGTCGCCCTGTATGTGATCGAGAAGGGCATGCACGAGGATAAGGAGATCGAGATGCTGTCCTCGATGATGGACGGCACGTTCGAGTTCAAGGTCGAGCAGCTGCGGTCCTTCATGGCGGTGAAGGGCGTGTGCGACGTCCAGTCGCGGGCGTGGATCAAGTACACGCACAGCCGCAGTGCGGTCGGCATCGGTTCGTTCTCGCTGGAACTGATCAAGTAGGTGCCGGGACCGGCGTCCACGGGAAGGCGTTGAGGCGCGCGATTCGCCGCATGCTCCCTTGGGCATGATGCGAAGAGTGGCCCTACGCGACCTCGATGCCCTGGTGCCTCGACGGCGGCTGCTGGCCCGGGATGCTGACCTGGGGGATCGGGATCGGCGGCGGGAGCCGAAGGTCCCGCGCGACGACGACCGCCTCCGGGATGCAGACGTTCATGATCGTCGTGTGGATCTCGCTCGCGACCTCGTTCGGCATCTGGCCCGTCGAGCTCCACTGGCGCGCGACCTCGCGGCCCTTCCCCTCGTACACGAGGGAGCCCTCGATCCGGATGATGCCGACGACCTCCTCGACGGCCCGGTAGTTCGCGGTGAACCGGAAGTCGACGCTCGCCTCCCGCTCGCTCGTCTCTTGGATCAGCGTGACCGTGGAGTTGTGGTCGATCCGGAGGTTTTGCGTCCGCGGCGGCCCCTTCGCGAGGCGCCGCGCGTCGATCGTGGAGATCTCGAAGGACTTGATCGCCATCGCGGTGCACGCTCCATGAGGCCCGCGTTATTTGAACCCTCCGGGCCGCGAGGGTTATCCGTGCCGGAACGGTTCCCCGCCCCCGGATGACGCTGGTCCTCGGCGTGGACGACACGGACTCCCTCCGCGGGATGTGCACGACGTTCCTCGCGACGGAGCTCGTGCGGGCCCTCCGCGGGTGGGACCTCGTCGGGTACCCGCGACTCGTCCGCCTGAACCCGAATGTCCCGTGGAAGACCCGCGGCAACGGCGCGATCTGCCTCCGCCTGGGGCGGGGCCGAGGGCCACGATTCCCCGTGGGCCGGATCGACGGGCGGACCCTGTGGGCGCACCCGCGGGCGGATCGCGGGCCCGCCCCCGACGACCTGGTCGACGCCGTGGCGGGGGTCGTGGAGGCGTGGTCCGCGTTCGACGACCCGAAGACGAACCCCGCCTTCGTCCTCCTGACGAGGCCGCCGCGGCCCGGGCTGTACTGGCGGGCCGTGCGGGAGATCGTGCCGAAGGCGGAGGCCCTCGCGGCGATCGACGGCCTCGGGCTGCGGCGAGAGTACAAGAACGGGCGCGGCGTGATCGGCGCGTCCGCCGCGGCCGCGTGGAGGCCGCGGGACCGGACGTACGAGGTGCTCGCGTACCGGGAGCGCAGCCGGTGGGGGACGCGTCGCGGAATCGATCCGGACTCCGTGCGCGCGATGGATGCGGCCTTCCCCTCGACGTTCAACAACTACGACCCGGAGAACGACCGCGTCGTGATCGCCCCCAGGACGCCCTGTCCCGTGCTCTGCGGGATCCGCGGGGACGACGCGGGCGTGCTCCCCGCCGCCCTCGCCTCCCTCCGCGGCGAGCGGCCGGACCGATGGCTGCTCTTCGAGACGAACCAGGGGACGGATGACCACGTGATTGCGGACCCGCGGGAGGCCCGCCCGCGCACCTCCGTCTCGATCGCGGGCGAGGTCGCCGCGCCGCCTCGCACGTTCCCCGGAGGCCACGTCGTCTTCCCGCTCCGGTGGCGGGAGGCCCTCGACGTCGTCGCGTACGAGCCGTCGAAGCAGTTCCGACGCGTCGTGCGGGCGCTCGCCCCGGGGGACCGCGTCCGGGTCGTCGGCTCGATCCGGGAGACCCCGCGCTCCCTGAACCTCGAGAAGCTCGAGCTCGTGTCCGCGGCCGTCGTCGTCGCGCCGGTGGGGAACCCGAGGTGCCCGCGGTGCTCGAGGCGGATGAAGTCGAGCGGGGCCGTGGGACCGTACCGCTGCCGCCGGTGCGGGTCCCGCCGCGCGCGCTCCGAGGCCGGATGGCGGGTCCGACCGCGAATGATCGAGCCGGGCTGGTACGAGCCCCCCGCGGGGTCCCGGCGCCACCTGAGCAAACCTCTGAAACGGGCGGGGCCGTGGGGAAAGGAAACGGTAGCAGGCAGGACGCCCATTCGGGCCTCCCCCAACACTCTCGCGGAGCCGATTCCCTGCCTACTACCGGCGATTGTGCAGGGGCCGCCGGCCTATAAAACCTGATTTGTGCGAGCCTCTAATCCATGCCCGACTCGTTGCGGGACTCCCGGCGTGGTTTTCCTATGAGCACACGGCCGCGTCGGACCATGAGGGCGGCCATCCGCAGTCCCGCCCCGTCGATGCCGAGGACGCGAGCCGCGAGGGACCGCGCGCCCCGCGCCGGCCGTCCGCGCACCTCCTGCTGGATTCCAAGGCCAGGGATCCGGTATCGGCGCTCGAGCCAGGCAATGATCTTGCTCATGGGGACGGTCATCGCGAGGTAAATCGCGGTGACCATGAGGTACGTTTCGACGAGCTTGCCACCGAACGTGAGGATGCGCCCCTCGTACGTGAGCTCCTGCACCCCGATGTAGAAGAGGAGGGACGACGCCTTCAGGAGCGAGATCCCCTCGTTCGTCAGGGGAGGCACGACGATGCGGATCGCTTGGGGGAGGATGACCGTCCGCATCGCACCCCAGTACGTGAGCCCGATGGACCGCGCGGCGTCCACCTGTCCCGCGGCAACGCTCTGCAACCCCGCGCGGAAGATTTCCGCCTGGTACGCGCTCGTGTTCAGGGCAAGGGCGAGAAATCCGGTCACGAGGAGCCTGGACTCCAGCGTCGGGAAGTAGTACAGGAGTACGTTGTACAGGAACAAGAGCTGCACGAAGAGCGGGGTCCCCCGGATTGCCTCGACCCACCCCGTTGCGAGGCCGCGCGGAATCCGGTGCTTCGACGTCCGAAGCCATCCGAAAACGAATCCTAGGGCCATCCCGCTGGAGTACGCCGCCCCTGTGACCAGGACGGACAGGACCGCCCCCTCGAGCAGGACTTCGTAGTTCCCCGCCATGAATTGGAGGTCGAGCGGCTCGTTCAAGTTCATCGCGTACAACAGGCCGAGGGCGACGGCGACGACCAGGACGACGGCGCCCGCCTTCTCCCCCAGCTGCTCGATCCGCGGACGGAGCGGCGGTTCCTCGGGGTTCGGCGTCATCCTCACTCCAGGATCTTGTTCATGAAGGCCCGCGTCCGTTCGTGGCGAGGGGCAGTGATCACCTCTTCCGGGGTGCCCTCTTCGAGGACGAGGCCGTTGTCCATGAACAGCACGCGGTTCGCCACGTTTCGCGCGAACCCCATCTCGTGGCTAACGACGACCATCGTCATTCCCTCGCGCGCGAGCCGCGTCATCACGTCGAGGACTTCCTTGATGAACTCTGGATCGAGGGCGCTTGTCGGCTCGTCGAACAAGACCGCCTTCGGGTCCATCGCGAGGGCGCGGGCAATCGCCACGCGCTGTTGCTGGCCCCCGGACAGCTCCGCCGGATACGCGTCCATCTTGTGGACGAGCCCGACGCGAGCGAGGCGCTCCTCCCCCTTCCGCTTCGCCTCCTCTTCCCGCACCTTTCGGACCTTCCGGAGGCCGAGCGTCACGTTCTCGAGGGCGGTGAGGTGCGCGAAGAGGTTGAACTGCTGGAACACCATCCCAACCTGCTGGCGGACCCATTCCGGGCGGATCTTCGGCGAGTTCACCTGGACACCGTCGATGAGGACCCGACCCTCGTCCGGGAGGACGAGGAGGTTGATGCACCGCAGGAGCGTGCTCTTCCCGGACCCGCTCGGCCCGATGACAACGAGGACATCCCCTTTCTTCACCTCGAATGATATTCCCTTCAAGACGTGAAGAGTGCCGAACCACTTGTGAATCCCCTCGACGCGAATCAAAACGCCACGCTCCCGAGCCCCGGCACGCGGAACGCGTGTTCGACCGCGCCCACCATGTTCGTGATCACGTAGGTGATGACGAAGTAGAACAGGGCGATCACGAGCCACACGCTGATTACCCACCCGATTGATCCGATGGAGAGGGCGTATTGCGCGGACTCGCGGCCCCAGTACACGAGTTCCAGCGCACCAATTGCCGCAAGGAGGGATGTGTCCTTGATGATGACGGCGAACTCGTTCCCCAGCGCGGGGAGGGTCACGCGAAACGTCTGGGGCAGGACGACGTGTCGCATCGCCTGCCACCGGTTGAGGCCAATCGCCTCAGCGGCATCGACTTGCCCGCTGGGGACGGACTGGAAGCCCGCTCGGAAGATTTCCGCTTGGTACGCGGATGTGTGGACGGCGAGGGCAAGGACCGCATACGTGAGCCCGGCGGAGGGGTCCCGGGACTTGAGGACGAAGGGGAGCCAGAAGAACGCGAACAGAATCATCACGAGCGCGGGTGTGCCCCGGACGATGTCCACGTACACGGAGGCCGGCCACGCCAGAATGGGGTGGCGGGTGACGCGGGCCCATCCCATGAAGAACCCGATGACCGCCCCGATCGGGATGATCGTGACGGAGAACCGGAGGGTGTTCACGGCCCCCTCCGAAATCGGAAGTTCCAATAGGTTCCAGAGGCGCGGGTCGATGTAGCCGAGGCCGCGGGCGAGGCCGAGCGCCAGGAACACCCCGCCCACGACCCCGGCCACGAGGACCCCGCGGCCGAACGTCGGGTCCTCGAGGATCGCCGTCCCGGTCTTGCGCCAGTCGCGCCGTCGGAGGCGAGGCTCCTGACCGTTCATCAGGCTCCCTCAGGAGGCCCGGGAGGCACCGGATTCGCCGAGGCCCTCCCCAAGTTCGCTCAACCGCCGAGCCACTTGTTCGAGATGGTCGTGAACGTGCCGTCCGCCCTCATCGAGGCGAGCGCGCCGTTGATCTTCGGAATGAGTTGCATCGGATCGGTGTTCGCGACCGCGAAGGCGTACAACTCGTTCGTCTCGATCGTGCCCTCGACCTGGAGCTGCGAGTTCGTCCGCGCGAAGTTCTGCGCGATGGGCTTGTCGACGAGGACCCACTGGACCCCGCCGTTCAGCAGCTCCTGGATCACGGAGTTGACGTCGCCGAAGTCCTTCACCATGCTCGCCGGCGTCTTTGCGGCGTCGACGAGGTTGCTCTGGACCCACCAGTAGCTCGAGGTCAGGGTTTGGACCGCGACGGTGTGATTTGCGAGCTCATCTGGCGTGCACTCGGTCGCCGCGCAACTGACCGCGGTCGTGCCTGTCTTGATCAGCACCCCCTGGTCTGACTCGTAGTAGGTGTCCGAGAAGTCGAAAGAGTCATTCCTCTGCTGTCCCTGGGTGCCCGGGAGGTTCGAGGTGATGGAGGAGGCCCCGATGTCCACGCCTCGGAACTTGATGGCCGCGAGCAGGGCGTCCCAGTCCTGGAAGTCCCGCCAGACGACATCCCATCCGTTCCGCTTCCCGATCTCATTGATTAGGTCCACGTCGAGGCCTTCCAAGGCACCCGACGTAGGGTTCTTCCGCTCGAACGGCGGGAACGGGGTGTTCGTTCCGATGACGACGATCGGCTTCGCGGGGCCGGCCGGGAACATGATTGGTCCCAAACCGAGACCGCCCAGGAGCGCGATGATCGCCACGATGACGACCGTGACCACGAACAGGGTCTTGCTCACTCCACTCCGGACCGCCTCCGGAGGCGGTGCTGAGGAATCTGCCATGGTCGGCGGTATCCCCTATCGCTATATAGTCATTTGTGGCCGCCCATAAAAGTCGGCTAGGCCGCCCGCCGGATGCAGTCCTCCACGATGTCGAGGCCCGCCTCGAGCAGCTCGTCCGGGATGTTCAGCGCGGGGATGTACCGGATCCCGCTCTCCCCGCACGGCAGCACGAGCACGCCGTGCTCGAAGAGGTCCTTCGCGATCGCGTTCCGGACCTTCGGGTCGTTCTTCTTCGTCTTCCGGTCCGCGACGAACTCCGTGACCTGCATCAAGCCGATGCCGCGGCGGTCCCCGATGATCTCGTACTTCTCCGCCATCCCGTCGAGCCGCGCGGCCACCCGCTTCCCGAGCCGCTCCGCGTTCTTCAACAGGCCGTCGCCCTCGATCACGTCCAGGGTCGCCAGGGACGACGCGCACGCGATTGGGTTCCCGCCGTACGTGTTGCTGTGGGCGCCCTTCTCCCCGAAGTCCAGGGACGCGTCGAACACCGCAGCGCCGATCGGCATCCCGCTCCCCATCGCTTTCGCGATCGTCAGGATGTCCGGGACGACGCCCTCGTGCTCCACCGCGAACATCTTCCCGGTTCGACCGAAGCCTGTCTGGACCTCGTCGTCGATCAGGAGGAGCCCGTTGTCCTTCGCGATCTGCGCGACGCGGGGGAGCCATCCCTTCGGCGGGACGATGTACCCGCCCTCGCCCTGGACCGGCTCGACGAATATCCCCGCCACGTCTCCCGGGGGCGCGACCGTCTTCATGTACAGGTCCTCGATGATGTTCGCGCAGTGCAGGTCGCAGCTCGGGTACGTGAGCTGGTACGGGCACCGGTAGCAGTACGCGTACGGCACGTGGACGACGCCCGGCATCGTCGGGAAGAACCGCTCCTTCTGCACCCGCTTGCTCGCGGTCAGGGAGAGCGCGCCGATCGTGCGGCCGTGGAACGCCCCGAGGAACGCGAGGAACATCCCCCGCCGCGTGTGCCACTTCGCGACCTTGATTGCGGCCTCGTTCGCCTCCGCGCCGCTGTTCGTGAAGAACACCTTCTTCGGCCGCTTCCCGGGGGCGAGTTTCGCGAGCCGCTCCGCGAGGCGGACCTGGATGTCGTAGTAGAAGTCCGTCCCCGCGAAGTGGAAGAACTCCCCGGCCTGGCGCCGGACGGCCTCGACGACCTTCGGGTGCCCGTGACCGATGTTCACGACGGAGATCCCGCACGTGAAGTCGATGTACGTGTTCCCGTCGACGTCCTCGATCACCGAGCCCTGGGCCCGCTTCGCCACGATCGGGGA
>DATBXC010000168.1:0-3671 GCA_036514455.1 Thermoplasmata archaeon | reverse complement strand
CTTGCTCGGGTCGACGAGGTGCTTGTACCCGCGCTCGTGGACGTACACGGTCGCGTTCGGCATCTCCTTGAGGAGGAAGCCCGCCCCGCCCGCGTGGTCGAGGTGGACGTGGGACACGATCACGTGGTCGACGTCCGCGGGCCTCAGGCCGAACGCCCGCACCGCGTCGAGGATCGCCCGCACGTCGTTCGACGTGCCCGTCTCGACGATCGCCTTCGCCTCGTCGTCGATTAGGTAGACCGCGCCGAACCCCTCGACCCCCATCATGCGGATGTCCGTGTACCGGGTCGCGGGGTCGAAGGGCAGGGCCTGGAACGGCATCGCGGCCCGAGCAACGCGGGCCCGCCCTTATGCTTGCCGATTCGGCCCGACCGAGCGGTTCTGAGTGACTGAGGACGCGCGGTCGGGTGAACCGTTAAGTACCGCCCACGGCTAGGCCGCGCCCGAGGCGGCGGGGATGGCATCCGTGCGGCGGCGTCTGCAGAGGGTCCCGTGGCTCGCGATCGTGGCGGTGGCGGCCCTCGTCCTCGGGCTCGTCCCGCAGACCTCGTTCTCCGCCCGCGCGGGGCAGTTCAGCCTATGGGGGGACTCTAGCCAGGGCTGGGGCCTCAGCCCGACGTCGATCTCGAGCCCGGGCCCGCTCCTCACGGTGAGCGTCGGGGAGACGGTCACACTGGATCTCTTCGCGGCGGACAGCCTGCCGCACACGTGGTGCGTGGACTACAACCGCAACAACGTCTGCGACTCGGTCGGGGAGCACGAGAGCGGCGTGTTCTCGTCCCCGTCCACCCCTCTTACGCACACGTTCGTCGTCCCGAACAACCCCGGCCTGTTCAACTACGGGTGCGGGGTCCACGGCTTCACGCCGATGAACGGGCCGATCCGCATCGTGCTGTCCGTCCGGCCCGTCGTGTCGATCGCCTCGCCCGCGGGCTCCCAGGACTGGACGGGCGGGAGCACCCACGACGTCGTGTGGACGATGACGGACCCGAACGACCCGGTCACCGCGCTCGTCGCGTACCTGAACTACACGAACGGCGGGGCGCCCGTCCCGATCGCGGGTCCGGTCCCGGGGACGGCGAACCCGCACCGGGTCCCGTGGACCCTGCCCCTCGTCGATTCGACGAACGTCGTCGTGAACGTCACGGTGATAGACCCCGCGGGAAACAAGGGGTGGGCCTCGCAGCCCGTCCCGAGGGTCGACTCCACGGCCCCCTCCGTCGTCGGGCGGGTCCCCGCCCAGGGGTCGACGGGCATCTCCACCGCCACGAACGTGATTGCGACCTTCGGCGAGGCGATGAACACGACCGCGACGGCGAACCCCGCCTCCGTTGCCCTGCAGGACACGGTCACGTCCGCGTCGGTCCCGGTCACGTACTCGTGGAACCCGGCGAACACGGTACTCACCCTGGATCCGGTCTCGAACCTCGCCCCGAACCGGATGTACACGGCGGTCGTGAACCAGACCGCGAAGGACGCGAGCGACCCCGGGAACCCGCTCAGCGCGGTCTCGATGTGGTCCTTCACGACGGGGAGCGGGGCGGACATCACGAAGCCGCGGGTCCTCGGCGTCTCCGCGAGCCCCGCGACCCAGGAGTGGGGCCTCGGTACAAACGTCACCGCGTCGATCACGGACGACGACCGCGTCGCGTCCGCGTGGGTGATCGTCACGTACCCGGACTCCTCTGTCACGAACCGTTCGATGGCCTTCGCCTCCGGGACGACGTGGTTCCGCGACGAGGCGTACGCGGAACTGGGGAGCTACCTGTTCCACGTCGACGCGGTGGACCCGAGCAGGAACTGGAACCGAAGCGGTTCCGGCTCGTTCCAGGTGCGGGACACCACCGCCCCCGCCATCGGCGCGCCGTCGGTGACGTCGCCCGCCGAGGTGTACACCTCTGTGAACGTCACAATGGTCGCGACGGACCCGTTCCTCGGGGCCGTCGGGATCGACATCGCGGGCGTCCTGAACGAGTCGATGACCTTCGACGCGTCCTCCGGGCGGTGGTTCAAGGCCTTCGCGCCGACCGCGGTGCGGACGTACACGTTCGTGATCTCCGCCACGGACACGAGCGGGAACCTAGCGACCCGCTCCGGCTCCTTCGACGTCGTCGACACGAGGCCGCCCCCCGTGCCGCAGAACCTGCAGGCGCAGGTCGCTGCAGGGAACATCGGCATCGAGCTCACGTGGGACGCCGTGTCCGCGCCGGACCTCGCGGGGTACAACGTGTACCGGGACACCTCGTCCTCGGGTGCGTTCGCCACGCAGGTCGCGAACGGGACGGGGGGCACGGCGTACCGGGACGACACGGCCCAGGCGGGGGTCACGTACTACTACCGCGTCACCGCGGTGGATGTCCGCGGGCACGAGTCAAACCCAAGCAACATCGGCTCCGCGGCGATCCCCCTGCCGCCCACGGACGTCGTCCCGTACGTGATCGCGGGTGCGGGGATCGCCGTCGTAATCGCCGCCCTGCTGGCGTTCCTCGTGGTGCGGCGGCGCCGGCAGAAGGGCGCCTAAGCTTTATTCCGCTCCGGCGATGCGACCGCGCGCGGGGGTAGCCAAGCTGGGCCAACGGCGCAAGGCTTAGGACCTTGTCCCGCAGGGGTTCCCAGGTTCAAATCCTGGCCCCCGCACTTCTTCCCACAGGCATGGGCGCCTCAGACGAGTCCAGGCGTTCTCGCAGAAGACCTCACGGGGCGATGGAGATAGTGACACTCCCGCCGTCGTCGTCTCGGATTGTCAGGTCCACTCGAAGGCCCGGCACGTACGGGATTTCAGCGGAGTCGGTGGCCGAGAACGGGAACACACCGGCCGGGCTGTTCCGCGGGTCGGGGCCGAGGCCGTCATTGAAGTACGTGGCCCAGACGCCGGTCCCCCAGGCGAACGTCAGGTCATCGCTCCCGTTGTCCGCTGCGCGCACTCGGATCACCGCCACGGAGGCGGACAGCGCGTCCGTCACCTCAACGATCCATGGGTCGACGTGAATCTCGCGCAACGTCCCGCGCCGCTCGCTCTGCTGGACATTGAACGTGTGATGCCCGATCACCGTGAACGCATCCGGTCCGCCCGCCAGAAGCCATACCGGGTTTCCGCCTACTGCGGCGTCACCCGTGTCGGCGGGCTCGTAGGTGACGACGGCCACGAGCCTCCTCGCGGGGTCGAACGGACCGGGAATCCACGCGATCTGGTCGTCCGGGCTCCCCGGGGCCCGCTCCGCGGTCGATGTGCCGACGGGCTCGCCGTCCGCTTCAATTGTGACCGTCGCGCGGTTCCATTTCCGGCCCGCCACGCGCAGCCCCAAGTCCCCGGCACTCCTCAGGTCCGTCTCCACGGAGACCACGGCGGGAGGCGTGTTCAGGATCGTAACCGTCGCTGAGTCCGTGGCGCGGTTCCCCGCGTCGTCCGAGACCATGAGGGTCGCGACATACTCGCCGTCGTCGCCGTACATCGCCTCGACGGTGGCCCCGGTCGCGTCCGCGTCGTTCGTGAAGTTGCCGTCCCCGTCGGCGTCGACGAGGTGATTCAGGTCCCACGCGAACTGCAGCCGCGGGGCGATTTCCAGGGCCTCGATGGAGGCCGCGTTCCCGCACATCCACCCGTGGGTGCCGCCGACGATGTACAGCGTGCCGCCCGTTTCGGCGAGCGCGAAGTACCTGCGGGTCACCCG
>DATBXC010000167.1:0-4377 GCA_036514455.1 Thermoplasmata archaeon | reverse complement strand
GCGGCTGATCGTCGTCGACTCCCTGACCGCGCACTTCCGCTCCGAGTACATCGGCCGCGGCACGCTCGCGGAGCGGCAGCAGATGCTGAACAAGCATATCCACGAGCTGATGCGGTTCGGGGACGTGTACAACGCGGTCGTGTACGTGACGAACCAGGTCCACTCGAAGCCGGATGCGTTCTTCGGGGACCCGACCCGCCCGATCGGCGGGCACATCGTGGGCCACAGCGCGACGTTCCGGGTCTACCTGCGGAAGTCGAAGGGCGGGAAGCGGATCGCCCGCCTGATCGACAGCCCGAACCTGCCCGAGGCGGAGGCCGTGTTCACGGTCTCGGAGGAGGGCATCCGGGACTAGGCGGACCACCGCCATCGAGACGCGGCCGGGCTAGGGTACCGTCGGCGTGATGAGCTGCGGGCTCCACGTGAAGCTCGAGACGATGATCACGTACGTGCCCGCCCCGATCGGGATGGTGAAGTCCGTGCCCGCCCAGGCCGAGCCGGTCCAGTAATACCGCGTCACGGTCTGGGTGACGGGATTCCAGAGGCCGACCTCCGTGATCCGGGTCGAGCCGAGGGCGGTCGCGATGTCGCTCGCCCTCTGGTAGACGCCCGTGTACGGGAGGCCGACCCAGTTCACGTTCGCCCTCGGCGGTGGGTTCCACGTGAAGGACAAGGCGACCGTCGCGTCGGTGCCGGTGACGTTCCACATGAAGGCCTGCCGGATTCCCAGGTACAGGCCGTCGCCCGGGTCCACCGTGAAGTCCGTCCCCTGCCATCGGCCGCGGGCGTAGTAGTACACGAGGGACGATTGCGTCGCGGGGACCCATTTCCCGACCACGTCGATGTTCGCCGGCCCCAGCGCGGTCGCGATGTCGCTCGCCCGGCGATAGTCCGATGCGTACGGGAGGGAGAACCACGCGATGTTCGTGTTTACCGTCGAGAGGGTGAACCGGAGCGCCGTCTTCACGCCCATCGTGGAATTCGGGCCGTCCTCGGTGGCGTTCGCGGCCCGGACGACGTAGTAGTGGGTCTGCAGATCCGACCCGTGCCCCGTCGCGAGGAACGGCGGGGCCGGCGTCGTGCCGATCACGGGCCACGGCCAACTCGCGAAGCGGTCCTGCGCGCTGTAGACCCTGTACACGGTCGCCCCGATCACCGGGTCCCAGGAGAGCTGGACGTCGGGTCCCGCCATCGACACACGGAGATGTCCGGGGCCGAGGAGCGGGCACGCCGTCGAGAACGTCCACGGGTTCGGGACGGGACCCGCCACGAGCGAGAAGCCCTGCAGGTCTTTGCCCGTGACGTTCACCGTGTAATCCGTGCACAGCTCGAACGGCGCTGCGTGGGTCAGGGTCAGGACCGTGTCCGTCGGGCTGTTCCACGACTTGGCGAGCGTCACGGGCGGGCTGATCGCCGCGGCCACGGTGGGCGTGTCCATCCGCTCGCTGAACGTCACGACGATCGCCGCGTCCAGCGGGACGCCCGTGGCCGCGCTCGCGGGGACCGTCTGGACGATGTTCGGCCGCACGCCCGCGGTCGAGAAGGACCAGGGATTGGGCACCGGTCCCGGGACGAGCGGGAGGCCGCCCTTCTCCCGGCCCGACGTGATGTTCACGGTGTACCGCGCGAACTCCAGGAACGGCGCCGTGTGGTCCAGCGTGAGGACGGTGTCGCCCGCGGACCAGGTCCGCGTGAGCGCGACCAGGGGCGAGATCGTCCAGTTCACGCTCGCGGCGTCCATCGGCTTGCTGAAGGTGACGACGATCGGCGCCGTGCCCGGCACCTGGGTCGCGCCGTTCCGCGGGTCCGTTCGGGCGATGTACGGGTTCGGACAGGTCGTCGAGAAGGACCACGGGTTCGGCACCGGGCCCGCGGTGAGGCTGAGGCCCGCCTTATCCCGCCCCGACACGATCCGCGCCGTGTACGAGGTGCACGCCGTGAACGGCGTCGCGTGGGACAGGGTGAGGTTCGTCTCCGAGGCGTCCCAGCTGCCCGTGAGGGGGATCCCCCCGGTGATCGACCACGTGACGGTCGGCGTGTCCATCGGCTCGCTGAACGTCGCGACCAGGACGGCGTCGAGGGCGACGTTGAAGTCCCCGTCGGCGGGGACCGTGCGGACGACCTTCGGTGTGAAGCATCCCGTGCTGAAGGTCCACGGGTTCGGCACGGGTCCCGGGACGAGGCTCGTGCCCCTCTGGTCCTTCCCGAGGATCTCCATCGAGTGTACGTCGCACTCCCGGAATCGCGTCGAGTGGGTCAGGGTCAGGACCGTGAAGTCCGGGCTCCACGAGGACGTGAACGAGATCGTAGGGTCGCTGAACGTCCACGCCACCGTGGACGCGTTCATCGGCACGTTGAACGTCACGACGATCGGCGCGGTCTCCTGGACCCACGAGGCGAGGTACGCGGGCGACGTCGAGACGATGTACGGGAGCTGCTCGGAGCAGTCGAAGACGACCGTGAAGTCGTCGAGGGCGGGCGTGAGCGTCCCGGAGCCCGTGGTCAGAGCGAGCTTCCATCGGAAGTAGCGTTGGTCCGGAGGCCGGTTGTGGCCGGCCCAGACGACCTGGCCGGGTGTCCCGTTGTAGTACGTCCCGGGCAGGCCGTCCCACCCCCGGAAGACGAAGGGGCCGTCGGGTGCGTTGGAGGTGGCGATTTTGAACCGTGCGGTCGTCGTGGGGGGCCTCGTCGCGTTCCACCACAGGGTCCGCCAGGTCGGGGCGGCGCAGCCCGCGTCGAACGTCGTCGTGCTCTCCCACGTCCCAGAGGAGAAGTACCCGGGTCCCCAGACCCACGTCTCGTTCGTCACCGTGCCGTCGGCGAAGATCCCGCCGAACATCACGATCCGGTCCCGCGCGGCGTCCCACGCGAGGGTGTGGTCCTTCCGCGCAGCGGGGAACAGGGTGACCACGGGCTGACCCCAGGAGCGCGGCGCGCTAGTGTACGTCCACGTCTCCGGCTGGTACGCGCCGCTGACCTCGATCCCGCCAATCATGAGGCTCTCGCCGCCGTGCGGGCCGAACGCCATCGCGTGGTCCGTCCGCTTGTTCGGCGTCACGTTCGGGGTGTATTGCACCGCGAGGAACCAGGTGTTCGAGGCGGAGTCGTACTCCCAGAGGTCCCCGTACAACTCGAGGACGTGCGCGCCTCCGAACAGGACCGTCTTCTGCGTGGTCCGGTCGTACGTCAGGGTGTGTCCCTCCGTCGGGGGCGGGACGGGGGACGGCGGGGCGCGGTTCGTCCACTGGTTCGTCGGCGCGTCGTAGGCCCAGGTCTGGAGGGCGTCCGTGAGGTCGTTCGTGGCCACGAGGATGTGGCGGCGCGCGGAGATGTCGTAGACGAGCGGCGTGCTCCGCAGGTTCCGCGGCGGCATGGGCGGGGGCGGGACCTGGAGCCACGTGTTGTTCACCACGTAGTACCGCCAGAGGTCGATCCGGACGCCCCGGGCATCCAACCCGCCGTACAGGATCGCGGCCTGCAGGGTCGGGTCGTACGAGAACCCCGCCTTCCACCGGGCGGGCGGGCCTGTCGCGAGGCGCGTCCACGTGTTCGCGGACTCGTTGTACGCCCAGAGGTCATCGTGGAACACAGCTCCCGCCCCGGCGCCCCCGAACGCGAGCAGGACGCCGTTCCGCTCGTCGTACGTCATCGCACCGCCCCGCCGGGGGGTCGGCGCGATCGCTGGGAACTTCTGGATCCAGTTGTACATCGGGTTCAAGGCGAGCTGAATCACCGCGGCTGTCCCGGTTCCGACGACCTCCGTCAAGAGGAAGGTCCCGCCCGCGAAGTCTGCGTCCGAGGTCCACGTGGCCGAGAGCGCGGCGGCGGGTCCGGGAACGGACAGGACGAATCCCGCCGCGAGAATCGACACGACCGCGAGAACCACCCAGAACCGTCTCATCCCCGACCCCCCCGGACCGAGTCCCGCCCCCGGCGGTCCCCGTCCCCCTCCGGATCGCCGATACAAGGTGGTTCCATCGGTTTAAGCGTTTCTGACGATTCGATGTCCCCACCAGCTTCCCGTGTCGGGACTGAAGCCGTCCGGCGCCTCCGGGGCGGGTGCGGTATCCCTAGCCCCGGACGCGGGGACGGTGACCTTCAAAGGCCCCGAGCGGCCCGGTCCCCCGCGTATCTCGTCCGACCCGCAGTGGCGGAGCCCGGCCCCGCCATTCCACGTGGGGACCGTGATGTCGTGAGCCCGGTTTCCAAATCGTTAAGTCCCGCGCGCCGGATGGGCGGGCGATGCGGACGATTGCAGGTCGGATGAAGGGCGGGCACTGGGCCCTCGCCCGCGAGGAGTACGAGGCGGTGTGCCAGGCCCTCGACGCGGGGCACCTGATCGTCTACCCCACGGACACCCTGTACGGCCTGGGGTGC
>DATBXC010000166.1:0-12451 GCA_036514455.1 Thermoplasmata archaeon | reverse complement strand
GCACCACTTCGTGGAGATCGCCCGCACGATGTGGGAGAACAAGCGCCACCCCGTGTTCGCGTGGCGGATCCTCCGGGACGGCGTGTGCGACGGATGCGCCCTCGGCACGACCGGGATGCGGGACTTCACGATGGACGGCATCCACCTCTGCGCGGTCCGCCTGAACCTCCTGAAGCTGAACACCGCGGGCGCCTTGGACGTCCGCGTGCTCCAGGACGTCGCACCGCTCCGCAGGACGAGCTCCCGCCGGCTCCGCGAGCTGGGGCGGCTCCCCTTCCCGATGGTCCGGCGGCGGGGCGACCCGGGATTCCACCGGGTCCCGTGGGACGAGGCCCTCGACCTCGTGGCGGACCGGATCCGCGGAGCGCCACCCGGCCGCGTATGCTTCTACGTCACCTCCCGCGGGATCACGAACGAGACGTACTACGCGGCCCAGAAGGTCGCGCGGTTCCTCGGGACGAACCACGTGGACAACTCCTCCCGCGTCTGCCACGCTCCGAGCACGATGGGCATGAAGCAGGTCCTCGGCGTTGCCGCGTCGACGTGCTCGTACCGGGACTGGATCGGGACGGACCTCCTCGTGTTCTTCGGGAGCGACGTCCCGAACAACCAGCCCGTCACGACGAAGTACATGTACTACGCGAAGCAGCGCGGGACGCGGATCGCCGTCGTCAACCCGTTCCGGGAGCTCGGCCTGGAGCGGTACTGGATCCCGTCCGTCCCCCGGAGCGCGCTCGTCGGCACCCGCCTCGCGGACGAATTCTTCCTCGTCCACACGGGCGGGGACATCGCGTTCATCAACGGCGTCCTGAAGCACCTGATCGAGCTGGACGCCCTGGACCACGGGTTCATCCGGGACCACACGGACGGCTTCCTGGACCTCGAGCAGGCCCTGGACGCGCAGGACTGGGCGACCCTCGAGCGGTACTCCGGCCTTCGCAGGGAGGACATGCGCCGCTTCGCGGAGCAGTACGCCCGCGCGGGCTCGGCGGTGTTCGTGTGGTCCATGGGAATCACGCAGCACCGGTTCGGCGTGGAGAACGTGAAGGCGATCGCGAACCTGGCCCTCGCGCGCGGGATGGTGGGGCGGGAGAAGTGCGGCCTGATGCCGATTCGCGGCCACAGCGGGGTCCAGGGCGGGGCGGAGGTCGGATGCGTCCCGAACCATCTCCCCGGCGGGGACCCGCTCGCGAAGCGGGAGCGGATCGAGGCCCTCTGGGGCTTTCCGGTCCCGGAGGCCCCCGGCCACACGTCCGTCCAGATGATCGAGGCCGCGGCCCGCGGGGACATCGACGTCTTCTACGCGGTCGGCGGGAACTTCCTCGAGACGCTGCCGGAGCCGGACTTCGTGCGGGGGGCGCTGGGCCGCGTGCCCCTCCGCGTCCACCAGGACATCGTCCTCACCTCGCAGATGCTCGTGGACCCCGCGGACACGGTCGTCCTGCTCCCCGCCCAGACCCGCTACGAGCAGCGGGGCGGGGGCACGGAGACGTCCACGGAGCGCCGGATCTACTTCAGCCCGGAGGTCCCGGGGCCGCGCATCGGGGAGGCGATGGCGGAGTGGGAGATCCTGACGCGCCTCGCGGAGCGGGTCCGCCCGGAGATGCGGGACTGGATCCACTTCGCCGGCGCGCAGGCGATCCGCGACGAGATCGCGAAGGCGGTGCCCGCGTACGCGGGGATCGAGTCCCTCCGGAGGAAGGGGGACGCGGTCCAGTGGGGCGGGCCGATCCTTTGCGAGGGCGGGCGGTTCCCCACGCCGGACGGGAGGGCCCGGTTCACGGCTCTCGCCCCGCCCGAGCTCCGCCTCCCGGAGGGCGGGTTCCTCCTGAGCACGCGGCGGGGCAAGCAGTTCAACAGCATGGTCCAGGGGGAGGTCGACCCACTGATTGGCGCGCGGCGGGAGGACATCCTGATGAGCTCCGCAGACGCGGACGCCCTGGGCCTGAGGGAGGGCGACCCGATCGAGGTCCGGTCCGAGGCGGGCCGCTTCGTCGGCCGGTGCAAGCTCGCGCGCATCAAGCCCCGCAACCTCCAGATGTACTGGCCCGAGGCGAACGCGGTGATCCGGAGGGGCGTCGTCGACCCGGAGTGCGGGATGCCGGACTACAACGCGGTCGTCACCCTGACGCCCGCGCGCGCGGCGGTGGCGGCATGAACCGGCCCGCGCCGAGCGCCCGCGTGGACGTCATCCGCGTTTCGGGAGCGCGGACGGACCACACGGAAGACGTCGTGGCGGGCGAGGAGCCGATGGAGATTCGCCTCGCGATTCCCCAGGAGGACGGTGTCTTCACCCGGAGCCTGTCCGTCACGATGCGGACCCCGGGGGACGACTTCGAGCTCGCGGCGGGCTTCCTGTTCACGGAAGGAATCGTCCGCGGGAAGGAGGACATCGCGCGGATCGGATACGCGTCGGACGGGAAGCGGGAGCAGGAGGGCAACCTCGTCACGGTCTCCCTCCGGCCCGGCGTGCGACTCGACCCGAAGCGCCTCCTCCGCCACTTCTACGTGACCTCCAGCTGCGGGGTGTGCGGGAAGGCGAGCCTCGAGGCGGTGCGGGTGTTCGTCCCCGGCCCGCTCCCCGTGGGCCGGCCCCGGGTCTCCGAGGATGTCCTGCGGGGCCTGCCCGCGCGGCTCCGGGAGGCCCAGGCGATCTTCGCGGAGACGGGCGGCCTCCACGCGGCGGGCCTCTTCACCCCCGACGGGGAGGTCGTCGGCATCCGGGAGGACGTGGGCCGCCACAACGCCGTCGACAAGGTCGTCGGCGAGCAGGTCCTCAGGAACGCCGTCCCGCTCTCGGACTCGATCCTCCAGGTGAGCGGGCGCGGGAGCTTCGAGATCGTGCAGAAGGCCCTCGTGGCGGGGATTCCGGTCGTCAGCGCCGTCGGCGCCCCGTCGAGCCTCGCGGTGGACCTCGCCCGGGAGTTCCGGATGACCCTCGTCGGCTTCGCCCGCCGGGAGGGGTTCAACGTGTACCACGACGCGGGCCGCCTCGCGTTCGGCCACCCCTCGCCGTCGCGTTGATATAGAGCGCGGCGATGGAGGCGGCGGGGGGTCTCTCCTGCCGAATCTCGCCGCCAACCTGGTCCGGAACTGCCTGCGCATCACCGCGAACGACAACGTGACCGTCTTCTTCTACCCGCATACACAGAAGCTCGCGGAGGAGGTCGCGATCGAATGCTTCAAGGTGGGCGCGGACGCGATCCTGAACATGTACACGGACGCGTTCTGGCTCGCGTACATGAAGCACCTGCCCGTGGAGAGCCTGCGGAAGCCCTCCGTCTTCTGCCGCGGGCTGACGGAGCTCTCGACCGCCGAGTTCTGGCTCGGCGCCACGTACGACCCCGCGATCTTCCGGAAGGTCCCGCCGGCGAAGATGGCGGCGAACGACGAGGGCGAGACGATCGCCCACGAGCCCGCGCAGGAGCGGAAGGTCCGCTCGCTCTGGGTTGCGATGGGCCAGGTCACACGCCCGCGGGCGAAGGCCTACGGCTTCTCGTTCCCCGCGTGGGAGCGGATGATCCGGGAGGCGTCCTCGGTCCCGCCCGCGAAGCTCCAGGCGGACGGCAAGCGGGTCGCGGCCGTGCTCGAGTCGGGCGACCACGTGCATGTCACCGCCCCGAACGGGACGGACCTCGAGTTCTCCGTGGCGGGCCGCCGGCCGAACGTGTCGGACGGCGTCGTGGACGAGGAGGACATCGCCCGCGGCGCGCTCGGGTCCGGCATCCCGACGGGGAGCGTCGACGTCTGTCCCGTCCAGACGAGCGCGGAAGGGGCCGTCGCGTTCGATCTGCCCCAGCCCTGGGCGGGCCGGACGATCCGCCGGCTCCGGTGGGGGTTCTCCGGGGGCCGCGTGACGTCCTGGGAGGGGGACGCGGTCGCGGAGCGGCTCAAGGCGCAGTGGGAGCAGTCGACGGGGGACCGCGACCGGATCGCGTACCTCCAGATCGGCCTCAACCCCCGCGCGAGGTTCGGCTTCCTCCAGAACGACATCGTCCGCGGCGGCGTCCTGATCGGGATTGGCGGTAACCAGTTCTCCGGCGGACCGAACAAGTCCTCGTTCTCCCATGGCCAGTCCCTGTCCGGTGCGACGGTGGAGGTCGACGGGAAGCCTGTCGTGCGGGGCGGGAAGCTCGTCGTCGCGTGAGGGGTCACTCGCCCGCCATGCGCCGCTCCGCGTCCTCCAGGTCTGCGGGCGCGTTCACGTTCACGAAGGAGTCCAGTCCGGGGTCCGCCGCGCGCAGTTCGTCGACCGGCACAAAGCGGACCCGCTCGAGGCCCGCGATCATGTCCGCGTTCGCGAGCCGGCCCGCGTCGAGTGCGACCACGGCGGCCTCCCGCGCCCGCTCCCGGTGGTACACCGCCGCCATCGGCTCGATCTTCCCGTCCGGCCATCGCGGAATCGCGGCGTTCGCCCCCTCGACCCGCATGAAGAGGGCCGCCAGGACCTCAGGGACGATCAGGGGGAGGTCGCACGCGAGGAACGCGACGTACTCTGCGTCCAGCGCCCGTGCACCGGTGACGAGGCCCGCAAGGGGGCTCTGGACGTCCCGCTCGTCCGCGAGGACGCGCGTGCGGCGGGGGACGGCGGCCCGGATCTCCGCAACCATCGGCCGCTTCGTCACGACGACGATGTCCTCCGCGACCCGGCGAGCGGCCTCGACGACGCGCGCCACCAAGGGCTTCCCCGCCAGCAGGACGAGGGCCTTCGGCCTCCCCATCCGCCGACTCGGCCCGCCCGCGAGGACGATCGCGCCCCGCACGGCGCGCCTACCCACCGAGGACGAGGAGCGCGCCCTCCCACGTCTTGTACAGGCTCTCGATGTCGTACGGCGGGACGTGGCACGCGAGGTACCGGAGCTTCGTCTTCCCGAGGTTCCGGATCCCGTGGCGGGAGCCCGGGGGGAAGTACACGGCGATGTCCGGCCCGACCGTCCGCGTCTCCTTCCCGGAGATCGCCTCGCCGCGGCCCTCGAGGATGAAGTACATCGACTCGACCGCTTTCCCGTGCGCGTGGGGCGGGGTGCTACCGCCCGGCAGGATCTCCACGTACGTGACGAGCATGTGCTCGGTCCCGACCGTGTCCGGGGTGAGGAGCTGGTACGAGCGGCTGCGGTTCCCCTTCAACGCCTTCGCCTTGCGGAGGTGCACGATCTTCAACGTCCCACCGGCCCGCGCGAACGCGGCCTCCGGATATGGACTTTCCCTACGAACCTCCCGCGCGCGCACGCGTGGCGGGCCGCCCAACCCCTTAAATAACATGGGGAGGCTTCGCGCCCGATGGTCCGCATCGACGTGATCGCGTACACGCCGACGGAGGTGCTCGAGGAGCACGACATCACGATCGGGCGGGCCCGCGAGCTCGTCGAGAAGTACACGGTCACCTGGGTGAACATCGTCGACGCGAGCGGCCGGACCCTGGAGGAGCTCGAGACCCTCTTCGGGTTCCACCCCCTCGCCCTGGAGGACTCAATCAACCAGGACCTCGCGCCGAAGGTCGAGACGTACGAGGACACCCTGTTCATCGTGACCCGGACGATCGTATGGGCGGAGGAGATCGAGACGGATCAGCTGAGCCTCTTCGTCTCGAAGCGGTTCGTCGTCACGATCCACGACAAGGTGTTCCCGCAGCTCGAGGACGTCCGCATCCGAATCCGGAAGAAGATGCCGAAGCTGATGAAGAGCGGGGCGGACCACCTGTGCTACACGATCCTCGACGTGATCGTGGACTCGTACTCCCCGCACCTGGACCGGTTCCAAGACCTCCTGGACCGGCTCGAGGACGATGTCGTCAAGAACCCGACCGGCTCGGGGATCGCGAAGCTGCACGACATCCGCGTCGACCTCACCCTGATCCGGAACGCGCTCCGCCCCCAGCGGGACGCGCTCGGAAACCTGGCCCGCCTCGACCTCCCCGTGTTCAAGAAGGAGACGCGCAACTACCTCCGGGACGTCCAGGACCACATGATCCGGGCCCTCGACACCCTGGACACTCTGCGCGAGATTGTGACGAGCCTGATGGAGGTCCAGGCGACCCTCGCGGACCGCGAGCTGAACCAGGTGATCAAGGTCCTCACGGTCCTGTTCACCGTGACGATTCCGCTCACGATCGTCACGAGCGCGTTCGGGATGAACGTCGAGTTCTTCGGGTTCAACAAGCCGGAGGGTCTGTGGCTCGCGCTCGCGCTGATGATCATCCCGACCCTGACCCTCGTCGTGTGGCTGTGGCGGAAGAAGTGGCTGTAGCCCCGCGGCGGGGCGGGCGCTTCAGGGTTCGAGCCCCGCCATCCGGAGGCTCAGGTCCCACAGTCGGCGCGCCGCGGCGGCGTCTTGGGACGCGGGCGACGAGGCGACCTCCCGCATCTTCGCGAAGTACCTCCCGCTCACGCCGTCGAGGGCGGGGGACGACGCAACGAAGATCGGTGTGCGGGCGCCCTTCATCGGGCTCTTCATGAATGGCCGGACCAGGAGGTCGAACGCCCGCGGGAACTCGCCCCGCCCCAGGTTCGTGCGGATCACGCCGGGGTGGAGCGCGTTCGCGGTGACCCGGGTGCCCTCGAGCCGACGGGCGAGCTCCCGGGTGAAGAGGACCTGCGCGAGCTTGGACTGGTTGTACGCGCGGAACCCGCTGTACTCCCGCTCCCCCTGGAGGTCTGCGAAGTCGATTCGCCCGCCCGTGTGCGCTGCGGAGGAGACGTTCACGATCCGGGAGGGCGCGCCCGCCTCGAGGGCGGGCAGGAGGAGATGCGTCAGCAGGAACGGTCCCAGGTAGTTCACCTGGAACTGGCTCTCCAGTCCGTCCTCCGTCACCCGCCTTGACCGGGAGAAGATCCCCGCGTTGTTCACCAGGACGTGGGTCCTCGGATGGCGGGCGATCGCGTCGGCGGCGAACGCCCGGACCGACCGGAGGCTTGCGAGGTCGAGCGCCGCCCGCTCCACCTCCCCGTCTCCCGTCTGCGTGAGGATCTCCTGGCGTACGGCCTCCCCCTTCCGCGGGTCCCGGCAGGCGAGGACGACGGTCGCTCCGAGGCGGGTGAGACCCGCCGCGGTCTCCTTCCCGATTCCCGAGCTCGCGCCCGTCACGATGCACACGCGGCCCGCCATCGGGGACGCTACGCGCTCACCGCCCACGGTTCTTCGCCTCGCGGGTGCGGATCAGGAACCGGCACACGGAGTCGCCCGCGACGACGCGGTGGGAGGTCTCGACGTCCGCCCGGAGGAGCTTCTGGAAGAGCTCCTGCTCCACCGCGCACGCCTCCCCGTACGTGCCCGCCACCGCAAAGATCGGACAGTTGTGCTCGAGGAGCTCGAACGTGCCCTTCCGCGCGGCCCCGATCTCCGCCATGTACCCGCCCTCGTCGCGGATCCGGGCGAGGGTCCTGACCCGCTCCTTGAGGCCCTTGTCCTCCATCTCGGGCCGGTGCTCCGCGTACACCTCCTGGGCCCGCTGCTTCAGGAGCGCGGTCACGGCGTCCGGGCCGAGCTTCTCCTCGACGAACGCGAGGGCGGCGAGGGTCATCTGCGTGTACGCCTCCGGGAAGAGGCGGGTCGCGCCCGGGGCCAGGCGGAAGAACACCTGAGGCCGCCCGCGGCCCCCCGCGACGAAGGAGCGCTCGACGAGTCCCTTCGCTTCGAGCACGTTCACGTGGCGCAGGGCCGCCATCTTCGTGACCCCGAGCTCCCTCGCGACATCCGCGAGGGACGAGGTCCCGGCCCGCTTCAGCATCATGAGGACCGCCTTCTTCGCGGACGAGAAGCCCGCGTCGAGGGGACCGCGGTCCATGGCCTCGGGCGCCATCGGCTCGGAGATGGCGGGTCGAAATAATATACATTCTCGTCTACAATGTCTACAAACCCGCCGGGCGGGGCCGGGGACCTACTTCGGCTCTTGCATGTACCGGGTGTTGTCGAGAGCGATCGTCTCCTTGCGGGCCCGGTCGACCTCCGAGATCAGCGTGACGCTGTGGCTCAGGTTCCGGTACGCGCCGGAGATTCCCCAGAGGCCGCACAGGACCATCGCGACGGCGGCCGCGATTGCCGCGGTCTTCCACTCGACGGTCAGGGCCGAGAATCGTGCCACTCCGTCCGCGAGCCCGCCGATTGACGCGAGGAGGGCGACGGCCACGCCGACCAGGAAGATCGTCGTCCACAAGACGACCATCATCACCCGGAGGCCCACGTTCGGCCTTGCGCTCATCGACCGCATCGTCTCGACGGCGATTCACCGGCCTGAGGCTACTTGAATCATTCCCCCCGGTTATCGAAGGGGGAAACATCCGCGCGCGCTACTGCGGAATCGCGAGGGCGGGGACCCCGTCCGGAGACCAGCCCCGCACGTGGTAGAACTCGTCCCGCATCGCGGCCCACGTTTCCGGGCCGAGGCGGACCCGCTTCCCGTTCACCGTCACGGCCTCCTCGACGAGGCGGGCGGGGAGGGAATCCTTGTCCTTCGTGTGGCCGCGGTCCACGTCGAGCCGCCGCTCGAGGTCCACGATCCCCTTCCCGATCGCGCGCATCTCCCCGTCCGTGACCTCCTTCCCGAGGACCGCCTTGTACGCCTCCGGCGCCTCCGTGAACGTGACGGGCGTCACGAGGGTGCAGATCCCGATCGAGTCGATCACCGCGGTCTCGTCGAGCAGGTCCGAGACGATCTTCGGCTTCCCCGCCGGGCCCACGCGGGCGTCGAGGCTCATCCCGAGCTCCATGTACACGGTCCAGGCCTTGTTGTGGCACCCGTGGCGGGGGCCGAACACGTAGCACAGGAACATCCCCCAGGACCCGCGCGGGTCGTACGCGGGGAGCTCCATCCCGCACTGCTGGATCGCGAAGCCCTCGGACCCGCCTTCGAAATGCGCGCTCGCCCGGAGCGTGCCCTCCGCGAGCACGTCGCCGATTCCCTTGCGGTGCGCGATCGCGTCGATCAGCTCGAACACCTTCTCGTTCGACGCCCATGTGTCGTCCGCAAGGCCCCGCTCGATCAGCTCCCGGTACCAGCCGAGGATGCTCCCTGTGGAGATCGTGTCGAGTCCGTACTTGTCGCACAGCTTGTTCGCGTGCACGATCACGTCCGGGTCCGTGTTCATGATCTGCGGGCCGAACGCCCACGTCGTCTCGTACTCCGGGCCGCGGCCCTTGTCCCCGTAGCGGGAGGTGTTCTCCCGGGTGCAGCGGATCGCGCAGTCGAAGCAGGTCGTGTACCCGGTCAGGAGGTTCTTCCACTCCGGGAAATACAGCCGCTGGCCCTCGTCCCAGTGGACGTCCTGCCAGTTGTGGGTCGGCCACAGGTACGCGTCGTTCACCTTCGGCGGGATCTCGAGGGTGCCCATCTCGTGGAAGTACCCGCTCCGCTCCGTGTTGTTCGCGATCGTCTTCTTGTGGAACACCTTCGCGGGCTGCCCCTGCAGGCCCGGGAAGTCCATCGTGCCGAAGACCGTGACCGCCTTGAGCTTCTTCGAGCCGAGGACGGCGCCCAGGCCCCCACGGGCCGCCATCCGGTCCTCGAGCGCGACGCCCGCCACGCGGACGAGGTTCTCGCCCGCCGGGCCGATCGTCAGGGCGCGCCCCTCCTTCCTCAGCGCCTCCCGCGTCTCCTCCGTGTCGCGGCCCCAGAGCTTCTTGGCGTCGTGGAGTGTCGCCTTCCCGTTCCGGATCTCGAGCCGCGCGGGCCCGTCCGAGGCCCCGACGATGCGGACGACGTCGAAGCCCGCCTTTCGGAGGGTCGGGCCCCAGAACCCGCCCGCCGCGGCGCACGAGTAGTACCCCGTGAGGGGCGACACGGACACGACCCAGGTGCGGTTGCACGACGCGATCGTGCCCTCGTACGGGGACGTGCAGAGGAACACGGGCATCCGCGGGTCGTACGGGTCCCGCCGGAAGTCCTCCTCGCTCAGGAGCTTCGCCCCGACGCCGCGTCCGCCCACGTACCGCTCCCAGTACTCGGGGCCGCGCTCCTCCGCCTCGATCTCGGCGGAGTCCAGGTCCACGTGCAGCATCCGGAGCTTCAGGTCCATGGCGTCACCCATCTCGGGTCCGAGAAGGCCGCCCGGTTACTTAGCGGTTCTCTCCATAGACCCCGCCATCCTTTTATGGCGCCCGGGCCTTGGGCGGGGCGTGCGGGTGACGGTCCGGCTCATGGGGCCCTTCCGGGCCGCCGCGGGGGTGACGGACGACGTCGTGCTCGAGGTGCGAGAGCCCACCCTCGGCGGGGTCCTCGCCGCGATCTCCGAGCGCTATCCCGCGGCGGGACGGAAACTGCAGCCCGCCCCGGGGAAGGTCGAGCCCGCGGTCCGCGTCGTCCTGAACGACGTGGTCCTCCCCGACGCGAACGTGGCGGTGCGGGTGAAGGACGGGGACCGTCTCGCCTTCGTCCCGGTCGTCGGGGGCGGTTGAGGGGGATCCCCGCCCGCGTGGATACGGAGGGTACGGACGGCATCCCTTTCTACCCCCAGCCCGTTCCGCCTGCGGATCGGATGAGGGCCTACATTCTGATCAAGGTCGGGATGGGCCGCGAGAAGGACGTGATGGAGTCCCTGCAGAACATCGCGGCGATCCGGGAGATCCACTTCCTGTTCGGGGAGTACGACTACCTCCTGAGCCTCGATGTCCCCGACACGACCGCCCTCGCGAGGCTCGTGAGCATGCGGATCCGGAAGGTGACCGGGGTCGAGCGGACCGCGACCCTGGTCGAGGCGCCGATCTAGTGGGCGGCGCCTTGCGTCTCGCCAGCAATCCTTGATAGCAAGAAGGCTTTCCGAGGGTGCCAGGATCCTACGACTTTCGCGAACGTCCTGATTGACCGACGCCCTACATAGAACCGCCAGTAGTCCGGATCCGCTCGCCGGCTCGGATTGTGTATTTCCCCGCAGGAAATCCCCAGATCAAGGAGTATGATCCGTAGTTGAGCGAGGTCGCTTCGATTCTTCTGAGCGAAGTAGAGGTAGGGCTCATGCCAGCCCACGGAGGGGATGCCACCCTCCGCATCGAAGTATCCGCGGGCATAGTCGATTCTGTCGCGACGGGAGCGTATCTGCAGTCCACGCATGAAGGACCGGGAGAATTCGACTACATAGAGCCGCCTTCTCCGGCCCTCTCTGTAGACCCAGGCCTTCCCACCCATGGTGAGAATCAGGTTCTGGATCATCACGACATAGGGCTTCTCGCGTTGCGAGATGCGGATTGTGCTGGCGTGGAATGTCCCGTCGTGCATCGCCCCTAGGATGTAGGCCCTTGTCAACCGTAGCGCCGACCCCATGCCGCATGCTGGACTCAAGAAGCTTCGCGGGGGAGGTCAGCGAAACTGCCTGTGAAGGTGATATAAAATCGGTGGGACGCTCGACGCATCTCGAGGTGGGCGTTCACGCCACCAGGCAGACCTGCTTCATCTGCTCCGCATCGCGGAGCTCAGCGGATCGCCTCGAAATTGCTTAGGAGGTGATCCATCTGCAGGTTCCCCTACAGATACCTTGTTCACGGTGTCCCCCGTGTCGCCACGGGGCGTGGACTGTATCATCATCCGGCGTAAGCCGGAGCCCGGCGTGCAGTCTCTGAGGGTTCCGGTCCTCTGGGACCGGCCTTCCCTGCGGATTGTCCGCACCCCACGATTTTTACCGCGACGCGGTACGTGGGGATCCACGGAGTTCCCCGCATATAGCCAGGTTTGTTCCGGGGCCTCGCGGCCTCGGAGTCGCAACGTCACTTACGACTTAGCCCTCCTTGCTGGACCGAAGTTCTAGCACCGCAAGAACGGCACCATCACTCCGGCTCAACTCGGGTGGCTTGACGGGCGGTGTGTGCAAGGAGCAGGGGCATATTCACCGCGTGATGTTGACACGCGATTACTACGGAATCCATCTTCGTGAGGGCGAGTTACAGCCCTCAGTCCGAACTACGATTGGGTTTCGGGATTGCCTTCCCCTCTCGGGGTCGGAGCCCATTGTCCCAACCTTTGTAGCGCGCGTGTAGCCCGGGGGATTCGGGGCATACGGACCTACCGTTGACCTCTCCTTCCTCTGATTTAGCACCAGCGGTCCCCCTATTGTGGCCACCGATCCGGAGATCGGCGTAGCAATTAGGGGCGAGGGTCTCGTTCGTTATCTGACTTGACAGAACGCCCTACGGTACGAACTGACGACGGCCATGCACCACCTCTCCAAGAATCAAGCAAGGTCATCGGCCTGGCCTTCATGTGATGGTCGCCCCCGGTGAGTTGTCCGGCGTTGAATCCAATTGAACCGCACGCTCCTCCCGTTGCGGTGCTCCCCCGCCAATTCCTTTAAGTTTCAGTCTTGCGACCGTACTCCCCAAGTAGCAGGCTTAACACCTTCGCTCCGGCACCGGGCGCCCTCGTAGGACCCCCGACACCAAGCCTGCAGCGTTTACACCCAGGACTACCGGGGTATCTAATCCCGTTTGCGCCCCTGGGCTTCGTCCCTGACCGTCGGATCCGTTCTAG
>DATBXC010000165.1:0-2457 GCA_036514455.1 Thermoplasmata archaeon | reverse complement strand
CGGAGGACCTCCGTCATCCGGCCACTGTCCCGGAGGGCCCGGAAGCCGTCGCTCGCGCGGGCGAACTCGTTCGCGGCCCGCAGCTCCGCGAGCTTCCGCGGCGGGTCCGGGTTCTGGTGCCGCCGGAGGGCCGCGAGCAGCGCGTCCTGCGGCGGGTCCGGGAACTCCGCCCACTCCGAGAACACGAACCGGCCCGCGGGCTTCAGGACCCGCGAGACCTCGCGGAAGCACCGGTCCGTCCCGAAGTACGGGATCCCAAGGTTGCTCACGACGCCGTCGAAGAGCCCGCCGCGGTACACGATGTTCCGGACGTCCATCATCTCGAAACGGATCGTCCTGATCCCGAGGACCGCCGCGCGGTACGTGGCCGTCGCGAGGGCCCCGTCCGCGAGGTCGATCGCGACGACGCCCTGGGGCGCGACCTTCGGCGCGAGCAGGCACGCGAGGAGGCCCGTGCCCGCCCCGAGGTCCAGGAACAGCTCGCCGGGCGCCGGCCGCGCGAGCTCGAGGACCTTCTCCGCGATCGGGCCGAAGTGCGGGGTGACGTTCCTGTCGTACGTCTCCGCCATCCGGCTGTACTCGTCCGCGAAGAGCAGGACGACCTCCTCCGGGTTCATGGGTCCGGAGCGAACGGGCCCGAGCACTTAACGGTTGACTCCGCGGGGGAGGCCCCACGACCGCCGCGGCGACGGAGGCCCTTGCTATCCTTGACTAAGGATAACAGACGCGGAGGCGCGCGAGCGACAATCGGCCTGCGGATCCCATGGCGGTGCGGAAAGATTGTTAAGGGAGGCGGGGGTAACCCGCGCGGATGGCCGCCCTCCAGCCGAAGTTCCGCGAGGAGCAGGTGGGCATCGTCGCTTCCTTCATCCGCCACCACCTCGAGGATTCCGGTGCCCGTGGGATCGTCCTCGGGATGAGCGGCGGCATGGACTCGTCCCTCGTCGCGAAGCTGTGCGTGGACGCGGCGGGTGCGGACAAGGTCGTCGGGGTGTGGAGCGGCGAGGGACCCGCGAAGGGTCCCGACTACGCGGACGCCCGGGGCTGGGCGAAGGCTCTCGACATCGAACTCCGGCGGTATGACATCGCCCCGCTCGTCGCCGCCTTCCAGAAGACGCTCAAGATCCGGAAGGACGAGCGGACCGCGCTCGGGAACGTGAAGGCCCGCGTGCGGATGATCCTCCTCTACGCAATCGCGAACACCGAGCGGCGCATCGTCATGGGGACCGGGAACAAGTCTGAGATTGCAAGCGGGTACTTCACCCTCTTCGGGGATGGCGGAGCAGACTTCCTCCCGATCGGCGACCTCTACAAGACGCAGGTGCGGGGGATGGCGGCATTCCTCGGCGTGCCGAAACGGATCCTCGATAAGGTCCCGACCGCGGGCCTGTGGGCCGGCCAGACGGACGAGGGCGAGCTCGGGATCAAGTACGCGGACCTCGACCGGGTCCTCCTCGGGATCGAGATTCACCTCTCGCCGGAGGAGATCGCGGAACAGACGGGTGTGGACCTCACCGCGGTCCGGCGGGTGGAGGCGATGGTCGCCCGCAGCGTCCACAAGCGGAAGACGCCGCTAATCCCGAAGGTGGGCATCCGAACGTTCGGCCTCGACTGGCGCGAGTGACGTCTGCCGCTCCCGGAACGCCTCCAGGAACCGCTCCCGCGAGTCCACGTCGAACACGATCTCATCCGCGTCCGCCCCTAGGACGGCCCAGAACCGCCGCGGGGTCCGGAGCCGGACCGACACGAGCCCGACCTTCGAGCCCGTCGCGTACAGCCGGCCCCGTCCGAAGGGGGCCCGCAGCCCGAGGGGCACCCTCCCCTCGAATGGCTCGGCCTCCTCGATCTCCCGCAGCGGGAGGACCGCGCGGAAGTACCAGCCCTGCCGCAGGATGAGGCGGGTCGTCGTGAGCCAGTGGCTCGTGAGGAGCGGGGAGACGCCCCACACGAGGATGTACACGGTGAGCAGGACGGCGAGGCCCGCGAGCCACTCCGGCGGGGTCCCGTGGATGAGGATGGCGAGGAACGCGAGGAAGAACGCCGCGAACGCCGCGAACAGGAGGAGCCGCTGCAGGAAGAATCCGTGCCCGTACGCGAACTCCCGCCGCTTCGGCGGGGGCGTCTTCGTCGCCATGTCAGACCCTTGGGCTCGTGCTGATGAACTTGATCGCGCTCACACCCTTCACCCGCCGCAGGCGCTGGACGAACTCCTTGAGCCGCCCGCTCGGGCCCTCCGCCACGAAGATCTCGAGGCAGTTCCGCTCGTCGAGGTGTGTGTGGAGGCGCGTGCGGATCTCCGCGAACCGGTGCTGGATTGTGACGAGGTCCGCCTTCGTCGCCTCCTTGTCCACGACCGCCACGAGGATCAGCGTGCTCGTGCCGGACTCGTGGGACCACTCCGCCTCGTCGATGAAGTCCCGCAGCGCCTCGCGGAAGGCCTCGGACCGGCTCGGGTAT
>DATBXC010000164.1:0-2566 GCA_036514455.1 Thermoplasmata archaeon | reverse complement strand
CATTTCAAGGCGTCTAGCAAACTGTCATTATGAATATATAGAATACCGACGATATTGGGGGAGAATGGCTTTAATACATATGCAGACAGTACTACGGTCGCGGCGGTAACACGAGGCGAAGGTCATGGAATCGCGGAAGATCCAGAAGGTCGGCGCGGCGACGTTGACGATCTCCCTCCCGAAGGAGTGGGCGGAACAGAGGAACCTGAAGAAGGGCGACCAGGTGTTCCTCGTCGAGGAGGGGGAGGCCCTCAAGGTCCTCCCCGGGCCCGCGGCCGAGGAGCGGCACCGCGCGTCCACGGAGTTCATCGTCGACGCGGACCTGTGCGAGGAGCCCGGGATGCTCGAGCGGGTGATCGTCGGGAACTACGTCCTGGGCCGCGAGAAGATCATCGTCCGGTCCGCCCTGCGCCTCCGGAGCGACCACCAGGACGAGGTGCGGCGGGCGATCCGCCGCCTGATGGGAATCGGGATCATCGAGGAGAGCCCCTCGAAGGTCGTCCTCCAGTGCTCGATCAACCCCTCGAACTACCCGCTCGACGCGCTCATCAAACGGCTGTACAACCTCGGGGCGACGATGCTCTCCGAGTCGCTCGAGGCCCTGATCACGCAGGACGTCGCCCTCGCGGAGGACGCGCTGAAGCGGGAGGACGACGCGGACATGATGTACTGGCTGATTCTCCGCCTGGTGCTGTCCGCCCAGATGGACGAGGCCCTCGTGGAGCAGCTCGGGATGCGCACCCGCCTGGAGATCCCGGGGTACCGGGTCATCTCCCGGGACCTGGAGACGGTCGCGGACCACTGCTACGACATCGCGGGGTACGTGAAGGAGGTGATCGCCCTGGACGTGAAGGTCCCGAGCTCGATCCTCAAGGCCTTCCAGGGCATGGCGGACGTGATCGCCCAGGTGTACAGCAAGGCCCTCGGCGGGCTCCTGTCTCGGGACCTGAAGCAGGCGAACGAGGCGATCCGGATCGCGGAGACCCTGGAGAAGCGGGAAGCGGACCTCGTGCGGCTGGTCCTGAAGGAGATCAAGGACCCGAAGGCGATCCTCCCGCTCCGGGGGATCTACAGCGGCATGGGCGAGATCGGCGAGTACGCGCAGTCGATTGCGGTGATCGCGTTCAACCGCTACCTCGAGAAGCCGTCGAACCTCTGCCGGCCCGCGACGGGCCCCACGTGAGGCCTAGCGCTTCCGCCTCTTCCGGACGGGGATCTGGATCTCCGCGTATAGGATGCCCGGCGGGAGCTCGGAGAGGTCCCGCGCGTAGATCTCCCGCGTGGGCCCCGCGGCCTCGTATCCGTGGGCCTTGATCCACTTCCGGAGGGTCGCGTAGCTCTCCTCGTACCGGGAGGGCGGGCCGTCGTGGATCAGGCTCGCGACCTCGGACGGCGGGAGGTCCCGGACCCGCAGCTCGTTGTCCGGCTTCACCTCGCCGATCACGGGGACCGCGGCCTCGCTCCGCGCCTTCATGATCGCGCCCTCGCCCGGCTCCTCGAAGTACAGGGCGATCATCGGCCCCGCGGGCCGGAGCCGCCGGTTCGACAGGAGCCGCAGCAGCCTCTGGAAGGCGAACCCGATCTCGCTGTAGGGCCCACGATGCGGAACGTACGCGACGCGGATCCCCTCCATCTGCTTCAGGGCCACGTCCGTCGTCACAACCGTCTGCAAGAGGTACAACCCCGTGCGAAACACTGTCGGACGGGGCTATTAGAGGGTTCGAACTTTCACATACGTACCCGAATGTATTTGGCCCGTGGAATAAAACGGGGTGGCGGAGTAGGGTCGGCCCCTTCATACCCCGCGGGCCCGGAGGGCCGCCGCGAACTCCGGGGCCACGGAGAACCGCGTCGCCCGGGAGGGCACCGTGTCGGAGGTCGCGACCTCGTCGCACGCGGAGAGCTTGTCCCACGCGTTCCCGACGAAGAGGCCGTGGAGGGCCGCGACCTCGACGTGCTTCGCGCCCTGGGCCTTCAGCTCCCGCGCCGCCAGGGCCACGGTCCCGCCCGTGGAGATGACGTCGTCCACGATCGCGACCCGCCGCCCCGCCACGTCCAGCCGCTTCGGCTCGACCCTCACCGTGTACGAGTCGATGCGGGTCTTCTCGAGGGCGTCCCAGGGCTTCCCGGAGGCCTCCGCGACCTCCTTCGCGTGCCGGACCGCGCCGTCGTCCGGGGCGAGGACGAAGTCGACGTCCTTGTCCTTGAGGTATCGGCCGACCGCGGGCATCCCGCTCACCTCCATGGCGGGGACGTCGAAGAACCCGAGGACCGCGGGGTTGTGGATGCCCATCAGGAGGACCCGGTCCGCGCCCACCTGGAGGTGCTTCGCGAGGGCCCGGGCGGACAGCGCCTCGCCCGGCTCGAACACCTTGTCTTGGCGGCCGTAGCCGAAGTACGGGATCACGAGGGCGAGGCTTCGGGGTCGCAAGTCCCGGACCGCGTCCAGGAGCAATAGGAGCTCGACGATCTTCGAGTCCGGGTGGGTCGTCTGGACGACGACCGCGTCGTGGCCCTCCAGGGCCCCCGTGACGCGGACGTACCGCTCCCCGTCCGGGAAGCCGCC
>DATBXC010000163.1:0-7035 GCA_036514455.1 Thermoplasmata archaeon | reverse complement strand
CGCGTCCACCACGAGCCGGAGGAAGCCGGCGACCTCTGGGGAGGCGTGGACGTCGTCCGCGATCACGAGCACGCCCGCGAGGTCCTCCCGAAGGATCCTGCCCAGGTCGACGGGGTCGAACCCGCCGTTCGCGAGGTAGTGGCGGAGGCGGGGCCGGCTCGCGCCGTCGAGGAAGTCCGCGAGGCCCGACGCGAACGCGCGCGCGTCCTCGAAGCCGTACGCCTTCCGGTACCAGACGGGCCCCGCGAAGCCCGCCGCGGCGCGGACCGCGAGCGCGGTCTTCCCGACGCCCGCGACGCCGAGGACGAGGGCGAGGGGCGCGGGCGACGCGAGCCAGTCCCGGAGGGCCGCGAGCTCCGCGTCCCGGTCCACGAACGGCTCCGCGGTCGGCAGGTCCCGCTCCCCGGGCCGGTGGCGCCGCCGGAGGTCCACGAGGTCGGACGCGAGGACGACCTGGGTCGCCTCCCCCTCCCGCAGGCCGCGGGCCTTCAGGGACTCGATCGCCTCGTCCCCGCGGGCCTCCCGGCGCTCGGCCCCGTCCGCGAGCAGGACCGTCTTGCCCCGGGCGTGGTCCCGGAGGGCGCGCCCGAGGGCGGCGCCGCTCGATGTGAGGAAGTACACCTTGCGGCGGGTGCGGGCGCCCGCGACGTGGGCCATCCGCTCCTCGACCTTCGCGGAGGCCTTGAGGCGCTTCAGCTCGAGGGCCGCGTGGGCGCGGCTGATCCCGAGCGCCCGGGAGATCCCCTCTTGGGTCGTGTCCCGCGGGCACTCGAACGCGTCCGAGAACCTCAGGAACGAGCCCAAGTGGACGAGAATGCGCTCCCCCACGGTGACCTGCGACAACAGGCACCCCTCCGCGCCGCGGGGATGGCCGTGGGCGGGTATAAAGGATTCGTCGCGGGCCGGGCCTGACATGTTAGCCCCATGGGTCGGCGACGCGTGGCTGGCCTAACATGTTAGCCCACAGGGCCGGCTCGGCTCGAGGCTCGCCGTGGCCTAACACCTGGATCGGGAATGCATGTACGGGGCCATCTATGTCGTCCCTACCTTGGGGAGTCCAGTAGACGGATCGGGTCGCTCAAGCCCTCGAACGCTTGGCCTATTGCCAGGTTGCCCGCGATGCGGACTGGATTCGTCCCCGGCGGGAGAACCGCGACGACCTTCCCCCGATCGAATCTCAGCATTCTCTCCTCCATGCCGTCGTGGTCGTGATCCACGATGTAGCCTGTCGGGTCCGAGACAAACCCGTACTTCGGGTCAAGAACCGGCGAGACCGCGTCGTTCAGGAGGACGGTCGACGCATTGATCTCCCGAGGGTCGTGGCCGCTGGGCAGCTCGATGTACACGGTGACCCACCGTCCGGAACTTCCGGGGTTCACGGTATCCGGGTCGAAGTCGACCGTTGCGTTGAGAGTCTTGAAGTCCTCCCTACACTCCCCTATCGGTCCCGTGAACGCCGCCGGATCATGCTGCGTCCATGTCTTCCCGGCGTCGAGACTGATCCAAAACGGACGGCGGATGGGCAGTGCCCTCGCGCCGTCGTCATCCGAGATTCCTAGGACCCAGTTCGTCGGGGTTGTACGTTTCGTGACGAATGGATGGAACCACTCCGAAAACACGCCAATGTCCGTGAACCGCACGTGCGGCCAGGGCGGGTACACCGCAACCTCGGATAGAACGGAAATCGTCGTGTCCGTCTCGTCGCCGATTGAGGACCCCCCATGTCCGTTCCAAGTCATGTGGAGCGTGTAGTTTCCTATGTCGGCTCTCCATTGATACGCGCTCGAGAACCCGGTGTTGTGGATTCCATCCAAATCGATGATGAATTCGTGAAAAACCCATGTGTCCCTCTTTCCGATCCAGCAGACTGCGCCGGTCGCCGAATCAAACCACCAGGCGATGGAGCTCCTCGGTCGAGGTTCGGAATCCGAGAGTGACGGCCCCCATCCCGCGAGTATGAATGCCAATAGCAAGGTGAACGTGACCCAGAGAATCCCCTTGCCCCCCGTCCAATCCCCCCGTTTGCTAGAACTTGAGCGCGTTTAATGCTTTCGGGGAAGGCCGGCCCCGGTTCCCCGCCGCGATGGCCTAACATGTTAGCCACGCGGGCCGACCCACCTCCGTCTCGCAACTGTGCGTCCTGGCCTAACAAGTCAGCCCGCGGGTCACGGCATCGGATGATTCGCGAAGAACGCCCACATCGCCTCGCCCGCGTCCAAGTCACGCGTCGTGCGCCCCACGAGGACCTCGGGGAGGTATTGCTGTCCGCCGGGCCATGTGTGGCCCCCGCCCTCGACCGCGTACAGGACGACGTCCGCGCCTGAGGTGCAGTTCCCGAACGCCTCCCGCCGCACCCGCGTCCCGTCGTCCGCGAGTTCCGGCTCGTACCGGACGTCCGGCTCGGGGTCGCACCCGTTGATCCCCGTCCATGTCGCGAGGGTCGCGTTAACGGAGAGGACGACGCGGCCGGGGCTCACGGGGACCTCTCCGCCCTCCCAGGGAATGAGCCAGTCGTCGGTCCCCTGGAGGATCTCGACGGGCACCGGACGCCCCGGGTCGCACGTGGGCGCGAGCTCTACAATCATCGTCGCCGCGACGGGCGCGATCGCCGCAATCCGGTCCGAGAGCCGGCAGGCGAGGAGCTCGGAGAACAGGCCGCCGTTCGAGATTCCCGTCGCGTACACCCGGCGGAGGTCCACGTCCCATAGTGAGGCGAGCGCGTCGATCAGGTCGGAGACGAACGCGAGGTCGTCGGCGTTCGTCCGTCCCGCGCGAGGCGGCCCGCCGTCCGCCCACCCCTTCTCGACCCCGTCGGGGTAGACGACGAGGAAGCCGTGCGCGTCCGCGATTGCGTTCAGGTGGGTGATCTCCGCCATCCCCGCGCCGTCCCCGCCCCCGCCGTGGAACGCGAGGAGGAGCGGGACGGGGCGCGAGCCGTCGACCGAGGCCGGGAGGTGGTACGCGTACGTCCGCGTGAGTCCGCCCGCCTCGATTGTCCCGCGGCCGAGGCCGTCGGGTTCGGGCGTGCGGGAGGCGAGCGTGAGCCACAGCCCAGCCACCAGGAGGAGTCCTGCGACGAGGACGACGAGGACCGTCTGCAAGCGCGGAATGGGCCGCCGGACCGGGGGTCGCGTCTCGGACATCATGCGGACGGGGAATCGTCGCGGGGGTTCATCCGGGTATCCGAAGCTCTGTTTCCGCGGGCTTTATGAGGCGACGTGGCGCGCGCAGGCGCCTGGCCTAAAATGTTAGCCACGGTCACGTCCCCAACGGCTCGCGCCTGACGGCCTCAGGCCCGGCCCGCGCGGCCCAGCGCGGGGAGGAGCCCCGACAGGTCGGAGACGACGAGGTCCGGCGTCGGCCCTCCGGGCCGCACCGCCTCGCGGGTCCGGTTCACCCATGCGGTCGCCATCCCGAGCCGCTGGGCCCCGCCCACGTCCGCCTCCAGGGAGTCGCCCGCGTGGAGCACGTCCCCCGCCCCGACGGCGAGCTCCCGCAGCGCCGCCTCGAAGATCCGCGCGGCGGGCTTGTACGACCGGCACGCCTCCGACGTCACGACCGTGTCGAACTCGAGGCGGTTCCTCGCGAGAATCTCCCGGAGCATCGCGTCGTCCGCGTTCGACACGACCGCCAACGGGATCCCCTCGAGGGCCTCCAGGACCGCAGGCACCTCCGGGTACGCCTTCGCGCGGAGCCACTCCCGCTGGAGCGCCTCCACATACGGCTCCGGTTCCGCATCGACCCCGAACTCCTCGAACGCCCGCTCGAGGCTCACCTCCGTCGCCTCCGCGAGCGTGAGGAAGGGGTTGTGATCGATCGCGAAGAAGTAGTGGTCCCAGCGGTCCAAGAACCGCGCTGCGTCCACCGCGGGCAGGTGGTCGGACACGACCCGGTCCGCGATCTGGATCAGCACGTCCCGCCCCGTGTCCACGATCGTCCCGAACGCGTCGAACGTGATCGCGCGGATTCGGTCCATCGCCGCCCTCGGAACGCGCTCGAGGCCTTATGGCCTTGTCGTGCGATAGTACGCACACCTATCGTTCAGTGGGCACTCCCCGCACCGGGGGCGGGGGCGGCAAATCGCCTTGCCGTGCGCTACGAGCAGGGCGTGGTACTCCCGGTACACCGCGACGTCCCGCGGCAGGCGGGCCTCGAACCAGCCCTTCACCGCGTCGTACCGATCCGTGTCAATCCACCCGAGGCGCTTCGCGATCCGGACCGTGTACGCGTCCACGACGAACGTCGGCGTTTCGGAGGCGTAGAGGAGCATCGAGTCCGCGGTCTCCGGACCCACACCCTCCCGTGCCAGGAGGTCCTCCCTGACCGCGGCGGGGTCGCGGCGGAAGAACGCGTCCAGGTCCCCGCCGAACTCCATGAGCCGCTCGCAGAACCGCTTCAGCCGCCGCGGCTTCGCGCGGTACAGGCCCGCGACCCGGACGTGCCTTCGGAGCTCGGGGACGGACGCGCGGGCAATCGCCTCCGGGGAAAGGAGTCCCGCGTCCTTCAGGTTGCGGATCGCGGCCTCGACGTTCCGCCACGCGGTCTGCTGCATCAGGAGGGCGCCGACGATCACCCCGAACCGCGTCTCCGCCGGCCACCAATGCTGGGGGCCGAATCGCTCGAGCAGGCGCTCGTACGCGGCGAGGGCCTCGTCCACAAAAGAGGGAACTCGCCCGCGACCTAAGCCCTTGCCGTCCCCGGCGGTAGGTGTCGTACCGCCGGGCTAACATGTTCGGCCGCACCCGGAGGCGAGCCCTTTTCTATCCGCGCCCGCATCGCGCCCCGATGGCGTACGAGGGGGCCGAGGAAGGCCTGTTCCGCGCGCTGAACGGCGCGGGCTCGAATCCCGCCCTCGACGCCGCGGCCCTCCTCCTGGACGTGAGCGCGCTCGCCTACATCATCGTGCTCTGGGCCGTGCAGCTCTGGTGGGTCCGCCGCCGCGCCCTCGCGTTCGACCTCGTGGTCGCGCTCGCCCTCTCGATTGTCGTCGTGGAGGCCCTCAAGTTCGCGATCGGCCGCTGGCGCCCGATCGACGTGTACCCGGGCGTGCACGTCCTCGCGCCCCTCTTCCCCTCCGAGATCTCGGACCCGTCCTTCCCGAGCGGCCACACGGCCCGGGCCTTCGTGTTCGCGGTCCTGCTCGGCCTCCACGAGAGGAGGTGGCTCCCCGCCCTCGTCCCGTACGCGGTCCTCGTCGGCCTCGCGAGGGTGTACGAGGGCGCCCACTACCCGTCCGACATCCTGGGGGGCGCCGTGGCGGGCATCGCGTTCGGCGTGCTGTTCTGGAAGCTCGACACGGTGCCCGCGTACGTGCGGCTGCGGGAGAAGCTGATCGGCCGGTGGCTCAGCCCTGGCCCTGGAGCACGTGGCGGATCGACGTCGCCGCCTGATCGAGGCCCGTCGTGAACGCGTCCGCCTTCCCGGGCACCATCGCGACGAAGAACGACTTGGGCCCCACGCCCGTGGCGATCAGCGTGCCCTTGTCCGACTCCACGACGACCCGCTTCGGCGGGTCCTGGTTCATCCCGGAGTAGATCACCTCGGACGCCCCGAGGATCGTCGCGCTCAAGGTCGCGAGGTTGTCGACGACGACCTCCGGCGGGAGGGCCCACGCGATCGGCACCCCGCTCCGGGACACGATCGCGCTCAGGGAGGCGCGGTACCGCGCGTTGAAGTCCCGGAGGATCCGGTTCAGTTCGCCCACGGCGGTCGGCATGGGAACGGAGGCGTCCATCGAGCCCCCCGTTATTTGAAGGTTCTCGGCCCGTTATCAGGCGGCGAACCCGCCTCCGCGGGCACGGGAACCTTTTTTCCGTGCGTCCCGCATCCCGCCCGCGTGGCCCTCGAGGAGGGAGCCGCGTCTGTCCTCCGGACGAGCGCGGGACTGAAGGCGGGCGAGAAGGTCCTCGTCGTCGCGGACCCCGAGCGCATGTCCGTGGGCCGCGCGTTCTTCTACGCGGCCGCCGCCCTCGGGTGCGACCCCGTCCTCGCCCTGATCCGGACGCGGGAGGGCGCGGGCCGCGAGCCGCCCGACGTCCTCGCCGCCGCGACGCTCGAGTCCGACGTCGTCCTCCTCGCGACCGTGCACTCGATGACCCACACCCACGCCCGCCGAGCGGCGAACCGCTCCGGGGCCCGCGTCGTGTCGATGCCGGGGATCACGGAGGAGATGCTCGACGGCGGGGCGCTCGCCGTGGACCACACCCAAATCCACGCCCAGATGCGTCGACTCCAGCGCCGCCTCCGGGGCGCCTCCCGCATCCACCTCGCGACCGCGGCGGGGACGGACGTCACCCTCAGCGCCCGGGGGCGGGAGTGGAACTTCTCCGACACGGGCGTCGCGACCCGCAAGGGCGAGTTCACGACGCTCCCCGCGGGGGAGATCTTCGTGTCCCCGCTCGAGGGGAGCGCGGAAGGCCGCCTCGTCGCGGACGCGTTCTTCCACGAGCCCCTCCACGCGCCCGCGACCGCGATCCTCGAGAAGGGCCACGCGGCGCGGGTCGTCGGCGCGGAGGCCGCGATCCTCGAGATGAACCGGGGCGGCAAGGAGGGCCGGAACCTCGCGAAGCTCGGGATCGGCCTGAACCCCAAGGCCCGCGCGACCGCCGCGCTGCCGGAGGCGGAGAAGGCGCTCGGCGCGGTCCACGTCGCGTTCGGGGACAGCCTCCCGTTCGGCGGGAAGGTGTCGTGCGGCGTCCGCGTGGACGCGATCCTCACGGAGGCGACCGTCGAGGTCGACGGCAAGGCCCTCGTCGAGAAAGGGAAGCTCACCGCCTAGCGGTGGTGGAGCACGGAGTAGAACCGGTCGTCCTTGAACGTCTTCTCGAGCCCGCCGATGATCGGGAGCTGGGTCCCGCACTTCTTGCAGCGGTTGTGCTTGTCCAGGTACCACCCGGTGATGTCGAACTGGTACCGCCGGATCGCGATCGCGCCGCACCCGGGGCAGTACGTGTGCTCCAGGCGGTGGCCCCCGACGTTCCCGATGTACACGTACCTCAGGCCCTCCTCCTTCGCGACCGCGCAGTGCTTCTCGAG
>DATBXC010000162.1:0-5869 GCA_036514455.1 Thermoplasmata archaeon | reverse complement strand
CGCGAGCCCCTCCTTCTCCAGCGTCTCCCTCGGGACGTCCGGCGGGAAGGCGACGAACATGTCGATCTCCGTCGAGGTCAGGTGGGTGCCCTTCGCGACGGAGCCCACGAGGATCGGCTTCGCGTCCAGGCCCGCCGCGGCGATCCGCTCGGACAGCGCGTCGGAGAGCACGTGGACGACCGCGTGGAGGCGGGTTTCCTCTTCCTCGTCCGGCACGATCTTCCGGAGGACGCGCTCCTCCACGGGGCCCATAGGGCCGGGAATCCCCGGGGACTATAAAGAATGCCGCGCGGGACGGGCCTCCCCGAGCGTCAGCCGAGGAGCCCGTTCGCGCGCGCGACCGCGAGGACGCCGTTGATCACGAACTGGACCCCGACCGCCGCGAGGAGGAGCCCGAGGATCCGGGAGAGCGCGAGCGTCCCCGTCCGCCCGACCCGCGAGAAGATCCGGTCCGCGTACGTGAGGGCCGCGAAGCTCGCGAGGACCGCGACGAGGATTCCCGCGAACACGAACGTCTTGTCGAGCGGGGAGGCCGTGTCGTGGGACATCAACACCATCACCGTGCTGATCGCGCCGGGGCCCGCGAGCAGCGGGATGCCGAGCGGCACGACCCCGACCGCCTGGCGCTCGAGGGCCTCCGCGTGCTCCCGCTCCGTCGTTTTCGTGCGGGGCCGCTCCCCGTGGAGCATCTCGAACCCGACGCTGAACAGGAGGAGCCCGCCCGCGATCTGGAACGCGGGCACGGTGATGCTGAACGCGATAAAGATCCACTGGCCGACGAGGCCGAACACGAGGAGCGCGAGCAGGGCGACGAGGCAGCTCTTCTGGATCACGGCCCGCTTGTCCGCGGGCGGGTAGCCCTCCGTGAGGGCCGCGAAGAACGGGACTGCGCCGATCGGGTCGACGACCGCGAAGATCGAGGCCACGGCCGTCAGGCCGAACGCGAGGTCCACCATCGTGTCCGGGGACGGGAGGCGGCGCGGGGCTTATGGCTTTCGCATCGAAGCAGGATTGCCTGACGGAACCCGCATGAGCTTCATCCAGCCGCCGCCCTCGTACACGGCGAGGCGGCGGGAGACCGCGACCCTCTCGAACTCGTCCCAGGTGATGACCTCGAGGCGGTCGTCCTTCCGGGTCGAGAAGCGGAGCGTGTTTGTCCCGCGCACCTTCGTGGGCCGGACGCCCTTCCGCTCCGCGATCTCGCGGGCCGTCCCGAAGTCGATCTGACGAAGTGCCGTCATGTCCATCCCTTCGCCGCGGGGCCGCCGCGGCGGGCCGCGATGGCTCCGCGAGTTATAAGTGTCTTGCGTTTGTCGGACGCGCCCGCGTTGACAAACGGGGGGCCCCGCCTCCCGTGCGGGACCGCCCGCGGGCGTTTTCACGCGTGATTCTGGCGGCGGCGTTACTTATATAGAGAATGACGGGTGAATCCCCTTCGGACCCGAGAGGGGTGCCCGCATGGCCGACAAGACCACTCCGGAGCGGATCGCCGCGACCGACATCGGGAGCGCCATCAAGGCGAAGGTGGACAAGCTCAAGGAGGCGCAGACCCAGGTCGACGCGCAGAAGAAGGAGCTCGACGTCGAACGGAGGAAGCTCGACGCGGACAAGCGGGAGCTCGCGAAGATGGAGCAGGCCCTCGAGGCCCTCAAGGAAGACCTGGACCGCCGCGACGACGAGCTGTCCCGGCGGGAGGGAGAGCTCGGGAAGGACCGGAAGTCCCTCCACGACCTCCAGGAGAAGCTCGCGGGCGAGGACAACCGCCTGAAGGAGTGGGCGAAGGCCCTTCAGAACACGGAGCAGCAGATCGAGTCCCTCCAGGACAAAGCGAAGTCGGAGCGGGACGAGGTCGGCGCGAGGCTCGCGGAGGCGAACGCGAAGATTGTGTCCCTCGTGGAGCGGGAGGAGCTCGTCGCGAGCCGCGAGGCGGCCCTCGCGGACAGCCTGGAGCGGGTCACGAAAATCGGCGAGTCGATCGCGGGGCGGGAGAAGACCATCGCCGCGCAGCAGGAGGACTTCATCCGCCTCCAGAACGAGCGGGTCGCTTCCCTCCAGCGGCGGGAGGAGGAGACGTCGGCCCTCATGGAGACGTTCAACAAGCGGATGAAGGAGCAGGAGGGCCAGTTCACGAACCTCTCGACGATGGAGCAGACCCTGAAGTCTGAGCTCGAGAAGCTCGCGAAGGAGCGGGCGCGGCTCGTCGTGAAGGAGCGGAACATCCTGGAGGTCGAGCGGAGCCTCGCGTCCGCGCTCGAGGCGACCGGGATCGAGTGGGAGCCCGCCGGGGAGGCGCCCGCGAAGGCGTCCCCGCCGCCGCCCCCGAGGGCCGCCGGAGAGCGGCCGCCCGCCCCCGAGCCCGCGCGCGGCGCCCCGCCGCCCCCGCCGCCGAAGCAGAAGGAGACCCTGGAGCAGGAGTTCGAGAAGGTCGTGGCGGGCTCGGGCAAGGCGACGAAGGCCGACGCGATCGACCGGATGAACCGGGCCCTCGAGATCGCGAAGCGGGCGCGGGACGCGGGCCAGGACGTCACGGAGGTCCGGAGGATCCTGAAGGCCGCGCGCACCGCGTTCGAGGGACAGGACTGGGAGGAGGCCGTGCGCCTCAGCGACCAGATCCTCGAGCGGCTCGAGCCGAGCCCCGCCGCGTCCCGCTGATCCGCGCGAAGCCCACATAAGGCCCACCCGCGTTGGGCGGGAGCATGACGGAGAGCCGCGTGGCGCTCGTGACGGGCGCGTCGAGCGGGATCGGGCGGGCGATCGCACTCCGGTTCGGTTCCAAGGGGATGCGGGTCGGGCTCGTCGCCCGGCGGAAGGACCGGCTGAAGGAGGTCGCCGCGGCGATCGAGAATGGCGGGGGGAAGGCCCTCGCGATCCCGGGGGACGTGCGGGAGCCGGACCTCGCGACCGCGGCCGTGAAGGCGGTCGTCGACGCGTGGGGCCGGCTCGACGTGCTCGTGAACAACGCGGGGATCGGCCACTACGCGCCCCTCGAGAAGCTGTCCGAGGCGTCGATGCGGGAGCAGTTCGAGGTGAACGTCTTCGGACCGTTCCACTTCACCCGCGCCGCGGTGCCGCAGATGCGGAGGCAGAAGGGCGGGCAGATCGTGAACATCGGGTCCGTCGTGGGCTACATGGGCGTCGCGCGCGGCACCGCGTACGTCGGCACGAAGTGGGCCCTCCGCGGGATGAACGAATGCTGGCGGGAGGAGCTCTACCCGGACGGCATCAAGGTCGCGTACGTCGCCCCCGGGTACGTGATCACGGAGTTCGGCGGGCGGAAGGAGGACTACTCCAGTCCCGACGCGGAATGGGCCCTCCGGCCGGAGGACGTCGCGCACGCGGTCGAGTCGATCGTGGACCAGGGCCCGAACTCGGACATCCGCGAGGTCGTCGTCCAGGTCCGGGACCGGAGCTGAGCGGCACGCCACCGAACCCTTAAGGGCCTCCCGCCCCTCCCGTGGCGAGCGCCCATGGGGACCGAGGAGATCGACGCGCGGGACCGCGAGCTCATCGAGGCCGCCACGGAGGTGATCCGCCGGAACCACCGCGAAGGGCGGCACTCCGTCGGGGCGGCGGTCCGCTGCGCGTCCGGGAATGTGTACGTGGGCGTGGACGTCGAGACGACCGCCTACGGACCGTGCGCGGAGCCCGTCGCGATCGGCGCGGCGGTGAGCCACGGGGAGCGGGACTTCGTCTCGATCGTCGCGGTCGATGGCGGGGACCCGGCGTTCGCCGTGCTCCCGCCATGCGGGAACTGCCGCCAGCTCCTGGTGGACTACGCCCCCGACGCGACGGTGATCCTCCCAGAAGGCGGGCGTCTTGTGAAAGCGAGGGCGCGGGACCTCCTGCCGATGCCGTACCGCCGGTTCCACGAGGGATGAGGCCCAATCAGCCCGGCGGGTAGTCCGTGAGCCGCCGCTGGCGAGCGAGGAACCGGAGGAGCGTGCTGCTCTCCCGCCAGCGCGCCATCCGGAGCTTGAGGCGCGTCCCCAGGAAGGCCACGGCCTCCTCGAGCGTCTCGAACGTCGAGGGCGGGCGGGACAGCGCGACGCGCGCGATCTCCCGGTACCGCCACACGCCCAGCGGGATCCAGTCCCTGTACACCTCCATGAACACGATCGCCCCCGCCTGGCGCCGCATCCGCTCCAGGTACTCGAGCACGGGGAGGCGGGTCGCATGATAGGCCCCCGCGATCGCGTCCGGGTACGTCCTCCGCCCGCGGTAGAACTCGTGGTCCGCGATCGGCCGCGTGTCCTTCTCGACGTCCCACACCTCCAGCCCCTCGAACATCCACGACGTCGGCGCGAGGAGGACCTGCACGTTGTTCCCGAGGGCCGCGTGGCCGAACACGCGGAACTCGTCGATCGTCGGGAAGCCCTTCACCCGCTCCAGCACGCGCTTCCCGAGGATGTCGTCCACCGCGGTGATCGACCACTCCGTGGGCACGAGCTTCCGGCGCTTCTTCGTCCCGAGGAGCCCGACGCTGAACACCCGCGTGATGTGGCTCTGCGGGATCCCGTGGCGGTACAGGTCCGCGACGCCCTCCGTCGCGAGGAGGTCCGTGTCCGAGACGACGGCGTCCACCCGCCGCGGGATCGAGGGATTCTCCGCGAGGTCCAGCCGCCGGATCATCGCGGAGGGCCCCGTGGGCGGGGCCCGGGCGCCGAACGGGCCCAGGAGGGCGGGCCGCTTCTCGAACCACACCTCCGTGTCCAGGGGCTCGGAGGCCATCGCCTCCTGCTGGGTCGCCTCGAGGATGCGGTCCGGCGCCCGCGCGGCGCCCACCTCGCGCGCCGCCTTCCCGCGCACGAGGCTCAGCCGGAACCGCAGGATCTCGCCGAGGTCGAGGTCCACCCAGGTCTCGGGCATGTCCATGAGCCCGGTCCCCTCCCGCGCGGGCGGGACGAGGGGGCCCGCGAGGACCTTCGGATAGCCCCACTCCCCGACGAAGGCGGAGGGCGGGGACGCTCCGAACAGGCTTGAGGACCCGAGCGCGGGCTGCTCCGCGAACCACGTCCGGACACCGCTGAGGTACGGGCACGTCACGAGGCGGCACCGCTTGAAGTCCCCGTGGCACACGCGGCACGCGAGCTCGCGCTCGACCTCCGGGAACCGCGTCGGGACGCCCGCGTCGAGGGGCACGGTGCCGCCACCCCGGAGCCGATACTTGTATCCGACGGCGGTGCCGGCGAATCGCGCTTCCCGCGGGCGGCCTGGCGCGTCCTACCGGTACGCTCTGCATGTCGGGCAGTATCCGCGGCGGTAGCGGGAGACGCCCTCGAGCAGGCCGCCGCATTGGTGGCAGAACTTCGGGGGCGGGGCCCGGGGGTACTCCGGGAGCAGCCGCATCCCGCACCGCGGGCACGCCGTCGCGACCCCGGGCACGACGGCCCAGCAGGTCGGGCACGTCTTCGCGACCCGCGTGGGCTCGGAGAGGTCGATCAGAACCCGCGGCGTGCCCATGACCTCCGAGCGGGAGCGGCCCTTCAGGATCTCGTACACGAAGATTACGACCAGGAATACGGGCCACACGCAGACGAACAGGACCCAGATGGCGGGGACGTAGGCGAGGCCCACGTACAGGGTGATGAACCCCATGGTGAGGAGCACGGCCCCCAGGCCCAGGGCGTCGAAGAACCCCGCGTCCGTCATCCCGCCCACGCGCCGAGTCCCGAGGTCGGCGTCCGTCGTATGGACCGAGGCCGGATGAGGATTACGGGGGCCGCCCCGGTCAGCGGTACGCCCCGCACCGCTGGCAGTACCAGCGGGAGTACTGGGGCACCCACTGGAGCGGGCTCCCGCACACGGGGCACAGCGCGGTCGCCTGGGGCACGTACACGGGCGCGTACCCGGGGTACATGTACATGGGACG
>DATBXC010000161.1:0-6932 GCA_036514455.1 Thermoplasmata archaeon | reverse complement strand
CGACACGTTCTTCGAGTTCAAGGAGTTCATCGCGCTCTTCACCCTCCCGATGTTCCTCGTGTCCACGTTCATCCTGTGGCGGTACGGGGACTCCCTCGTGAAGAGCAAGGAGGCCCGGGCCGCCGCGAGCGTCCCCCTCCTCCTCGGCTGGGTCTTCCTGATTATGGCGTACACGCTCGGTGCCGCGATCACGAAGCTCCGGGGGGTGGGGTGAATGGACGTCGCGCACCCCACGGCGCCCGCGGCGGAGGCCCCCGCGGCGCTGAAGTTCCCGACCGGCGCGATTGTGGCGGCGCTCCTCGCCGCATGGATTGGCCTGATGACCCTCGCGATTACGAACATCGCCGCGGACGTGGACAACGGCTTCAAGAACGCGATCACGCTGAACGCGGGGATCGGGCCCTACAGCGGGAAGGAGCTGTTCATGTTCGTCGCGTGGTTCGTGAGCTGGCCGGTCCTCCACTTCGCGCTGAGGAAGCGAGACCTGAAGCTGAAGAGGTGGTTCGGCGTCTTCCTGGCCGGGACGCTCGTGGCGGTTCTCCTGATGTGGCCGCCGATCTTCGGAGCGATCGCGGCCGCCATCAAGGGCGGGTGAGCACCCGGGGGCGGGACCGGACGACCGCCTCCCGCCCTCATCCCGCGAGGAACCGATTCTACCGCTGGCTCCGGCCCGCGAGGTACTCGAGCACGTCGATGCGGGTGACGATCCCCTCGAGCTTGTCCGGGGTCCCGACGAGGACCGCGGGGCTGCCCTTCAGGAGCAGCCGGTACACGCGGTCCAGCTCCGCGCCCGGGTCCACGAGCGGGAACGGCTCCTCCATCACGCGGCTCAGGGGCGCGTCGTTCACGGACGGGTCCTCGAGCAGCTTCTTCATGAGCTCGTCCTCGTACACGCTGCCCGCGACCTGCCCGCGGTCCATCACGGGCATCTGGGAGATCCCGTGGCGGCGCATCCGGTCCACGGCCTCCCGCACCGTCGCGGTCGCCTCCACGGAGATCACGCCCGCGAGCCCCTCGTCCTTCCGGCGGAGGATCTGCAGGAGGGGCGCGGACGGCTCCTCGAGGAACCCCATCTCCTTCAGCCACGCCTCGCTGTGCGCCTTCGACACGTACTTCGTGCCCGAGTCCGGGAGCAGGACGACGAGCACGTCGTCCGGGTCCATCGACTCCGCGATCCGCACCGCGCCGACGAGGGCCGCGCCCGCGGAGCTCCCCGCGAGGATCCCCTCCTCCCGCGCGAGCCGCCGAGTCATCAGGTACGCCTCCCGGTCCCCGACCTTCACGACCTCGTCGATCACGTCCCACCAGGTCGTCTCCGGGATGAAGTCCTCGCCGATCCCCTCGATCTTGTACGTGTGCCCGTGCGAGACCTGTCGCGTGTGGAAGTAGTCCGTCAGGATCGAGCCCACGGGGTCCACGCCGATCACCCGCACCTCCGGGTTCTTCTCCTTCAGGAACTTCCCCGTCCCGCTGATCGTCCCGCCCGTCCCCATCCCGCACACGAAGTGCGTGACCTTCCCGTCCGTGTCCAGCCAGATCTCGGGCCCCGTAGTCCGGTAGTGCGCGTTCGGGTTCTCCGGGTTCGCGTACTGGTTCGGGACGATCGAGTTCGGCGTCTCCCGGTGGAGTCGCTCCGCGACCTTGTAGTACGAGTCCGGGTGCTCCGGGGGCACGGCGGTCGGGGTCACGACGACCCGCGCGCCGAACGCCTTCAGGATGTCGATCTTCTCCCGGCTCATCTTGTCCGGGATCGTGAAGATTGTGCGGTACCCCTTGATCGCGGCGACCATCGCCAGGCCCATCCCCGTGTTCCCGCTCGTGGGCTCGATGATTGTCCCGCCCGGCCTCAGCAGCCCGCGGCGCTCCGCGTCCTCGATCATCGCTTGGCCAATCCGGTCCTTCACGCTGCCGCCGGGGTTGAACATCTCCAGCTTGGCGAGGAACAGCCCCTTCGCGTCCTTGGCGATCTTCGGCAGGCGGACGAGGGGCGTGTTCCCAATCGTCTCGAGGATGCTGTTGTAGTAGCGCATGGCGGGCGACCTCCGTGGATGGAGTGCGGAGCCAACCGCGGCGCGCTATTTGAACCCGCCATCTGCGGACCCGGGCCCCGGGTCGTCGCCGCGCCCCGGAGGGCGGACGCGAGGCCGGTCAGGCTTCATCGGACGGACCCCGCGCCGCGCCCGAGCAGGATGCCCGGGGAGGGAGTCGAACCCCCTTAAAACGGATCTGCAGTCCGTCACATTAGCCGCTCTGTCACCCGGGCGTTCCGGCGCTCAAACCTTGCCGTCGTATTCAAAGTTCCGGTCGACGCGGCACAAACCTCTTCCGTGAGCGGGAGGTTCCATCCGAGGACCTAACATGCGGGTGCCCCCCGCGGCCTTGGTCGCGCTCCTGGTCGTCGCCGTTCTCCCCCTCGCCGTTCTCCCGACGCCGCGGAGTCCGGAGGCCCCGGAGGTCGGCCCCGCCCTCGCCGCGCTCGGGGGCGCGTTCGTCGCGAACGCAGGACAGATTCCGGACCCGGACATCCGGTTCGCGGGGTCGGCACCCCGTCTCGCGGTCGGGTTCGCGGAGTCCGCGGTGCTCCTCCACGTCGGGACGCCGGGTTCGCCCGCGGCCCTCCTCCGGGTGACGTTCCCCGGCGCCCGCGCGACGGACCCCCGGGGCGCGGATGCGGTCCCGGACCCCGTCCACTACTTCCTCGGCCGCGACCCCGCCGCGTGGCGCACGCACGTGCCCGCGTTCCGCGAGGTCCGGTACGACGGCCTGTACGAAGGCGTGGACCTCGCGTACCGCCTCGATCCCGGCGGCCTGAAGTACGCGTTCCACGTCGCGCCCAGGGCGGATCCCGGCGGGATCCGGATCGCGTACGAGGGGGCCACTGGGGTCCGGCTGGAGGCGGGCGACCTCGTCGTCTCGACCGCGGCTGGGGAGCTCCGGGACACGGCCCCCGCGGCGTGGCAGGGTCCCGACCCCGTGCGGTGCGCCTTCGTGCCCGCGGGCCCCGACGCCGTCCGCTTCTCGTGCTCCGGGCGCGATCCCTCCCGCGCACTCACGATCGACCCCCTCGTCTTCGCGACGTTCCTGGGCGGCTCGGGGCGGGACGAGTCCCGGGCGATTGCCGTGGGCCCTTCCGGCGACGTGTACGTGACGGGCGTCACGGCCTCCCTGGACTTCCCCGCGACCCCGGGCGCGGTCGGCACCTCGCCGCGGGGCGGGTCCGACGTGTTCGTGGCGCGGTTGTCCGAGAACGGGACGCGGCTCGTCTACGCGACGTTCCTCGGCGGGCGGGACGAGGAGGAGGGCTACGCGATCGCGGTGGACGCCGCCGGCCGCGCGACCGTGACGGGCTACACCCTGTCCCCGGACTTCCCAATCGTGCTCCCCGCCGTGGACCCGGACTTCGCCGGCGGCGACGCGTTCGTCCTGCGCCTCGGGCCCGACGGGGACACCCTCGAGGCGGCGACCCTGCTCGGCGGATCGAGCTTCGACGAGGCCCTCGGGATCGCGCTCGACGGCGACGGCGCCGCATACGTCGTCGGGGAGACCCTGTCCTCCGATTTCCCGACGACCCCAGGCGCGCTCGACCGCACGGACGACGGCGGATGGGACGGGTTCGTGGCGAAGGTCGATGCCGCGGGCGCCCGACTCGTGTACGGGACGTACCTCGGCGGGGTCTTCTCGGACGCGGTCAACGGCGTCGCCGTCGGCCCGGACGGGGTCGCGGTCGTGGCGGGCGTGACCCTCTCCACGGACTTCCCGACGACGGCCCTCGCGTTCCAGACCCGCCTCCGGGGGGACCGCGACGCGTTCGTCGCGCGGTTCCTGCCGGACGGGTCCGGCCTCGTCTCCTCGACGTACATCGGAGGCGCGGGCGCGGACGAGGCGAGGGCGGTCCTCCTCGACGCCGCGGGGCGGGCGCACGTGACGGGCGTGACGGACTCCAGGGCCTTCCCGGTCACGGCCGGGTGCTTCGACCCGACGCCGGAGGGCGGCACGGACGCGTTCTACCTGGTGCTTGAGCCGGCGGGGGACGCGTTGGCGTATTCCACGTACCTCGGCGGCCTCGGGGTCGACGAGGCGCGGGCCCTCGCGCTGCACCCCGCGGGCGGAATCGTCCTCGTCGGCACGACGGACTCTCCCGACTTCCCGACGACGCGCGGGGCCTTGGACTCGGCCATGGGGGATCCGCGCGACGCGTTCGTCGCGTGGCTCGGCGGCCCCGGCCCCGCCCTCACGTACGCGACGTTCCTCGGCGGGCCCGGACCGGACACGGGGTACGGGGTCGCCGTGGATGCCGAGGGGCACGCGTTCGTCGCGGGCGTGGCGGGAGGCGCGGAGTTCCCGTCCACGCCCGACGCCGCAGACCCCACCTGGAACGGGGACCTGGACGGGTACGTCGTCCGCATCGACCTCGGGGCGGAGCCGGATACCGCCGCGGAGCTCCTCGGCCTCTTCGTCGTGGTCGTCGTCGGGATCGCCGTGCCCCTCGCGTTCCTCTGGTACGCGAGGCGGCGCCGGAGGGACGAGCCCCCGCCCCCCGCGCGGCCCGCTTGACCCGGTCGACGGAGTCTCCGTCCGACGGTACCGCCAAACCTATTTACCGCCCCGCCCCGGTCCCACCTCCGTGCCGGAGACGAAGACGATCACGGACACCGTGCACGGGACGGTCCGTCTCGACCCGCTCGTGGTGGACCTGCTCGAGACCCTGGAGCTCCAGAGGCTGAACTCGATCCGCCAGCTCGGCCTCACGTACCTCGTCTTCCCCGGAGCGAACCACTCCCGCATCGAGCACTGCCTCGGGGTGAGCCACGTCGCGGGCCGCATGGCGGGGGCCCTCGGGCTCCCGGCGGAGGAGCGGGCCCTGGTGATGGCCGCCGGGCTGCTCCACGACGTCGGGCACGGCCCCTTCTCCCACACGCTCGAGCACATCCTAGCCTCGGAGCTCGCCGTCGACCACATGCACCTGACGCAGCGGATCATCACCGGCGAGGACGACAACGTCGCGCCGGAGGAGAGGGCCGCCTTCCCCGACGCCCCGCGGATCGCGGAGGTCCTCGAGCGCCATGGGCTGGAGCCGTCCCAGGCCGCCTCGCTGATCCGCGGGGTCGACCCGGACGCCTTCCAGGGGCGCCTCCAGGACTTTGGCCGGCGCCGGGACAAGGGGCGCAGGGTCCTGCACCAGATCATCCACGGCGCGGTCGACGCGGACCAGCTGGACTACCTGATCCGGGACGCCCACTACACGGGCGTGGCCCTGGGCGTGATCGACGTGGACCGCCTCATCCAGACCCTCCTCCTGCGGGACGGGGAGCTCGCCGTGCATCGGAAGGGCGTGCCCGCCCTCGAGGGGATCCTCGTCGCCCGGGGGCTGATGTACTCGAGCGTGTACTTCCACAAGACGGTCCGCATCGCGGAGCAGATGGTGGCCCGGGCGGTGGAGCGCTCCCGGTCCCCGATCGCGGCGGTCCAGAAGATGGTCGACCACGAGCTGCTCGGGTGGCTCGCGGACCAGACCGGGTTCGCGAGGGAGGTCGCGCTCCGGATTAAGTACCGGAAGCTGTTCAAGCGCGCCGTCGCGTGGTCCGCCGACGACCTGTCCGAGGATCGCCGGGAGGCCCTCCGCACCCTGTCCGCGGACCGGTCCGCCCGCCGCGAGGCGGAGGACGCGATCGCGCGGCGCGCGGGCGTGACGGAGGGGCAGGTGATCGTCGACATCCCCCTCCCCGAGCTCCTCGTCTCCGAACCGCGGATCGCCCGGACGGACGTGGCGATCGTGGACGACGGGGAGGTGGCCTGGCTCTCGAAGCTGAGCCCGCTCGCCCGCGCCCTGCAGGTTCGGACGGTATCGGACTGGGCGGTGATGGTGGCGTGCGAGCCCTCCGCGCGCGCCCGCGTCGCCCGCCTCGCACCGAAGGTCCTGTTCGGAGGTTCCCCTCCCTAACCGTGCGGCCGGTCCACTATGCACTGCACCATAAATTATTTATAACGATTCGAAACTTGACCTAGTCCAAGTCTTGTTCTTGTGGATTAAGGAGGACTAGGAAAATGGCAACCTCGGGAATGGAAACAGAAGCCGGTCCCGAGATGCCTGCCCCGGAGAAGAAGACGCCGTGGGGCAAGATCATCGCGGTGGTGATCGTGTTGATCGTGATCATCGCCGCGGTGGCCGCCTGGCGTCTGATGACTCCGACCCCCACGCCAACGAACGTAGCGCCGTCCATCACGTCCGTCAGCGCTGATCGGGGTGCGGCAGACATCTCGCAGACCGTGAGTTTCACCGCATCGGCGACTGACTCAGACGGCGACACCCTGACGTACGCATGGAACTTCGGCGACGGCGCGACGGGTTCCGGAGCCACGGTGAGCCACGCGTACGCGAAGGGCGGGAACTACATCGCGGTCGTGAGCGTGAACGACGGGCACAACCACACGGTCCAGGGCCTCGCGAACGCCGTGTTCCTGCTCGTGAACCACCCGGAGACGCGCGCCCCCGCGACGCCCCCACCGGCGGGCTCGACGAACCCCGTCGCGGTGATCTCGGCGAACCAGTCGATCATCCGAGCGGGCGATGCGGTCAGCTTCAACGGGAACTCGTCTTGGACTTGGGCGTGGGACGCGGCGGCCCTCGAGTGGGCGTTCAATGACGCCTCGACGAACGGGAGCGCGATCACCCAGCTCCGGTGGACGTGGGGAGACGCGACGACGACCTCCGGGAACACGAATGTGGCGGGCAAGACGTCCCACACGTTCGCGAACGCCGGCACGTACGCCGTCCTGCTGAACGTCACGAACTACCTCACGAAGACGGACGAGGTCGGGTACACCGTCCTGGTGACCGCGGCCGCTCCGCCGACGGGCTTCGTGAAGAACCCCAACGTGTTCACGGACGTCCTGTTCGGCGAGCCGCAGAGCCTGGACCCCGCCTTCGACTA
>DATBXC010000160.1:0-4909 GCA_036514455.1 Thermoplasmata archaeon | reverse complement strand
TGGATCGGTCCCCATCGTGTTCCAGCGATCTACGGATGGGGGCCGTTCGTGGACCCCGATCATCCACCTGAGCCACCCGCCGAACAGCCAGAACCAGGGCACGACCGTCGCGGTCGGTCCGCGGGGCGAGGTGTACGTCGCTTGGGAGGACTTCCGCAAGGACAGGCAGCTCTTCACGCGTTCCCTCGACTGCGGCGCGACGTTCGAGCCGGAGCGGCCGATCGCCTCCATCGTGCCCGTACCCGAGCCGTTGCCGGGGAGCGCGTACCGCCTCGACAGCTTCCCGCGCATAGCGGTGAGCGGGACGACGGGGACGGTCTTCGTGACGTGGGCGGATTACTCGACCAGCGATGCGGACGTCGTGCTGATCCGGTCAACGGACCGCGGGGCGTCGTGGTCCGCGCCCGCCCGCGTAAACGACGTGGCCGCGAACAACCAGATCTTCCCCGCAATCACGACGTTCTCAGGCCGTGTGGACGTCGCGTTCTACGACAGCCGGAACGACCCGGAAGGGAAGCTCCTCGATGTGTACTACGCGCAGTCGGACGACGACGGCGTCACGTTCCTGCGGAATGTGCGGGTGACGGACTCGGCGTTCGACCCAAACCTGGGGATCACCGCCGGCGGCGGTGCGTTCATCGGGGACTACAACGGGATCGCCTCGAACTCTGCGGGCGTCCACGCGATTTGGACGGACAACCGGAATGTCTCGCCGGACGCGCCCCGGGACCAGGACATCTTCACGGCGACAATCTCGTAGAGGCGGGAACACCTCGAACTCGTCGACGCCGGAGCGTCACAAGCAGGACGATGAGTCCCACCGTCGGGACGACGATGTCCCGGAACTCTGGGATCTCGAGATGACCCCAGGTGTCTGGCGTGAGATCCCCCGGCGGACTGCTGCTCCCCCATCTGTAGGTCGCTGGATTGGTGGCGTTGCCATCCGTGACGATGATGGCAAAGCCCGATGGGCTGCTGGGTGAAGGGGTCGTCGTGTTCCAGACATCGCGATACTCCACCTTGAACTCATAGAACTGGTGCGTTGAGAACGCGCCGATCCCTTGGTTGTCTGCATGGCACTGAATCCCCGTGGGATTCGAGTTGGCGGGGCAAGTCTCCCATGCAGTCGCCTGGTTGTTCCCCCGCATCGACTCGTTGACGGCGGACCCGGACGCTACTGCGAAGCGACGGTCCCCCGGAGTCGGCCCTGAGCCCCCGTCGTGGTCCCGGTCGAAATATATCCTCGCGAAGTCCGCGGACCCGTTAGAGGACGTATCAAGCGTTGCCTCGACGCAGACGTAGACGAAGAAGTTGTACGTCCCGACTCTTCCGTCGATGCCATTGCTGCTGAACGTCCCCGCGTCCGCGTATACGGTATCTGAGCAGTCTCCGTCGACCGCGGGGAAGCCGCTGAGAGGTTTCGCAATCGCCGTCTGCCCGCTAGCGCCGTGCAAGGGCAACCCCGGAGGGTTCGAATCGCTGCGCGTGCCGCGGGGGGCACCGCCGCGCGTCGAGAGGACCGCGGTCGCGTCGCCCTGCCCGCCCCAGTCGCTCGTCTCGAAGGCCATCAGGGTCCCGTTCAGCTCCGCGGGGTTCAGGCCCAAGGAGCCCTCGAGGGCGGTGGCGTTCTTCGCGACCTGGAGGCCCAAGCCCACGTCGGGGACCCAGCCGCTCTGCCACCGGTATGCGTCCTGGCGGGCGATCCGTCCGTTCGACCCGCGCACCTCGACCATGTAGTCCGCGTACAGCCCCGCCACCTGCAGACCCGTGTTCGCGGACCCGTTCGCGTCGATGTACACCCGCGCGACGTCCTCGCCCGTCGCCCTGGGCGGGGGCGCGGCGGGCGGTCCCCCGCCTCCCCCGCCCCCGGGCGGGAGTCGGGGGATCTTCTGCGGGACGAGGGAGCCCTCGAGCGCGCGGCCCGAGAGGCGGAGATGAAAGAACGTGCCGGACGCGTTCGCGGCCCCGCCGTATTCGTCGATGTCGAGGCTCGCGCGCGGGATGGCGGTGGGATCGGAATCCCGCACCGCGCGAGCGGCCCAGTCCACGAACAGGCCGTCAATCCGGATCGCCGGGGGGATGGAGGCGAAGTACGCGGCGAGCCCCTCGCCCGCCACGGTGACGGTCCGCGGGGCCTGCGCGGACTGGAGCGAGACCTGGACCGGCGTGCCCGCGGAGAGGCCCGAGGCGCTCACGGACACGGTCACGGACGCGGACCGCACGGCCTGCGTGAGGGTGACCTGTGCGGGGGACGGGGACGCGGTGACTCCGGCGGTGGAACCGAGGACGAACGGCCCCACGGTCCACGAGTCCTGCGGGCCGAGCTCGCCCACGGCCGCGACGTCGAGCCGGAGGGCGGCCGTCGTGCCGGAGGGGAGAACGGAGAGGAGGGGCACCTGGCGGATTCGGATCGCGCCGTGGGTCGCGGCGACCGCGATGCCCGCGCGCGCAGAGGACCCTTCGAAGTCGTCCGAGGCTACGAGGATCGTCGTCGCGGTCGGGGAGAAGGACGCGAAGAGGTCCGTGTCGACCCGGAGCTCGAGGGTCGCGCCCGAGGCTGCCGCCTGCACCCCGCCAATCGCGGTGCGGCGGCTCCAGTTCAGCTCCGAGTTCGCGGGGAACTCGTACAGGCGGCCGGAGGCGACCTGCCCGGACCCGCCGTACACCTCCGCGACGTAGTCCGCGCCGAGGCCGCCGGCCCCGTAGCCGGTGGCGGCGGAGCCGTCCGCGTCGATGAACGCGTAGAACGCGTCGTACCCGGCCGCGTCGCCGAGGGCCTGGCCGGAGACCTGGACGAGGATGGAGAGGCGGGTCCCCTCGAGGGCGACGCCGTACCGGGCGATCGCGACGTTCGGGTCGGAGGCGGGTGCGGGGTCCGCGTACGTCGGGACGCCCGCCCAGTCCCCCGGGTTCCCGTCGATTGCGATCCCGGACGGCCACCCGGGGCCCGGAGACAGGAGGGACGCCGCGAGGACGAACGCCATGAGCATCGAGCCCGCGACGAGGGCGTACCGCATCAGGAACGGCTGGCGGGTGAGGCGGAACTCCGTGAGGACGCTCGCGTCGACGAACCCGGTCCCGTTGATCAGGCCGTTCACACGGCCGCTGCCGTTGATGAGCCCGTGGCCGTTGATCAGCCCGCGGCGGAAGCGGACGGACGGGGACCGCACGTCGACGCGGCCGAGGCCGTTCGTCATCCCGCGCCGGCGCGTCTCCTCCGACGGGCCCGCGGGCCGCGACGGGGGCCGGGCCTTGGGCGCGGCGGATGGCCGCGTCTCCGGCTCCGGTTCGGGCTTCGCCTCGGGCTCGGGCGGGGTCGCGGGCGGCGGGATGTCCATGAGCCGCTCGAGCTCCTCCAGCGCCGCGAACCCCGACGGGGCCTCCGGGGGCGGGGCCTCGAGGTCCGCGGCGGGTCCCTCCGGGGCGGGCGCGGGGCGTGCCTCCGGTTCGAGCCGGTGTCCGCAGGCGGGGCAGACCTGCGCGTCGGGGAGCACCAGCTCCCCGCACGTGGGGCACTCCCGCTCCTGGAGGGAGGTCAGTGCCTCGAGGGCGGCGCTCGCCGCCTTCGCCTCCTCCTCCGAGGCCGCAGGGCGCGCCTCGCCCCCGGGGAGCAGGGTCGAGAGGACCGCCTTCAGGCCCGCCGCGGCCTGCGGGAAGTCGAAGAACGAGGCGAGGATGCGGGACCGGACGAGGAGCGCGCGGCGGGACGCGGGGTCCGAGGCGCACGCGGCGTCGATCGACCGTTGCGCCTCCTCGAGTTTCCCCATGTCGTACAGGAGGAGGGCCCGCGCGTACAGGAGGTCGGGGTCCTTCGGCGTCTCCTCCAGGTGGACGTCGTAGAACGCGAGGAGGCCCTTGTCGACCTCCCGGTCCACCTCCTTGCGGAGGTCCTCCTCGAGCTCCTCCTCGTCGAACCGGGCCCCGCAGTCCCGGCACTCTCGCGAGAACAGGGAGGTGACCGCGCCGCAGAGCGGGCACGCGTACTCCTCCTCGAGGACCTCCTCCTTCGTCTTCCGCCGCGGGAGGAGGAGGATGAACCGGAGGGAGTCCTTCACGGTCCGCGCGCCGCGGGGGCCGATGCCCGCAACGCGGGCGAGGTCCGCCTCCGCCGCGCGCTTGATCTTCCACAGCGCGTTGAAGCCCGCCCGGCACAGGGCCTCCGCCTTCTCCCGCCCGACCCCCGGGATGCGGGCGATGTCGTCGAGGTCCGCGTCGGAGTACTCGCTCCGCACGCGACGCTTCGGGCGCGGCGGTCGCGGCGCGATCCTTAGCGGCTTTTCCTCCGTGAACTCCGCCCCGCACGCGGGGCAGTCCTTCGCGTCCGGCTCGACGAAGGTGCCACACAGGGCGCACGCGAACTTCTCCTTCTCCGGCGCGGTGACCTCCTCGAACAGGAAGCGGCCGTTGCACTTCTCGCACACGAAGACCGTGGGGTTCGAGGCCCGGCACTCCGCGCACGGGGTCCGCCGGTCCACCTCCTTCAGGTCGGACCGAACGGACACGCTGCCGCACGTCGTGCACAGCGAGACCGGTTCGAGCTTCGAAGCGCAGTTCGGGCAGGGGCGGAGGTCCGCGACCTTGAGGGTCACGCCCCCGCCTCCTCCGCGCGGGCCCGCTCGAGGAGGATCGTCGCCTCCGGGAAGTCGGGCCGGAGGTCGAGGGCCTTCTTCACGCACATCGCCGCGGCCTTCGGCTCCCCCGCCTCGAGGAGGGCGCGGCCCTTGTGGAACCAGGCGTCGGGTAGGTCCGGCCGCCGGCGCAGCGCGAGGTTGTACGCCTCGATCGCCTTCACGGCCTCGCCCAGCGCGAGGAGGGACGACCCGCGGTTTGCGGCCGCGAGCGCGCAGGACGGGTCCGCCTGGAGGGCCCGGTCGAAGAGCCCGATCGCCCGCTCGTGGTCGCCCCGCCG
>DATBXC010000159.1:0-2085 GCA_036514455.1 Thermoplasmata archaeon | reverse complement strand
TCCGTCCCCGTTCCGGTCGAGGTAGCCCGCGCGGTCGAGCATGTCGTTCACGTTGTCGAGGATGGACACGACCCGCCCGCTCTCGACGCCCTTCTCGACGCGGTACTTCGGGACGGAGGTGTTGAACCAGAACGCGTTCGCAGGTGTGACCACGGCGTCCGCGATCTGCGTGGACGGCTCGATCTGCTTCGTGAGCTCGCGGTCCAGCGCGCTCGACACCGCGACGCGGAACGCGGGGTCGTCCAGCGGGGCGTGCTGCGTGTTCATCCCGAACTGGAGGAACTCGAAGCCCGGGTCCGCCGCGACGAAGATGTGCTTCAGGGAGGCGTTGCCGGCCTCCTGGAGCCTCCCGCACGGCCGGTCCGCGGTCAGGTCGTTCGACGTGAGGCGGGCCCCGAGGAAATCCGCGCGCTTCTCGATCAGGTCGCACGCTGCCTCGTCCAGGGCGGACGGGCCCGTGTGGAACACGTACCGGATCACGTCCGGGTAGGGCCGGCCCCGCCAGTGGTTCGGGTTCGCGGTGATCTCGAGGGAGACGCCGGGGACGGAGGTCCCGAGGGCGAACAGCCCGCTCTCCTTCGCGGGGCCCGTGGCCCCGGTGAACGCGATCGGTAGGGTGACCCACTTCCCCAGGAAGTCCCCGCCGCCGCGCGTGAACGCGAACACCGCGGTCGTGTCGTCCGGCGCGGTGACGGCGAAGCCTGAGAGGATGCCCGCGTCCACGTATCTCTGGTAAGACGCCGCGACGTGCGCGGCGGTGAGAGCCGCGCCGTCCGCCCACTTCGCGTCCGACCGGACGTGGAACGTCACGGTCCCCGCGGTCAGGTTCACGTCCCAGCCTGTCGCGAGCCACGGCTCCGGGACGAGGGTCGTCGGCGAGGGCCGAGCGAGCGCGTCGTACACGAGGGCGTGGAGGACCGCGTTCGCGGGGTCCATGTTCAGCGGGTCCGGGTCGAGGACCGTCGGAACGGAGACGACGAGGGTCTCGCCGTAGAGGCCGCCGGAGCCCTGCGCGGCGGCAGGCGCGGGGAGCAGCAGGAGCAGTAGGATCGCCAGAGCGAGGACGAGCGGAAGACCGAATCGGTGCCCGGACATGCTCCTCCTCTCCCCCAGGTTAGGTCGAGCGTGCGACGGAGCATCCGACGTGGTAATAGCTTTTGTGGTGCGAGCCCGGACCGCGCCATGGAGGGGGCCGCCGGGCCCCGGGGTGCGTCACCCGCCGGGTTCCTTCGCCTGGAGCGCGATCTCCGGGAGCACGTCCTTGGCCGTGAACCCGCGAACGAGCCGCTTCATCAGCGGCGGGGTGCTCAGGGTCGTGACGAGGGCCATGACGATCAGGGCAGAATAGAGGTCCGCGCCGATGAGCCCGGTGGCGAGGCCCACCTGGGCGAGAAGGAGCTCCATCATGCCCCGCGCGTTCAGCCCGACGCCGAGTGCCAGGAGGGGCCTCCCGCGGAACCCCGCGAACAGCCCCCCGAGGATCCCGCCGAAGAGCTTCCCGAAGAACGCGACGGCCGTGACCAGCACGATCACGGGCCACGCCCCGAACGAGAGGGAGAAGTTCAGGCCCACGAAGCCGAAGAAGACCGGCGCCAGGAGGCCGAAGGTGACCGTCTGCACCGCGCTCCGCATCTTCACGAACCGGGCCTCCCCGAGGAGCCGCGGCGTGACCAGGACCCCGCCATAGAAGACGCCGACCGCGAAGTGGATCCCGACCGCCTCCGCAGCCGCGCCGAGGGACAGGGCCAGGATGATGCTGATCGCCATCCCGCGCTCGTGGCCCTTGAGCTTCTCGAGCACGGTCTGGAAGTACGACCCCCCGCTCGGCGCCGCCCGCATCGCGCCCTTCATGACCAGGCTCACGCCGAGGACGAGGCCCAGGAACAGCACGTTCTTGAGGACCGCGTAGCCGAGGATCGCGGGGTCCAGCGCGGTCGCGCCCAGGCGGGAGACCTCGAGGATCATGCCGAGCATCGCGAAGGCGACGAGGTCGTTCGCGAGGGCCACGGAGACGATCGCCCGCCCGATGCGGCTGTGGAGCAGGTTCAGGTCCATCAGGATCCGGACGCTCACCGGGAGGGCCGT
>DATBXC010000158.1:0-5868 GCA_036514455.1 Thermoplasmata archaeon | reverse complement strand
CTCGCCGGAGCTCGCGGTGCCCGGCGTCAAGGACGACATCTCCCGCCACATCGTCGCCGCCCTGATGGACCGCGGGGACCGGAACATCTCCCAGATCACGGACGCCGTGAAGGGCCGGCGCGGGACCGCCTCCCGCCGGATTGTGCGGGAGCGGCTCGCGGACCTCGAGCGGGAGGGCATCGTGATCGCGACCCCCGGGGTCCGCAGCCGGACCTTCCGCGTGTCCGACGAGGTGCGGGCGAGGTGGTCACAAGTGCTCGGTCTCCCCAAATACGGGGACCAGCCTTATGAGGGGTCAGACAAGGCAGGTGAACGGAATGGGTGAGGAAAAGCACGGAATGAAGACGGAGGAAGTGAAGGAGCTCCTCGAGGCCTTCTCGGAGAAGATCCCTACGCTCTTGAACAGCCTCACGGACGCGATCTACGGCAAGGACGCGTCCGCGAAGTTCGGGGCCGCTGTGGCGGACTTCTACAAGACCCTGAAGGGGAGTGGCATGACGGACGAGCAGGCCTTCAAGCTGACAGAGCAGTACATGTCCTCCCTCAACCTCGGCGGGATGATTGCGAAGGCCGTCGGGAAGCGCCACGAAGGCGAAGAGTGATGTCGGACCGCGGGGACCGGCTCCCGCTCGTTCTCGCCGCGACGGTCCCGATCCTGGCCCTACGACTCGGGGCCGAGTACCTGCGGTACCTCGGGAAGCGGCGGCTCGGCGTGCGGGCGTTCGAGCGCGCTCTGCTCGAGGGCGGGATGCCCCCAGAGCGCGCGGGTCAGCTCGCGCAGGTGTACCACGAGATTGGGTCGTTTACTCGGATCCTGGAGGCCGCGCGGTCCGCGCGCGGATAGTCCGCGGGCCGCGGCCCCGCGGCGGGTCCCGCATCCGAAACCTCAAGCGGGGCCGCCGCTTCGCGCCCGCCGATGATCACGGTCCGGAAGCCCGAGGACATCCTCCTCACGGGCGGCGCGATTGAGGACGGCACGTTCCTCGGCCGCTGGCACTTCAGCTTCGGCGGGCACGTCGACCCGGAGCACATGCAGTTCGGCACGCTTCGCGTGTTCAACGACGACACCCTCTCCCCGGGCGCCGTGTGGCCGCTCCACCCGCACCGGGACATCGAGGTCGTGACGGTCTGCGCGGAGGGCGAGTTCCGCCACGCAGACGAGAACGGCGCCGGGGGCCTGCTGAAACCCGGCTGGGTGCAGCACACGACCGTGGGCCGCGGGATGTGGCACTCCGAGATCAACAACCGGAAGGACGCGGAGATGCGGTTCATCCAGATCTGGATCCTCCCGGAGAAGCGCGGGCTCGAGCCGTCCGTCGAACAGAGGGCCGTCGAGCGGAAGGAGCGGACGAACCGGTTCCTGCCCCTGGTCTCGAACCGCCACGAGGGCGCGCTCCCGATCCGTCAGGACGCAGAGGTCCACGCCGCGTTCCTCGAGGCGGGACGCACCATCCAGCATGCGCTCGCGCCCGGGCGCGGCGCGTACCTGTACGTCGTCGACGGCGGGCCCGTCGGCGTGGGCGGGATGCCCGTCCGGAAGTTCGGGGCCGCGAAGGTCCTGGAGGAACCGTCCGCCGCCCTCACCGCGAAGGCGGACGCCGAGGTCCTGCTCGTCGACGTCCGTCTCGATGGCGGGGATTGAACCGCGGTCCGCTCCTTCGACGCCCTAACGGCGCAGGCCATGGCGGGCTTCTCCAACCTCCCGGTTGAGGGTGTCCCCGCGTCCGTGGAGGCTTTCCTCCCGGCCCGTGAAGCTCGCCTAAATATCCGCGGGTCGTTCGGAGGCACCATGTCCGGAACGACGTACGCGCAGAAGACCGCGAGCACGACGATCTACCTCGAGCCCCACATCCGCCCCGGCTTCCCCGTCCACCGCTGAAGGAGACGGAAATCCTGGGAGCCAAGACGGGGATGGGCGCCGGGGTCTCCCGCGCGGCTACCGGCGAGGATCCGCCGCCGCCCCCGTAGGCGTCGAGCGGACTGGCCAGACTGTCCAAAAACGGTCCTTCGGGCCCCCTAATCGCGGCATACGTATTTACGGGGTAAGGGCTTGCCTCCGCGGGGGAAACCCAGATGGTTCACATCCGAGACGATGGAGTCTTCGACGCGCCGATTGACCGGATCTGGAAGTACATGAACGACCCGAACGCCCACCAGCACGGGTCCTTCCAGGTCACGAAGGTCCTGGAGCAGAAGGGGAACGCGATGACCGCCGAGGCGAGGCTGAAGAACGCCGACGGGACGGTCAACACGGAGAAGATCCGCATGACGATGAACCCGCCGAAGGGGTACGACTTCGAGTACCTCTCCGGGGCGATGAAGGGCACGAAGCACACGCACACGTACACGCCGCAGGGGGACAAGACGAAGGTCGTCGTCGAGGGGGAGTATGTCGTGCCGAAGGGCATGACGGAGAACGCGGTGAAGAAGATGGCCCTCGACTACTTCGCGGTGGTCTTCGCGGAAGACAACGCGGCCCTCCGGAAGTACAAGTAGCGCCTCCCCGACGCGCGTTGCAGTTCGCCGGCCCTTCCGATCCCGTCCGTCCTCAGTAGAGGCGCTGGGCCGGGACCGCCGGCGGCGACAGAGTCATCGCAGGGACATCGCGCGCCCGCTTACGATAGAGCCAAATCACGAGTAGCACGAACCCGATCCCGACGACCGACATCCCGGTCTTCCCCGCCAGTTCCAGGATCATCGCGAAGAGCGCGAAGAAGCCGATTGCGCCCGCGACGAACGCGAAGACGTGGCGTTCGGCGTCCGGCCGGCCGGAGGCCCGCCGTAGCAGGAGGAGCGCAGCCGCCAGGAGAAGCCCGCCCTCGACGAACGTGATGAGGGGGAGGCCGCCGAGGGCGGGGCCTCCGGCGTACACGAGGAACGAGAGACCGAAGAACGCGAATCCCGCGATCGCGTAGGCGGGTCGAGGCAGGAGCCGCCCGGACGGGACGCGCTCCCAGTGGCGGGCGGCCCATCCCTTCGCGGCCCACGTGAGCAGCAGGATGGCGGCGACGGCCCCGGCGAGCTCGGGGACCCCGGGACGGTAGGGAGTCAGGACGGCCTGTCCCAGGACCGCGACGCCCGCCAGCAGGGCAATCGCGAGGGTGAGGCCCCGCGTCGACAGGAGGGCGCGGCCCCGCAGGGCGGGCCACCGCCACTCGATGACGAAGATTGGGAAGGCGATGCTGAACGCCGCGTGGAAAATCATGAGCCACACCGTCCAGACCCAGTTCACGCCCGCCCAGTGGCCGTACCACCCGAGGTCCCCGACGACGAGCGACAGCGGGTCGAACATCGTCTTCACGGTGAGGCCCTCCTCGACGATTCCGTACGCGGCCCCGAGCAGCAGCACCCCGGGCCATCCCGCCCGCCACCGGACCGCGAGCTCCCGGCACACGAGGACCCCGGAGCCGTACAGCCAGAGGAGGAGGCCCACAAGGAATGGGTTCAGCCACCCGAGAGGGGGCGTCGAACCGGTGATCGCCTCCGGCAGGAACGCGGCGAGGACGACGAGGTAGAGGACGACGCGTCGGTTCGACGGAGCGGGCGCCGGGGTTGCCACGGCCATCGCGCCGCCCGACGTGGGCACGCGGGGGATAAAACCTGCGGGCCCAGAATCAGCGGCCGGCCCTACGGGGGACCTTCGCGGGCTCCGTGAGCATCGACCGGGGGACCTTCCGGAGCTCCCTGTACCGCTTCATGTGCTCGTCGAACTCCTTGTCCGTCATCGACAGGAGGTTCGCGCACTCGAGGAGCGCGCCCTGGGCGAGAAAGTCCACTTCGTTAAGCTCCGAGACCTTGTCCGCCCAGTTCCGCTTGCTCTCTTCCCCCTCGAGCACCCTCTCGGGTTCCACGATCCTCGACACGCGTTCGGGATCCATCTTCACGGGGAACCCGTCGACGCCGGCCTCCCGGTGACGTCCGCTCCCGTCCTTACAACCCGTTCGTGAGGTTCAAGGGGCTCCCTCTCGCTGAGCCCCGCATGGAGCTCCACACCGCCCTCCGAGACCGGCGGAGCGTGCGGGCGTACCGGCCCGACCCGGTCCCCGACAAGGTGCTCGAGGATCTCGTCGAGGCCGCGAACCAAGCGCCCTCCGCGGGGAACCTGCAGGCCCGTGACTTCGTCGTCGTCCGCGACGAGGCCGCCCGCAAGGCCCTCTGCCGCGCCGCGCTCGACCAGGAGTTCATCGCCCAGGCCCCCGCGGTCCTCGTCGTGTGCGCGAACCTCGAGCGGAGCGCCTCGGAGTACGGCAGGCGGGGGCGGGAGCTGTACGCGGTCCAGGACGCGGCCGCGGCGACCGAGAACCTCCTCCTCGCGGCGCACGGGGCGGGGCTCGGCACGGTCTGGGTCGGGGCCTTCGACGAGCGGGAGGTGGGCCGGGTGCTCGGGCTCCCCGCCCACGTCCGGCCCGTCGCGATCGTCCCCGTGGGCCGGCCCGCGGAGGCGCCCGGGCCGTCCGAGCGGCGGCCCCTCTCAGAGATCCTCCACTGGGACCGTTGGTAGGCCTCACAGGGCGGGCGTGTACTGCCGCCCGTCCCAGACGAACGGGAGGTAGTGGAGGTGGAACTCCCGCGGCTCGAACGTGTACTGGAGGTCCTGGAGCACGCCCGGCTGCTCCGCCTCGTTGCTCAGGAGGATGAAGTCCGCGAGGCGGGCCGCGACGTCCATTGTGACGAGCGTGGGCATCCGGGTCCCGCCCGCGAAGCCCTCCGCGCGGCGGTACACGGGCGGGCGGTTCGTGAGCCCCGTCGCCCAGGCCTTGAACGTCTCCGGGTCCAGGGGCGTCGCCGGGACGAACACGTTCACCCAGCCCTCGTTGGGCCGGGTCTGGCCCGTGAACAGCGCCGCGAGCTTCCAGAGCGTGCCGCCCTCGACCTTCCTCCAGAAGATCCGCACGTACCCGAGGACCCGCCAGAACGGGAGGTACGCGAGCGTCCCGGGGGCGGATCGGTTCGGGGCCGCGACCTCGTAGTCCACGACCCGGACCTCGCCGTTCCGCGTGTGCGCGGTCCCGCAGGTGCAGAGGAGGACCGTGTCCCCCTTGTTCGCCTCGGCCGGGACGGGCTGCCCGCACTTCGGGCACGCGACTTGAACGAGCCTCACCGCATCCCCCTTCCCACGCGCGCGTACTCCTTCGGGAGATCGCCCTCCAGGATCTCGCTCCCGTGGCGGAAGAACCAGAACGCGCCCGCCCAGGCGGCGAACCCGGCGACGAGGCCGAGGGCCACCGGGAGGGCGGGGGATTCGAACACCCCGAGGCCCGCGGCCCAGAGGCCGAGCGCGATCGCGAACCCGCCGAGGGTCGCGCCGCCCGCCATCGCGAGGCTCTGCGCGAGCGGGTCCCCCGGCGCCCGCCCCGAGATCGACGCGCCCGTGACCCCGTCGAACGTCGCGAAGTACGATCGCCCGCGGTACGCGTACCGGACGACCCACACCGGGAGGAACAGGAGGACCTGGCCCCGCGGGATCACCTGGATCTTCTGGAACGTGACGTTCGGGACGCCCGCGGACTTGAGGGCCCGCTCGAACGTGGCCCGCATCGCGGCCTCCTTCGCGTCCGTGGGGGAGGTCGTGACCTCGAACGTCGGGATGCCCTCCTCCTGCGCGGTCACGGGGCCCTGGGTCGTCCGGAGCCGGGTGACCCCGAGGTCCCCCGCGTCGCACGCGACCGCGGACCAGTCGTAGTCCCGGAGGACCATCTTCTCGAGGTACACCCGCTTCGTATGGACGTTCCCCTTCGAGTCCGTGTACGTCTCTTGCCGCCACCCGCACACCCAGCCCGCGGCGAGGCACGGGACCCGCCAGAACGGCACGTAGATCGGGTACGCCTCCGTCACGACGGCGGCGGTGTCGAGGTCCCGCGCCTTCAG
>DATBXC010000157.1:0-5788 GCA_036514455.1 Thermoplasmata archaeon | reverse complement strand
TTCCGGTAGTTACTTCGAGGCGTGCAACTGCGACGTGGCGTGCCCGTGCGTGTTCCTGAGCGCGCCGACGGAGGGGGAGTGCGGCGTCCTCTTGGCGTGGCACGTCGACAGCGGGAGGTACGGGGACGTGCCCCTCGACGGACTGAACGTCGCGCTGGCGGCCCACGCCCCGGGGCATATGCTGAAGGTGAAGTGGGACGTGGCGCTGTACCTGGACGAACGGGCGAGCCCCGCCCAGAAGGAGGCGCTCGGGACGATCTTCGGCGGTCAGGCGGGCGGGGAACCCGCGGCGCTGGGGCCGCTCGTGGGCAAGGTCCTCGGCGTCCGGAGCACGAAGATCGAGTTCGAGGCGAAGGGGAAGCACCGGACGCTGCGCATCCCCGACGTGGCGGAGATGGAGATCGAGGGCCTCCAGGGCCAGGGAGGGAAGGATGTCACCCTCGAGCGAGTCCCCTTCACCGCCGTACCGAACCAGACCACGGTCGTCGCGAAGTCCAAGCGTCTGAACCTGCACGACCACGGATGGAACTGGGAAGTCTCGGAGAAGAACGGGTTCTACTCGCCCTTCTCGTTCACGGGCCCCTGAGCGCGTTTTCGGATGTCCGAAAGTCGTTAAGTATCAGCAGCGCCTCCCTCCGGCCGGGCCGAGGGTGGACGAGGATGGCCGACGTGAAGTGGAACTTCGAGGCGGAGTTCATCCAGAGCTGCAACTGCGACTACGGGTGCCCGTGCAACTTCAATGGGTATCCGACCCATGGCAACTGCCACGCCCTGAACGCGTACCGCATCCGGGAAGGGAAGTTCGGGGACGTGGGTCTGGACGGCGTGCGGTTCGCGCAGGGCCTCTCGTGGCCGAAGGCGATTCACGAGGGGAACGGGGTCGGCGCGCTGTACATCGACCCGAGCGCGACCCCAGAGCAGCGGAAGGCGATCGAGGCGATCGTCTCGGGGAAGCACGGGGGTGGGGCCTTCGAGATCTTTCCGATGACGCTCGCGAAGACGCATGCGCCGAGGCTCGCCAGGATCGAGTTCGTGTACGACGGCCATGATAGCTACTTCAAGGTCGGCGGCGTCGGCGAGGTGCACAGCACCCACATCAGGAACCCGGTGACCGGCGACGAGTTCGAGGGCACGATCGACCTGCCGAATGGGATCGCTTGGAAGCACGCGCAGGTCACCGCGATCAAGAACTGGTGGATCCGGGACGGCCCGCTGGACTTCAAGCACGAGAACGCCTCGGGCTTCGTGACAATCGTCCGGTTCAGCGAGAAGGGCTGCGTCGGGTAGCCGCCGGCGGCCTCACTTCCCGCGCCGCTTCATCACGCGGCGGGCGGCCTCGACGACCTTCGCGGCCGTGAGGCCGTACTTCTCGAGGAGCTCGAAGCCGTCCCCGCTCTCCCCGAACACGTCCCGCACACCGACGAACTCCATCGGGACGGGGCGCTCCTGGACGACCGCCCCGGCGATCGCGGACCCGAGGCCGTGGACGACGGAGTGCTCCTCCGCGGTCACGATGCCGCCCGTCTCCCGGGCCGCCTTCCCGATTGTGGCCGCGTCGAGCGGCTTCAGGGTCGCGACGTTGACGACCCGCGCGGAGACGCCCGCGTGGTCCAGGTCCTGGGCCGCCTGGAGGCACCGGGAGACCATGATCCCGCACCCGGCGAGGGTCACGTCGGACCCGTCCCGCATCACGTACGACCGGCCGATCTCGAACGGGTCGTCCATCGAGGTGACGGTCGGGAAGTTCGCGCGGGAGAACCGGCAGTACACGGGGCCCGGCCACGCCGCGGCCGCGTGGGTCGCCTTCGCGGTCTGCGGCCCGTCCGCGGGGACGAGCACGGCCATGTTTGGAAGGCCGCGCATCAGGCCGATGTCCTCGTTCAGCTGGTGCGTCGCGCCGTCCGGGCCCACGGTGAGGCCCGCGTGGCTGCAGAAGAGCTTCACGGGGAGCTTCGTGTACGCGACGGACTGGCGGATCACGTTGTACGTGTGGGCCGCGCCGAAGACCGCGTACGTGGAGGCGAACGCGACCTTGCCCGCGGCCGCGAGCCCCGCCGCGATCGAGACCATGCTCTGCTCGCTGATCCCCACGTTGAACAGGCGGTCCGGGAACTTCTTCCCGAAGTCCATCGTCTTGATCGACTCCGTCGTGTCCGCGCCCACGACGACGACGTCCGGGTTCTGCTCCCCGAGCTCGATCAGTGCCTTCGCGAAGTACGAGCGCTGGGACTCCATCTTCCACGGGATCGGGGACGTCACGGGACCACCTCGCCGAGCTCCGCGAGCGCCCGCTTGAGCTCCTCGTCCGTCGTCGCCGCCCCGTGGTACCGGACGACGTTCTCCATGAACGAGACGCCCTTCCCCTTCGTCGTCTTCGCGATGATCACCGTGGGCTGGCCCTTGTGCGCGTGCGCCTCGTCGACCCCCGTGAGGATTTGCCGCAGGTCGTGGCCGTTGATCGTGAGGACGTTCCACCCGAACGCCTTCCACTTGTCCGCGAGCGGCTCGAGGGGCAGGATCTCCTCCGTGCGCCCCTCCTGCTGGATCCCGTTCCGGTCGATGATCGCGGTGAGGTTGTCGAGGTGGTACTTCGACGCCGCGAGGGCGGCCTCCCAGGTCTGGCCCACGTCCTGCTCCCCGTCCCCGAGGAGGCAGTACGTCCGCCACGCCTTGCGGTCCAGGCGGGCGGCCAGCGCGAGGCCGACGCTGAAGCTCAACCCCTGGCCCTCCGCGCCCGCGGCGTTCTCCACGCCCGGCGTCGTGCCGAGCTCGGGGTGGCCCTGGAGGCGGCTGTTGATCCGGCGGAACGTCATCAGCTCCTCGACCGGGAAGAATCCCCGCTCCGCGAGCGCCGCGTACAGGACGGGGCACGCGTGGCCCTTCGAAATCACGAAGCGGTCCCGGTCCGGCCACACCGAGTTCGCCGGGTCGACCCGCAGGACGTGGAAGTACAGCGCGGTCACGATGTCGCACGCGCTCATCGACCCGCCGGGGTGGCCGCTCTGGACCTGGTGCGTCATCTTCAGGATGTGCCGCCGGAGGAGCCGCGCCCTGTCCTCGAGCTCCCGGATCGTCGCTTCGGAGACCTCGGCCACCGTGTCGCCTCCTGCCCCGGATGGCGGGAGAACGGGAGGGGCTTAAAGGCTTTCTCGGCGCCCCCGCGGTCGCACGCGGCGTTCTAAACATGTTTAGGACGGGGACCTCGGACCGCGCACGCCGTGTCGGAGGCGGAGGAGGTCGAGGACGAGGAGGGCCCCGATGGCCACCAGGATGCCGGATGTCGCGACGACCGCCCAGGGCGGGGATTCGGGTTCCGTGACGAGGACCCACGAAAGGGCGAGGGTCGAGGCGATCGCGGCGGCCAGGAGCGGACCCGTGACGGGGAGGGACTCCACCGTCCATCGGCTCACGCGCACCTCCCGGGGTCGTCCGCCCTCAGAGGCCATGGATTCGGGATGGGCTCCGCACGGCATGAAACCGCCGACCGGCCTTGTTCTAAACATGTTTAGCACACCCTCGGCCGCCCCGCCGGGGCACGCGAGTACTTTCGGCCACCTCCCCCGGAAACAGCTATTATATAGCTGTCCATATGGACCCTCATGGATGACCCGACGACCAACCCCGATGGACGCGTGACCCGGACCTTGTTCTCCTACGACGTTCCCGGCCCCCTCCGGCCGAAGGCCGCGCGGGTGTGCCAGATCGTCTTCGGGTACGAGCAGACCGTGCAGAGGAACGGCACCTCCCGGACGTACCGCCACCCCGGGTACTTGGAGCGCCCCGGCGCGCGCTGGGTGGGCCAGAGCGTCCTGCTCCTGCGGCCCGCGGACGCCCTCGAACTCGAGCGGGACCTGCTGCGCCTCGGGGTGCGGGCCCGGCTGGCCCGGATCCGGATCCGCCCGTCTGAGGCCGCGGCGTTCCTCCGCGCGCCCTGAGGCTGGGTGCGCGGGCGGTTCTAAACATGTTTAGAATGGGTTCCGCGAGCTAAGACGGCGTCCGCGGGAAACCCTTATCCCCGCCATGGCCTCTCCCGCGCCGATGGCCCGCCGGATCAAGGTCGCGCCCTCCATCCTGTCCGCGCGGTTCGACCGCCTCGGGGAGCAGGTCCGGGAGGCCGTGGAGGCGGGCGCGGACCTGCTCCACATCGACGTGATGGACGGGCACTTCGTCCCGAACCTGACGATGGGGCCCGCAATCGTGCGGTCGATCCGGCCCCTCACGGACGTCCCGTTCGACGCCCACCTGATGGTCACGCGCCCGCAGGACTTCGTGATGCCGTTCGCGGAGGCGGGTGTGGACGACCTCACGGTCCACGTGGAGAGCGACCACGACATCGCGGCCACGGTGCGTGCGATCCGCGACGTGGGCGTCTCGCCGGGCCTCGTCCTGAACCCCGCGACGCCGTTCGAGGCGGCGGTCCCGTACCTGAAGGACGTGGACCTCCTCCTCGTGATGACGGTCCACCCGGGCTTCGCGGGTCAGGCCTTCCGCCAGGACGTCGTCCCGAAGATCCGCGAGGCGCGGGCGTACATCGACCGGGAGGGGCTGCCCGTGCAGCTCCAGGTCGATGGCGGGATCAAGGTCGACACCGCGCCAATCGTCGGGGAGGCGGGCGCGGACATCCTCGTGTCCGGGTCGGGGATCTTCCCGGACCGCGTGGCGGAGAACCTGCGGGCGATCCGGGAGGCCGCGGAGAGGGCGGCGGAGGCGCTCCCGTTGGGTCAGCCCTCGAAGGAAGACTTATAGCCGCCCTCGCGTTCGACGGGCCGCCGATGGCCCGCAACCCCGCGGTCTGGTATGTGCTCTACGGGATCGTGATCCCGCTGATCGTGCTCGGGCTCTCCATCTACTTCAACGCGGGGACGATTCTCGTCTTCATCGGGGTCGTCCTCTGGATGGGCTTCGCGCTGACGATGCTCTCCCCGCCGTCCGACGCGGGCGCCGGCCGCTAGCGCGGCGTGCCCCCCGGATTCCCCGGGGCATTCCGCCCCCGACCTCAAGAGCGGGGCCGTCCCTCCATCTTGAAAAAGGTGGGGAACATGGCCGCAGAGTGGGTCGTGCTCGGTGCATTGCTCGCGTTCGTAATCGTTGTCGTCGCGCTCATCCTGCTCGCGAGGGCGATCGCGATCGTCCCGGAGTGGGAGCGGGTTCCCGTCCTGCGATGGGGCGAGTTCCGCGCGATCCGAGGCCCGGGGTTCGTCGTGATCAACCCGGTCTCGGAGAAGATCCCGGTCCGGATCGACACGCGGGTGAAGACCGTGGACGTGCCCGCGCAGATGAGCCTGACGAAGGACAACGTCCCGATCACGATCGACGCGGTCGTGTACTACCGTGTCGTGGACGCGAAGAAGGCAATCCTGAACGTCGTGGACTACAACGATGCGACGAGCAGCCTCGCGCAGACCGTGATGCGGGACACGTTCGGGTCGAAGGAGTTCGACGAGATCCTGGGCGGGGTCGTGAAGCTCGGGAAGGAGGTCGAGGCCCGCCTCAATCCACTCACGGAGGACTACGGCGTGGACGTGATCCACGTCGTGCTCCGGCAGATCAAGATCCCGACGCACCTCGAGGACGCGATCGCCCGCCAGGCGGCCGCGGAGCGGGAGCGCCGGTCCCGCGTGATCCTCGCGGAGGCGGAGACCCAGAGCGCGGACCTGATGATCCAGGCCGCGGACAAGTACCGCGGCCACCCGACCGCGATGGAGCTCCGCTGGATGAACATCCTGTTCGAGGTCTCGAAGGAGAACGCGACGGTGATCATGGTCCCCGCGAACATCCCGACGGCGGC
>DATBXC010000156.1:0-3297 GCA_036514455.1 Thermoplasmata archaeon | reverse complement strand
GGCCTCATGGGAGGCCAAGGCGGTCTTCAGGATGTTCAGCGCCGCGTTGTGCTGCCGGTCCATCTCCCAGTCGCACACGAGGCACACGAAGTCCTTGCCCACCCTGTCTCGGCGCCGGGCGCCACACGCGGGGCAGGTCTTGCTCGTCCACGCGGGGTTGACCTTGATCACGGGCACGCCCGCGAGGGCGGCCTTGTACTCGATCTGACGATGGAGTTCGCCGCGAGGCCAGGAGGGCAACCGCCGGTTCATCCGGCGGGACCGACCGCCCGCGCCGTGGAGGGTCAGGTCCTCGAGGACGATGGCGGCGCGCCGCTCCTCCGCCGCGGCAACGAGGGGCTTGCTCACCCGATGAAGTCGTTGGCGAATCCGGTTCCGCTCGCGCCGCCCCTCGCGAGCGAGGAGGCATCGCATCACGCGGCGATCGTGCGCCTTCTTCCGGGCCAGGCGTCGACGGCGGCGGAAGTGCGTCGCCTGCACGACGCGGACCTCGGGGAACGGCAGGCTCACGAGCCCGGCCTCCCCGTCCCCGACCGCGACACCGTCGACCGACGCTTCGTTCGTGTCTAGGGCGATTGCCGCCGTCGGTTCGTAGGGCTCCGGCGCAATCTTCCGGACGACAACGATGATTCGGTCCGTTGTTACGGTCAGGGAGCCGAGGCCCCAAGATGGATCGGCGAGAAACCGTCGATGCCAGTCGGAGAGGGGCAGGATGAGTTGCACACCCTCCGTGCCGCGGATTGGAATCCGCAGGCGTCCCGTCCCGCGGTCGAACCGGTACGACTGGTTCTCCGCCTTCAGCAAGGGCCGCTTTACGAAGGGTACGCTCGTCCGCCTCCCTCGCCGGAGCCGTCTTCGGTGCGCCTTCAGCACCGCGAGCGCGACTTCGAACGCGCTAGGGATGTACTGCTTGTAGATGTCGTGCTCCGTCGATAGCGTGTGGTAGGCGGCTTTCGCTAAGCGAGAACGGGAGCGCATGTCTTTGCGTAGGGCGATTCGGATCGACCGGTTCACTAAGAGCCGGAACTCTCCGAGCAGCCCGCAGAGAGGCGGTGGGAGGGACTCGACGGGGAACGCGAGGCTTCGAACGACCCCGCCGCGCATTGGATCAGGGCACGAGCTTCGGAACATGAAATCGACGGCCAGGGGGCCGAAAGTGTCAGGGTCGGAACGCCGCAAAGGTTTAAACCCGACCGACCGTTCCGCCGCACACCGGGGGCCGATTTTCGATGGTGATGCCGCTCAACGTTTTGGAGAAGAGCATCAACAAGCGCATCCAGCTCCTCCTGAAGGACAACCGCCAGCTCGAGGGGAAGCTCGTCGGGTACGACGACTACATGAACATGGTCCTCGAGGACACGGAGGAGACGAAGGACGAGCAGGTCCGGCGCATCGGCACGGTCGTCCTCCGGGGCAACAACGTCGTCGCGATTGTCCCGCGCTAGGCGGGGCCGACGCCCCGCAAGTTCCTTATCCAACGCCCGGCTTGCATCCGCGGAATGCAGGCCATCGTGCTCGCGGGGGGTCTCGGCACCCGGCTCCGTCCCCTGACGTTCAACCGTCCGAAGGCCCTCGTCCCGCTCCTGAACCGCCCGCAGGTCCTCCACATCTTCGATCGGCTCCCGAAGGCGGTCGACGAGGCCTTCGTCGCGGTCAGCTACATGCCGGACCGCGTGCGGGACTTCTTCCGGGAGACGGACCTCGGCGTCGACGTGACCGTGATCGAGGAGGAGGAGCCGCTCGGCACGGGCGGGGCCGTGAAGAACGCCGCGGGCCGGATCGACGACACGTTCGTCGTGTGCAACGGGGACGTGATCGACTCCGTCGACTTCCCCGCCTTCCTGAAGTTCCACCGGAAGAACAAGGCGCTTGCGTCGATCGCGTTGCGCGAGGTCGAGGACCCGAGCGCGTTCGGGGTCGTGGCGATGGAGCAGGGCCGGATCACGCGGTTCGTCGAGAAGCCCCCCGCGGAGAAGGCGCCCTCCCACCTGATCAACGCGGGGCGGTACATCTTCGAGCCCGAGGTCCTGGACTTCATCGAGCCGGGCCGCGCGGTCTCCATGGAGACGGAGGTGTTCCCGAGGCTCGCGGAGAAGGGCCTGTACGGCTTCCCGTTCGGGGGGTACTGGAGCGACGCGGGGACGCTCCGCGGCTACCTCACCGCGGCGTCGTTCCTCCTCGCGGACGACGGGGCAGGGATCGACCCGGGCGCGAAGGTCGGGAAGGCCCGCCTCGACGGCGCCGTGCTGATCGCGGAGGGCTGCGTCCTGTCCGGGCGAATCGGGCCCGACGTCGTCCTCGGGTCCGGGTGCCGCGTGGACGCGGCGACGGTCGAGCGGTCCACCCTCATGGAGGGGGCCCAGGTCGAGGCGGGCGCGGTCGTCCGCGGCTCGATCATCGGCGAGGACACGACCGTGGGTCCCGGGGCGACCGTGGAGGACTCGATTGTCGGGGACGGCGCGCGGGTCCGCAAGGGCCGCCGGGTGATCCGGGAGCGGATGGCGTGAGCCCGCGGCTGTTCGGGACGAACGGGATCCGCGGCGTCGTCGGTCAGGACATGACCGTGGACCTCGCCCTCCGGGTCGGGAAGGCTACGGGCTCGTCCCTCGGGCCCGGGCCCGTGGCGCTGGGGCGGGACCCCCGCACGAGCGGGCCGATGTTCCGGGACGCGGTCGTGGCGGGGCTGCTCGCGACGGGCCACGATGTCGTGGACGCGGGCATGCTCCCGACGCCCGCCCTTCAGTACTTCGTCCGCACCGGGCGGTTCGCGGGCGGCGTCGTCGTGACCGCCTCACACAACCCCGCGGAGTTCAACGGGATCAAGGTCGTCGACGCGAAGGGCATGGAGATCTCCCGTTCGGAGGAGGAGGTGATCGAGGCTCGGTATTTCGAGGAGCGCTTCTCCCTCGCGGACTGGAAGGCGGTGGGCCACGTGCGGCAGGACCACGACGCGATCCGCACGTACCTCGACGGAATCGTCGCGGGGGTCGACGCGGCCGCGATCCGCGCGAGGAAGCTCCGCGTCGTCGTAGACTGCGGGAACGGCGCGTCGTGCGTGACGTCGCCCGTCCTCCTCTCCCGCCTCGGATGCGAGGTCGTCTCCCTGAACGGGCACCCGGACGGCGGGTTCCCGGGCCGCCCGCCGGAGCCGGTGCGGGAGAACCTCTCCACCCTGTTGAAGCTCGTGCGGGAGTCGAAGGCGGACCTCGGCGTGGCCCACGACGGGGACGCGGACCGCGCGATCTTCGCGGACGAGCGCGGGGAGTTCGTGTTCGGGGACCGCACCCTCGCCCTCGT
>DATBXC010000155.1:0-4231 GCA_036514455.1 Thermoplasmata archaeon | reverse complement strand
GGACGGTCACGGTCACGACGAAGCCGCTCGAGCCGCCCGCCGCCACGATCAGGTCCGGGAGGGAGTTGCCGTTCGAGTCCCCGAGGGGCGTCGTCCCGTCCGCCGCGTACGCGGCGACGGTCCAGCCGCTCGGCGGGGCCGACCATGTCACGTCCAACGTGACGGGGACGCCGAGATTGTTGGACGCCGCCAGGTCGTACGGCACGATCTCGCCGAGCTCCGCGTACACGGTCTGCGAGGGCCCGAGCTCGATGAGCCGGGGATCGGGCAGGCAGCCGAACCGCCACCCCGCCGCGACCGAGGTCGCGTCGTCGAACCCATCGTGCGTGCCCCCGCCGTCCGTGGCGCGGCACACGCTCGCGCCCGGGCCGTGCACGGAGGTCCAGCCCACCATGTCCAGAAGGGCGCCCGTGATGTTGAAGAGGTACAGGTTGTCGCCGGATGTGCGCGCCGCCGCGAAGAAGGCGGGGCTGTCCGCGTCGCCGACAATCGCGAACCGCCGGCTCGGGCCGAGGACGGGACCGGACGGCAGGTCGTATGCGGTGCCCCCGACGAGGCGGAGACCCGTCGGGTCCAGGGGTCCCGGTCCCGTCAGGTACAGTTCCACGAAGCGCCGGGCCTCCTGGCCCGCCGGGGCGTCGACGTACACCTCGTTCAGCACGATCGGCGGCGTCGGGTCGATCCCCGGGCCGTCGTTCCGGGACCCGAGTGTCGGCGTCGGGTCCAGGGACCATGCGTCCGTGTACGCGTTCCCGTCGAAATACCGGGCGGCGGACATCGATGGCAGCGGGTCCGGGGCGACGCCCCGCTGGCCATACGCGACGACGTCCATCCGCGCGGTCCCGGAGTACAGCTCAATCACGCCGCCCTCGTTCCCGAGCCCCGCGAACCCCGCGGGCCGGAGGTCCGCGGAGGGCGCGTTCCCGACGACCGCGTGTCCCCCCGGGGGAATCGCGCCGAGCGGGGCGAGATCGTACGAGGCGCCGTCGATCACGAGCCGGTACCCCGCCATGTCCACGTCGACGCCGCCGAGGCTCGCGATCTCGACCGCCTCCCCCGTGCCGTCCGGGGAATCCGTGAACTCCGTGATCCCGGCCGCCGCGCCGGCGTACACCGCGAAGTAGACGTCCGTCGCGGGCCACGACCGCTCGTCCTGCCACACGGCGTAGATCCCGAGGGGCCCGCCCGCGGACGCGGCGCGTTGCTGGTACGACGTCGCCGTCCCCGTGTCGTCCACGCGGGCATCGTTGTTCGGGGCGCAGGGCGTCGGACAGTCCCCCCACGTCGTCCCGCCGTCCGCGGACCCGGAGGCGAACACGTCCCGGTTCCCGTTCCGCAGGTCGTCCCACACGACGAACGGCTTGCCGCTGAGGGCGTTCACGGAGGCGCCGTCGGGGTACGCGCCGGACGCGCGCGGCGTGTCGTCGACCCGGACCCAGGGTCTCCACGTGGCGCCGCCGTCCGTGGACCGCGAGAGCACGATGGACTGGTCCGCGCCCGTCGCGCGGTACGTCCACGTCGCGTAGACGGCGCCCGCGTCCGATGTAATGTCCGCGCCGTACAGGGAGGAGCCCGCCACGCCCGCCGCGATCGTGGACCGCGCCCACGTCGCCCCGGAGTCCGGGGAGCGGGCGGAGAGGATCCGGTCCACGGGCTGGCCCGAGACGATCTCCTCGTCGTTCCACGCGACCACGGGCCGGCTCGCCCCGGCTGACGCGATGGCGGGTGAGGATGCGGTCACGCCGCCCGGCGTGTCCGAGACCTGGACGTTCCGGGACCACGAGGCGCCCCGCGACGCGGAGGCGGAGGCGAAGATCTGGTACTGGGACGTCGCGTTCCGCCAGTCCTCCCAGACCGCGTACACCGTGCCCGACCCGTCGACCGCGAGGACGGGGTGGTGGGCGGTCGCGCTCCCGGGCGCGTCGTCCACCCGCACGCCCGCCCGCCACGTGAGCCCCGCGTCGGGAGAGCGGGCCGCGAAGATGTCCCAGTTCCCGTTCCGGAGGTCCCGGTATGCGACGTACACGTCCGACCCCCCCGGGCCGACGGCGACGTCGGGCTCGAAGGCGGGCACGGCGGCGGGGGCGTCGTCCACGCGGACGGACGGGCTCCACGACGCGCCGTCGTCCACGGAGCGGGAGTAGTACGCGTGGGACGTCCCCGTGCGGGCGTCCGTCCACACGACGTGGATCACGCCGTCGCTCCCCACGGCGATCCGCGGCGACCCCGCGGGGGAGCCGGCGTCGTCGACGAGGACGTTCCCGTTGAACACGGGCGTGATTGCGAGCGCGGGTCCGGGGGTGAACCACGGCACGGCCACGGCGCCCACTGCGAGCACGCTCACGGCGAGGAGGAGGCCCAGCCTCTCCCTGGATCGACCCATACGGTCCCTCCCCACGGCCGCGGCACCACGGCAGGCCCTCGGGGCCGCATGGATGCCGGGCCTATTATTAGACATTGGTGCGGCCTTGTACTCCTTCAAAGCGGTTGTGGTGGGCCTCCCGCGCGCGGCGTCCCTCGTCCCGTCCGTGGAGAACGAATACGATACATCGGAAACGGGCAAATACCCGATGGCGTCTCGCCCGCTGCACAGGTGGGTCCATGGCGGCGACGGGGGCACGGAGGGCGGCGGACAAGAAGGCGGACCTCGCGGGGCCCGGGATCGGCAGCTACGAGGAGCTCGAGAAGGTCCTCCCGCAGGACTACGCGTCCCTCCTGAGCCCGAGGGACACGCAGCGCGCGATCTACGCTGCGAAGGCGTACATCGAGGAGCACCTGTGCAAGGAGCTGAACCTGATGATGGTCCAGGTCCCGCTCATCGTCGATGTCGAGAGCGGGGTGAACGACATGCTGGACCGGGACGGCTCCCGCACGCCGATCCAGTTCCACATCTCGAACGACCGGGACAAGCACCCCGTCGACGCGCAGGTCGTGCAGGCCGCGACGAAGTGGAAGCGGATGGCCCTCAAGGAGTTCGGCTGCAAGCCCGGGGAGGGGATCTGCACGGACATGCGCGCCGTGCGGAAGGACTACTTCCTGGACCACGACCACAGCGCGTACGTGGACCAGTGGGATTGGGAGAAGGCGATCACGGAGGAGGACCGGACCCTGGACTATCTGAAGGACACGGTCCGGAGGATCTGGAAGGTCCTCACGGGCGCGGAGAAGCACGTCCAGAAGATGTTCCCGAAGCTGAAGGACAAGCGGTTCCCAAACCTTCCCGAGCAGATCCGGTTCATCCACGCGGAGGACATCCTGGACATGTACCCGGACCTCCCGCGGAAGCAGCGCGAGACGCTGCTCGTCCAGAAGTACCCCGCGGTCTTCATCATCGGGATCGGCTGGGTCCTGGGGGACGGCTACCCGCACGAGATGCGGGCCGCGGACTACGACGACTGGGTCACGCCGACGACGTCCGAGGACGGCCGCCCGATGCACGGGCTGAACGGGGACATCCTCGTGTGGAACCACCTGACGAAGCGCCGCCACGAGCTGATGTCCGGGGGGATCCGCGTGAACCCGGAGACGCTGAAGCAGCAGCTGAAGATCACGAAGCAGGAGCACTTCCTCGAGTTCCCGTACCACCAGGCGATCCTGAGGGGCGAGATCCCACTGAGCATCGGGAGCGGGATCGGCCAGGGCCGTACCCAGATGCTCCTCCTCCGCAAGGCCCACATCGGTGAGGTCACCGTCACGGTGTGGCCCACGGTCCTCAAGGAGCTGGGCGCGAGGAAGAACATCCACGTGCTCGAGTGAACGGCCCCCCCACAACCCTTTTCGGCGGGCGAGCGGTTCGCGCGGGCGATGACGGTCACCCTGCAGGAGCGCGAGGCGCTCGTCCGCGCGTACCGGGAGCGGGGGAGCCTCCGGTTCGCGGCGAGGCAGGTCGGCGTCGCGCAGTCCGAGGCGTACGGGGTCCTCCGGTCGGAGGGCTTCGACCTCGAGACGCGGGACTGGTTCTTCGAGAGCGGGACGGTTCTCTCGAACGTCGGGCTCGAGGGACTACCGGACGTCCTGCCACTGGCCCTTGTGCTTCTCCATGAGCTCGGGCATCGTGGTGTACTCCATCTCATCCATCGGGAGCCGGTGGGGCTCGAAGGGCCCGTGGCGGCGCATGTAGTCCGCGATCTCCGCGGCCTGCCTGCGGGCGGGCTCGAAGGCCGCATCGTCGAACAGGTCCACGGGCGGCTGGATCAGCCGCGCGTTCGTGACCTGGAAGCCGAGACCGAAG
>DATBXC010000154.1:0-23128 GCA_036514455.1 Thermoplasmata archaeon | reverse complement strand
TCGGCCGCCGAACTTCCCGCGCTTCGCGGCGGGCTTCCCCTCCCGCTCCACGATGTCCATCGCGAAGTCCACGGAGGGGGCGTTCGACAGGGCCGTGCCGACGCCGAACCCGTCCGCGCCCGCCGCCGCGAGGGCGGGGATCGATGCCTCGTCGAGCCCGCCGCTCACGTAGATCTTCGCGTCCTTGTGGCCCCGCAGGTCGAGCTCCCACCGGACCTCCCGCACGATCGACGCGAAGTTCCCGCGGCGGGAGGCGGGCGTGTCGAGCCGGACCCCGGCGAGGTCCTTGATCTCCTCCGCCGCGAGGATCGCCTCCGTCTTCTCGTCGTAGTACGTGTCCACGAGCGCAATCCGCGGGACGCGCTTCTCAAGGTGCCTCTGGAGCGCCGCGAACGCCTCCCGCGGCCCGCCCATCACGATCGTGAGGGCGTGGGGCATCGTGCCCATCGGCTCCTTCCCGAGCATCGCGGCCCCGAGCGGCGTCGTCACGCTGTCGAGCCCGCCGAGGTACACGCACCGCTCGATGAGGGGCGCGAGGGCGGGGTGCATCCGCCGCACGCCGAACGAGATGACGCGCCGCTCCCCCGCCGCGACCCGCACGCGGGCGGACTTCGTCGCAATCCCGCTCGCCTCGCACAGGAAGCCGAGGACCGGTGTCTCGTAGATGCAGAACTCGCCGTACGGGCCCTCGATGTACAGGACGGGCACCGGGATCCCGCGCGGCGTCATCGGGGGGAACACGGTGCCCTCGGGGAGGGCCCACAGGTCCACCTTCCTCCCGCGGAGCAGGTTCACCGTCTCCTCGAGGCCCGCGAACACGGCCCAGGGCCAGCCGTTCGGGAGCGCCTGCGCGGTCGTCTCCATCAGGACGCGGACGCGGTCCTTCCCCGCCTTCTTCAGCACGTCGAGGGTGCGGAAGAAGTAGATGTCCGAGGTCTGGCCGGAGCGGATCTCCTCCGGCGTCGCGACGTAGAATTCCCGCCTCGGAGACTCCCCCGCCATGGAGAACCGGCGGCGCTACCGCCTCGGCGTATTTAGACGTTTCCGGGCCGCGCTACCTTCATCCGGTTGATGACCATCGCCGCCCGCCGTGAAGTTCCCGCCCTTCGAGCACCTCCACTTCTACGAGGACCTCCACGGCGGCCGCTACCTGAACATCTCGTACTCGGACATGACGGCGTTCACAATCCCCGAATTCGGGCGGTCCCTGCCCGCGGACCTCGACCTGAACTGGTCCGACCCGGACGGGATGCCCGCCCTGCGCGCGAAGCTCGCGCGACTCCACGCGGTCCCGAAGGACCATGTTGTCGTGACGACGGGGGCGACGGAGGCGAACTTCCTCGTGACCGCGGCCCTTGTCGGACCGAAGGATCGCGTCGTCGTCGACGCCCCTATGTACTCCCCGCTCCGGGACTGCGCACGGGGCTTCACGCGGGACGTCGTCGAGGTCCCCCGCCGGTGCGAAGATGGATGGACCCTGGACCTCGACCGAATTCGGAAGGCGGCGGGCCCGAGGACGCGGCTCATCGTGTTCTGCAACCTGAGCAACCCGACCTCCGCGCGGATGTCCCAGTCCGAGATGCGGGAGGTCCTCGAGGTCGCGGAGGAGCGCGACGCGTACGTGTTCGTGGACGAGACGTTCCGGGAGATGGACTTCCGGGAGCCGCCCCCGAGCATCGCCTCCCTAGGACCGCGGGGGATCGCGTGCTCCACGGTCTCGAAGCTGTATGGCCTCGGCGTGCTCCGCGTCGGATGGATCGCCGCGGCCCCCGGGGTCCTGCGGCGGGTGAAGGGGATCAAGGACTACACGACCGCGAACCCCTCCGGCCTCACGCAGGTGTACGCGGACTGGGCCCTCGGTCGCCGCGCGTTCTTCCTGCGGCGGGCCCGCACGATTATGGAGCGGAACAGGAAGCTCGCGCGGGAAACGTTCGACGGGATGCCCGCCCTCCACGGCGGGGTGCCGGACGTCGGGAACGTCCTGTTCCCGCACGCCGACGCGGACGTCTCGAGGCTGGAGCGGCTCCTGATTCGCAAGTACCGGACGATTATCGCGCACGGCCGGTTCTTCGCCGCCCGCGGGTTGCGAGACCACTTCCGTCTGGGCCTCGGCGGGAAGACGCCGGATCTGCGGCGGGGTCTCGCGAACCTGGAGCGGGCCCTCCGGGAGCTCACCTAGGCGCCATCGCCTCCGCGTACTTCGCGTAGATCTCCGCGGCCCGCACGACCTGCGGCAGCTCCACCCACTCGTCCGGCACGTGGGCTGTCTCCGGCTTCCCGGGCCCGAGGACGAGGCACCGCGGGTTCGACTGCGCGTAGAACGCCATCTCCGTGCCGTACGACACGCCCCGCACCTCCGGACCCGCGATCTCCTTCATCTTGCGGATGTGCTCGGAGTTCTCGTTCACCGCCACGGCGGGGACCTCGTGCTTGATCTCGATCTCGGTCGGGACGCCCGTGACCCGCGTCGTCGCCTCCACGAGCCGCATCCCGTCCTCCTTCGACAGGTGGGGCGGGTACCGCACGTCCAGCTCGACCGCGCACAGGTCCGCGACGACGTTCGTCTTCGACCCTCCGTCGATCGCCCCGACGTTCACGGTGAGCTCCGCCATGTGGTCCTTCGGGCGGCTGTACGGCTCGAACGCGGCGAGGACCCTCATCATCTTCAGGATCGCGTTGTCCCCGAGGTGGGGCATCGAGCCGTGCGCGCTCCGGCCGCGGGTCGTCACCTCGAACCACAGGATGCCCTTCTCGCTCCCGACGATCTTCAGGTCCGTGGGCTCCCCGACGACGACCGCCGCGGCACGCTGGATCAGGTCCGTCCCGTGGAGCTTCGTCGAGGCCTTCATCGTCGTCTCCTCGTCGGTCGTGAACAGGAGCGCGAACGGTACGTTCGTCGGCTTCAGGTGGCGGGCGGCGGCGAGCATCGCGGCGCACCCGCCCTTCATGTCCGCGGTGCCGCGGCCGTACAGGCGGTCGCCGTCCCGGTCCCCGGGCTTGCGGGCCCAGCCCTGGCCCATCGGGACCGTGTCGAGGTGGCCGTTGAACGTCACGCCGCCGTGGCCCACGTGGGCGGACACCGCGAGGAGGTCCTCGTTCACCGCGGGCTGGAGGCCCATCGCCTCCATCTCGCCCACCACGATGTCGAGGATCGGGTGGAGGTCCGCGCCGGGCCCGCTCCATGTGGAGACGAGGCGGGTCAGCACGTCCTCCGCGTACTCCTTCCCAATCACGCGCGGTACCTCCGGTCCAGCTCGTTGTGGACGATCGCGATCACGTGGTCCGCGTGGATGGAGCGGGGGCCGACGGAGCATACCGCCACCCGCCTCCCCGCGACCACCGCCTCCTCCTCCCCCGTCAGGTCCGCCGTGTCCGAGAGCACGAACGCGACGTGCAGGGGAAGCCCGACCTCCCTTATGTCTTTCCCGCCCTCGCGAAGCTCGATCACCGGCTCGGGAATCGACTCGAGGACCTCCGCGAGTCCGCGGCGGGCGACGAAGACGCCGGGGGCGACCTCCCGCTCCACACGCGAGACGTCGGCGAGCGCGCCGCGCACCAGACCCGCGCCCGTCCGGACGTCCGGGCCGAAGGACTGCAGGCGGGCGCCGACGAGGCGGACCGCCCGGGGCGGGTCCGGCGGGCCCAGCAGCATGAGGGTAATCTCGGAGTCCCGCCGCAGGTCGTGGGACACAAGGAGCGCCGCGTTCGCGGCGTTCAGCAGGAGGTCCATCCGGCCCGCCCCGCCCGCGAGGTCATCGAGGGGGAACTCGGGGGACGTGGAGGCGCGGTGGCCCACGATCACGAAACGGCGCATCCCCACGACCACCCCGCGCCTGGAGAGGGCTCTCCCGCCCCTCATTCCTCGATTTGGTACCCGAACTTCTCGGCGAGCCGCTTGAAGAGGTCGTGCATGCCTATCCCGAAGATCCGCTGGACGTTCTCCTCCGTGAGCTCGACCCGCCTCGTCCGCCTAGTCGGGGTCGAGGGGGACGGTTTCGGTCGCTCCGCGACGGTGCCTACCACCTGTGCCATGCTCCCCCGGGGGGGTACTAGGAATGTCTGGGGGAAATATAACTTCGCTATGTTCCGGCGGACCCGGCTTCCCGGCGGCTCATCCGAACCGCACGCCGATCGCCGCCATCCGCTTCAAGACCTCGTCCAGCTTGCCCCGGCTGTAGCTGTCGTCCGTGATCTTCTCGAAGACGCCCTGGCTCAGGAGGAACACCTCGGCGGTGTCGAACAGCTCCATGTACGGGACGATCGCGACCCGGAGCACGACGTCCGCGCCGTACTGGTAGATCTGGGCCTCCGCCCCGAGCCGCTTCCCCGACTTCATCAGAGAGCCGAAGTGGACCATCCGGTTCACGAGGTACGCCTTCGCCTTGCTCCCGAGGATCGCCTTGTGGTGGTAGCCCGCCTGGCCCCACGGGTCCCGCTTCCGGACCTCGAACCCGGAGTCGACGAGGGCCCGCTCGTACGCGCCGAGCACGTTGTTCACCTGGGTCCCGCGGACGACGAATTGCGCGACGGCGCCCTCCGTCATGGCGCGACCATCCCTGGCGGGCGCGATAAAGCCGTCGTCGTGGGAATCAAAGGCGGGTCTGATTCTTCGACGGTTGGAAGGCCCGCTCCAGGAACCGCCGGTGGAACGGGACCATGGGGAGTCGGGAGAGGTCCTCCGGGCCCGCCCAGATCGCGGTCTCGCTTCGCGGGACATCGCCCGCCACGCGGACGCGCCACACCTTCCCGACCCAGCGGCGGTGGCTGAACGTGTGCTCGACCTTCCCGAGGGCGGGCCCGATGCGGGCCTTCGCGCCGACTCCAATCATGGCCTTCCTCACCGCCCCTGCGTCCGAGGTCCGGGGCGGGACCTCGCCGCCGGGCAGCGCCCACAGTCCCGCCAGGAGCCCGCCCGGAGGACGGCGGACGAGGAGGACCCTCCCGCCGCGCTCCGCGAGCGCGAAGCCCACCCGCACGGTCAGCGGGGACCGGCGGGGCCGGGCCTCGGGGTACGCCTCGGGTAGTCCCTCCGCGAACGCCCCGCACTCCGAGCGGACCGGACATGCGGGGCACCGCGGGGACACGGGTCGGCACACGGTCGCGCCGAGCTCCATGAGGGCCTGGTTGAACGCGCCGGGCTCCGGGGATGGGACGAGGGACGACGCGATATCGCGGAGACGCCGTTTGCCCTCCCCGCGGGTGAGGTCGCCCTCGAGGCGGAAGACCCGCGCGAGCACGCGCGCCGCGTTCCCGTCGATGGCGGGCACCGCCTCGCCGAACGCGATGCTCGCGACCGCCCCCGCGGTGTAGTCGCCGATCCCGGGCAGCGCGCGAAGCTCCGGGAACGTCCCCGGGACTCGCCCGCCACGGTCCGCGACGATCGCCTTCGCGGCACGGTGGAGGTTGCGGGCGCGGACGTAGAAGCCGAGGCCCTCCCAGGCCTTCAGGACCTCCTCCTCGGAGGCCCGCGCGAGGTCCCGCACGGTCGGGAAGCGGGCCATGAACCGCTCGTAGTACGGCAGGCCCGAGACGACCCGCGTCCTCTGGAGGAGCACCTCCGCGACGAGGATCGCGTACGGGTCCCGCGTCCGACGGAACGCGAGGTCCCGCTGGTTCTCCCGGAACCACGCGACGAGTCGTTCCGCGATTCCCTGGGCCACGGGGGAGGCGAAGGGCGGGCTACTTCAAAATCGCTCCCACGCCGCGGCTGAAGAACACGAGGTCCATCTCCGCGAGGGGGATCCCCATGGCGTCCGAGAACCGCCGCCAACGATCCTCGATGTCCCGGTAGCGCGATGGCGTGAGGGACTTCGGGACCGCGCGGATGACGCCGTGGCGGGCGAGGTTCCTCAGGACGTGGCGGTCCAGGATCGCGAGGCGGTCCGAGAACCCAATGTTCCGGAGGAGGTGAGAGGCCTCCTTCATCGAGACGCCGTGGACCTCCCGCGCGAGCCAGTCCCTCGCGGCCTCCGGGGACCCGAGGGACGCCAGGGTTCCCTTGAGCGCCCACGTCCCGCCGGGGCGGAACCGCTCCCGCGCGGCGACGAGGTACTCGGCCTTGTGGTTGTGGAACCGCACGTGCCTCCGGAGGACCGCCGCGATGGCGGGCGCCTCGCCATCGAGCAGAAGCCCGCGGGCCTTCAGGTCCCGCACCGCCGCGTCCGCGGCGCGGGCCTTCGTCTGGATCGCGAGAATGCAGTACGCGACCTCCTCGAACAGCCGCTCGTCGGGCTCCCGCCACAGCGCGCGGAACTCGGCCAACCGCTCGTGAATCGCGCCCCGCTTCTCCGCGTGCTCCCGGAGGAGCCCGTCGACGTGGCGGTACCGGCGCCCGTGCATCACGTCCAGTCCCGCAACATCCGGACGAGGAGCCGGACGCCCCAGCCGGAGGCGCCTTTCGGGAGGTACTCCTTCTTCGGGCTGTCCGGCCCGCTGCCGACCCACGCCACGCCCGCCATGTCGATGTGGGCCCACGGTGCGTCGCCCGCGAACCGCTTCAGGAACCGCGCGGCGGTGATCGCGCCCCCCGACCGGCCGCCCGTGTTCTTCACGTCCGCGACGTCGCTCTTGATCTGCTCCTCGTACTCGTCCCAGAGCGGGAGCTCCCACACCCGCTCCGCGGTCTCCGCCCCGGCGCGCTCGATCCGCGCCTTCAGCTTCGCGTCCGTCGCGAAGAGCCCCGCCGCCATCTTCCCGAGGGCGATCTGCGCCGCGCCCGTGAGGGTCGCGAGGTCCACGATCGCCTGGGGCTTCCGCTCCCGCGCGTACGCGAGCGCGTCCGCGAGCACGAGGCGGCCCTCCGCGTCCGTGTTCTCCACCTCAATCGTTGTGCCGCCGTAGGCGCGGACGACGTCCCCGGGCTTCTGCGCGTTCCCGCCCGGCATGTTCTCCGTGAACGGGGCCATCGCGACGACGTTCACGGGGAGCTTGAGGCGGGCCGCCGCGAGGACCGCACCGAGGGCCACGGCTCCACCGGCCATGTCCGTCTTCATCTCCCACATCGGGCCGAGCTGCCCCTCCTGCGGCTTCAAGGAGATCCCACCCGTGTCGAACGTGATCCCCTTCCCCACGAGGACGAGGAACTTCGCCCGCCCGCCGCCCTGCCACTCTAGGGTGACGAACCGCGGGGGCTCCTCGCTCCCCTTCGCGACCCCGAGCACGGCCCCGAAGCCGAGTTTCGCGAGCTGGTCCTCGCCCAACACGGTGCACTTCGCGCCCGCCTCCCTCGCGGCGGCCTTGAACCGCTCCGCCAAGACGGTCGGCGTCTTCGCGTTGCTCGGTGCGTTGATCAGGTCCCGCACGAAGTTCACGGTCGTGGACACGACGGAGGCGCGGTGCACCGCGTCGCGGATCGCGTTCGCCTTCGCCTTGTCCATGTTGAGGATTGTCATCGCCTCGATCCGCTTCTTCTCGGGCTCCGTCTTGTGCTCCGAGTAGCGGTACAGGCCCAGCAACGTCCCCTCGACGACCGCCTCCGTCGCGTCCCCGAGGTCCAAGTCCCCGACGCCCGCCCCGTGGACGACCGTCGCGAACGTCTTGAGGCCCATCTCCCGCACCTTCGTCGCCGCGCGGGCGGAGACCTCCCGCACGCGGTCCAAGGTGAAGTCCTCCCGCCTCCCGAGGCCGACGATCATCACGCGGTTCGCGGGGATCCGGTCGAACGTGGGCAGGACCGCGACGTCCTTGAGCTTCCCGGAGACGTCCCCGGTCGCGATCAGCGCGGAGACCTGGTGGCCCAGGCCCGCGTCCACGGCGCCCGTCGCGCCGCCGGGATGGTCCACGCCCTCGAACAGGTTCACGACGACGACCTCGTCTTCCCACTTCGCGATGTCCCCGACCTCGACGTTGACCTTCATCGCGGATTCCCCCGGACCGAGACCGGTGAGACGGGGACGCCGCATAAGCTTCACCCCCGTACCTTGCGTGACCGCCACACGTTTAAGTACGCCGTCCGGCTAGGCCGCGACCATGCCCCTGCTACACTCGTTTCTCCGAGCAATCGACCGGGCCTCCCCGGCCCCCGTGGCGCACGCGCACTGCGACATCCCGTGCGGGATCTACGACCCGCACCACGCCCAGCTCGCGGCCCATACGGTCATCCGGATGGTCGACCTGCTCGGCCAGCTCGAGCATCCGGGGACGGACGCCACGCTGCCGCAGAAGAAGGAGTTCCACAGCAAGATCGCGCGGTACACCGCGACGAAGGAGCAGCACGCGGAGGTCTACAAGTCCGAGGTCCGCATCCTGTGGGCGGACTACTTCAAGCCCGAGCACCTCCAGCAGTTCCCCCAGCTCCACGACCTCGTGTGGAAGGCCCTGAAAGCGGGCTCGAAGGCGCGGCAGGAGGTCAACCTGCAGGCCTCCGAGGACATGCTGAAGCACGCGAACGAGATCGCGGAGATCTTCTGGAAGACGAAGGGCGTCCCCACGATTAAGGCGAAAGCGCCGTACCCGACCGGGCGGGAGACCGTCTACCCCAGCCTCGGATGAGCTCCGGCCCCGATGTTCCCCCTCGCACGATTCCGGGTCGAGGAGCGGAGCATGAGCCCCGCTGTGGGCCCCGGGGACTACGTCCTCGTGAACCGCTGGGCATACCGCTCCCACGCGCCGGAGGTCGGCGACCTCGTGGTCCTCCGGAACCCGGAGCGGGAGGGCCAGTTCCTCTGCAAGCGGATCGCCGGGGTGACGGACTCCGGGGCGTACGTGGTCCTGGGGGACAACACGGCGGCCAGCCGGGACAGCCGGCAGTTCGGGCCCGTCCCCCGAGGCCTAATCGTGGGGAAGGTGTGGCGCTCCGCCCGCGCGGGGCCGCGCGGACCCGCCCGGCCCGAGTCTCCCCCTTGATTCCCGTGAGGAGAGGATGTAGGCGATCCGAGCCCGCTGGCGGGGAGGCCGATGGTCGAGCGCCTGCTCCTGTGAGCACAAGGGCGGGGCTCAGTCCCACTTCTCGAACCGGACGAGGTGGAAGTTCAGGCTCTCGCAGAGGTTCTTCACGTCCTCCACCATGTTGTGGAGCCCGCAGATGTAGACGTCCTTGGACTCCGGGTCATTGATCTCGCCCTCGATGATCTTCTGGACGTACCCGACCCGGCCCTTCCAGCCGGAGTTCTCCGGGCGGGACAGGGTCGTGTACAGGTGGAAGCTCGGGTGCTCCCGCTCCCACCGCTCGAACGTGTCCATGTAGATCAGGTCGTGCACGTAGCGGCACCCGAAGACGAGGTGGAGGTCGACGTCGTACTCCATCGCGAGCACATGGCCGATCATTGACACGAACGGGGCGACGCCCGTGCCCGTCGCGACGAACACGAGGTCCCGCTCCGGCGGCTCCAGCATGACGAACGACCCGAGCGGACCGATTGCCTTCAGCGTCGTCCCGGGGGGCACCTTGTGGAGGTAGTTCGACATGAACCCGCCCTCCACGACCTTGATCGCGAGCTCGAGGTACTCCTTGCACTCCGGCGGGGACGCGATCGAGTACGGGCGGGAGATTGACTTCCCGTCCTTCTCCGCGGAGATCGAGATGAACTGGCCCGCCTGGAAGTCGAAGACGTGCGGGACGCCCTCGAACGTGAACCGGATCACGTAGGTCTTCGGCGGCACCCGGGCGATGTCGAAGACCTCCTTCACGACGGCCGTGTAGCGGGAGGCGCGGAACTTCAGGGGCGGGGGCCGGAAGGCGGGCTTCAACGAGGTCGCGGGCTTGGGCACCGGTTCCCGCTGCATCATGCGGACGCTCGCGAGAGATGGGGTCGATTTAAACGTTTGCCCCCAGGCGTGCGGCGGCGAGAACGAGCGCGGGAATTGTGCGCCTCGCGCGGGGCACGCGTGTCCACTTCGACTGCTTGTCCGGCTTCCTCGGGCGAGCAGGACGAGGCCTCCGAGGAGCTGGAATGAGATGATTGCGACGCCCAAGTCTGGTTTCAAACCGGCGGACCGCGATCAAGCCGAGGGTCGCCTGGGAGGGGCCGTCCTCAGAGGGAAATGGATAACCATTATCCAGTGATAGCTCTCATCTAGGACGTCCGCACTCTCTACGGAGAAGCCCCGTCGTGGCGGTCCGGGCGCATGACAAGTCCGAGAGGGCCCGCACACCCCGGACAAGGCCGGGAAAGAGATGACGCGGAGGAATGAGATGGCAACGGCCGACGTAGACCAGGGGTCGAAGGAGAATGCGAACGCAAAGATCGAGAAGAACGTGGACACGTACCCGGTCGTGCGCGGAACGACGAACGTCGGAATGCGGTCGAACCGGGACTGGTGGCCGAACCGGCTGAACCTCAAGATTCTCCGACAGAACTCGTCCCTGTCCAATCCGATGGGCGAGGCCTTCAACTACGCCCAAGAGTTCAAGAAGCTAGACTTCAAGGCGCTGAAGAAGGACCTCCGCGCGCTCATGACGGACAGCCAGGACTGGTGGCCCGCGGATTACGGCCACTACGGGGGACTCTTCATCCGAATGGCGTGGCACGCGGCGGGCACCTACCGCGTCGGCGACGGTCGCGGCGGCGCGGGCACCGGCCAGCAACGATTCGCGCCACTCAACTCTTGGCCGGACAACGCGAACCTCGACAAGGCACGCCGGCTGCTTTGGCCGATCAAGCAGAAGTACGGAAGCAAGATCTCTTGGGGCGACCTGATGATCCTCGCCGGCAATGTCGCGCTCGAGTCGATGGGCTTCAAGACGTTCGGCTTCGGCGGCGGGCGCCCCGATGTGTGGGAGCCCGATGAGGCTGTGGACTGGGGCTCCGAGACGAAGTGGCTCGCCAACGCGCGCCACGAGAAGGACGGGACGTTGCAGGGCCCCCTAGCCGCCGACCACATGGGCCTCATCTACGTCAACCCGGAAGGCCCCGACGGCAACCCCGATCCGGTCAAGGCCGCGGCGTTCATCCGCCAGAGCTTCAAGCGCATGGCCATGAACGACGAGGAAACGGTCGCGCTCATCGCCGGCGGACATACCTTCGGCAAGACCCATGGCGCTGGCGATCCGAAGCTGGTCGGCCCGGCACCCGAGGCGGCGCCCATCGAGGAGATGGGCCTCGGTTGGAAGAGCAAATACGGCTCCGGCAAGGCCGGTGATGCGATCACCGGCGGCCCGGAAGTCATTTGGAGCCAGACGCCGACGGAGTGGAGCAACTACTTCTTCGAGAACCTCTTCAAGTACGAATGGGAACTGACCAAGAGTCCAGCCGGCGCCTATCAGTTCAGGGCCAAAGGATCCGACGCCACGATCCCTGACCCCTTCGACCCGTCGAAGCGGCGCGTGCCGACGATGCTCGTCACTGACCTCGCCTTGAAGCTCGATCCGGCCTACGAAGAGATCTCGCGCCGCTTCTACGAGCATCCCGACGAGTTCGCCGATGCGTTTGCTCGGGCGTGGTTCAAGCTCACGCACCGCGACATGGGTCCGCGCGCACGCTATCTCGGCCCCGAGGTTCCGAAAGAAGAGCTGATCTGGCAGGATGCCGTCCCGGCCGTCGACCACAAGCTAATCAGTGCCAAGGATATCGCCGACCTCAAAGCCAGAATCCTCGCCTCGGGACTTTCCGTCTCCGAGCTGGTCTACACCGCCTGGTCGTCGGCGGCGACCTTCCGCGGCTCGGACAAGCGCGGCGGGGCGAACGGCGCGCGCATCCGCCTTGCGCCGCAAAAGGATTGGGAAGTCAACCAGCCCGCCCAACTGGCCAAGGCGCTGACAACTCTAGCGGGGGTCCAGAAAGCGTTCAACACCGCGCAGTCCGACGGGAAAAGGGTGTCGATCGCGGACCTGATCGTTCTTGGCGGTTGCGCGGGAGTCGAGCGGGCCGCGAAGAACGCCGGGCACGACGTGACCGTCCCCTTCACCCCCGGCCGCACGGACGCGTCGCAGGAGCAAACCGATGTGGAGTCCTTCGGCTATCTCGAACCGGTTGCGGATGGCTTCCGCAACTACCTCAAGACCAAACTCACCGTGCCGGCCGAGGAGCTTTTGGTCGACAAGGCGCAGTGGCTCACACTGACTGCGCCCGAGATGACGGTTCTGGTGGGCGGCATGCGTGTCCTGAACGCGAACTTTGCACGGTCGCAACACGGCGTGTTCACGAACCGGCCAGAGACGCTGACCAACGACTTCTTCGTGAACCTGTTGGACATGGGCACCGAGTGGAAAGCGACCTCGGATGAGAATGCGTTCGAGGGGCACGATCGCAAGAACGGCAAATTGAAGTGGACCGCCACCCGTGTCGACATCGTCTTTGGCTCGAACTCCGAGCTGCGCGCCCTCGCCGAAGTCTATGGCTCCGCCGATGCGCAGGCAAAGTTCGTGACTGACTTCGTGGCCGCGTGGAACAGGGTGATGAACGCCGACCGTTTCGACCTTCGGCGACTCGGTGATGAGCCGGTCAAGGCAGTACCCGCGGCATAGCGGCTTGTTGGGCCGAGCGCAATGGCCATCACTGCGAAAACGAATGCGTGGCCGAACGCCGCGTACAGAAGGACGGGCTGCTGCGCCGCCATCGCAGCAATCACCGAGCCCACCCCGACGACGACAAGGCCGAAGGCCCTGAGGCTTTTCATTCGCCACACGAAATCATGAACGACGCGGCGAACCTCACGCGATGTACCCCGTGTTCCCGCGGTCGAAGTTCCGCACGAGCTCAAACGTAAGCGCCTCGGGCTGCCACGCCGCGTCCGGATACACGAGGTGCGGGAAGAACCGGCTCACGTCCGTCGCAATCTGGGTGACGAGGTGGTCCTCCCCGAAAAGGCGCTCGCTAATCTCGAGGGCGAGGGTCCGGCACCGCACCTCGTCGATGAACCCCAGGGCGTGGAGGTACTCGTGGAGCAGGACGTGGAACGCATAGTGCTTGTACAGGTGGGGCTCCGTGTCCCGGATCCGGACGAGGGGGACCTTGTTCATCACGATCACGTTCGACGCGACGACGTAGAACGCGCCGAACCAGCCGTTCGGGTAGTTCCCAAGGTCCGCGAGCGCGAGCATCAGTCCGCCGCGGGTCCGGCCGAGGTGCTGGGAGGCGGCGAGCTTCACGACCTCGAAGACGTCGGGGAGCGTGGACGCGCGGTCGAGCATCTCCGGGAAGTTCACGGGGCACCGAGCCCGCGGCGGGAGATAAACCCTCGCGGGCGGATCAGCCGCCGAACAGGTTGAACCCGGGGAAGCCCGCCAGGAGGAGCACGCCGTACGCGATGCTCAGGGCCCCCGTCACGACCGTCACGACCCGCCGCACCTTCGCGTCCCCCCACCGGAGCATCGGGTAGCTCAGCCCGAGTCCGAACAGGACCATCCCGAGGACGACCCCGACGCTGAAGACGGCGACCCCGACGAGGAGCTCCGGGAGGCTCTGGATCGCGAACGCGGCCACAAGGAGGACGAGGAGCTCGTCGTTGCTCGCGAGGCCGTGGACGATGCCGATCCCGAACATCGTGCCGTGGTCCCCGAACCGCCGCAGGTGCAGATGCGGGTGCCGGTGGGTCCCGCCCGCGTGCTCGTGGGGGTGGTCGTGAAGGAGGCCGAGCCGGTGGAGCACCCGGAACTCCCAGAGGAGTGCGGCCACGCCGATCGCGATCAGCATCACGGCGACGGCGACCTCGAACTGGGCGAGGTACGTCGACAGGAGGGCCTCCCGGAAGACGAACAGAATCACCGTAATCCCGGAGGCGGTGAGCATGTGGCCCGCGGCCCAGCTCACGCTCATCAGCGTCGTCCGTCGGAGGTCGCGGCTCCGCACGAGCAGGGTCGAGACCGCGACGAGGTGGTCCGCATCGTAGCTGTGCTTGAACCCGAGGGCGAGGGCCAAGGCGAGGAAGAACAGGAAGTCCATGGGAACACGGCCCCGGCCGTCACGACCGTCGACGGCGCGGTTGCACCCGGACCATACCGATGCCCCACTTAAGATTTCATCTGCGTCCACACGGACGCGATGGGGCGCCCCTGGACCCCGCGGAGCCGGTCCGGGTGAATTACCATCCGTGGGAATGCCGTTGAAAGGTTTATCAGGGGCGAAATCGACGCCACGAGGGCTCGGACCCCACGCGGACCGAGAGGAACGCGATCCCCGATGGCCATCCCCATCGCCTACGCCGTGACCCGCCGCCAGCGAACCGCGCCCACCCTGCCCTTCGGCTGGGGGGCCGTCACCGTCCTCCTCGTGGGGGCCCTGCTGACGATCATCGGCATCGTGATGATCCTGTACGGGATGATCCAGTTCTTCACCGGGACGATCGGCGCGGCGGTGAGCGACTCCTTCTCCATCGGGTCCTTCTTCAGCTCGTTCTTCGGCGCGATCATCCTCTTCGTGATCGGCGGCGTCCTGGCGGGCGTCGGCGGCTGGCTCATCCGCCTCTGGTGGATCTTCCTCATCATCGGTGCCGTCGCCGGTACCGGCGGCGGGGCCGACACCGTGCGCGGGCGGGAGGAGATTCGGGCTGGCGATGTTCGCGTCCGCTGCCGTGCGTGCGGCCGCTTGAACCCGGAGGAGGCCCATTTCTGCCTCTCGTGCGGGCAGGCGGTCTGAGCCCTCGAACGCCCTCTATTCGGAAGCTATTTGAGCGACAGCGGGAAATCGCCGGGCCGTGGGCCTCCTGATCCGCTTCGCGTCGCAGTGGGTGGCGGGGGAGACGATGGCGGGCGCGATTGCGCGCGCTGAGGAGGCGAACCGGCGCGGGCTCGGTGTGTGCCTGAACTTCCTCGGGGAGCACTTCGAGGAGCGGTCCCGCGTCGAGGCCACGGTGGACGAGTACATCGACCTCCTCGACGCGATCGGCGCGCGGACGATGGACGCGTGCCTCTCCATCAAGCCGACGCAGTGCGGGATGATGGTGGACCAGGCACTCTACTGGGAGAGCGTGAGGCGGATCCTGGACCGCGTCCAGTCCATGGGCTCGTTCCTCTGGATGGACATGGAATCCTCGAAGTTCACGGACCGGACGCTGGACGTGTACCGGCGGGCCCTCGCGCAGTACCCGGACGTGGGCGTGGCGGTGCAGGCGAACCTGCGGCGGACGGAGAAGGACGTCGAGTCGCTCCTAGACGTCGGCGGGATCATCCGGCTGTGCAAGGGCGCGTACCATGAGGTCCCGCCCGCGGGGACCGCGGACCGCCACGAGACGGACGCGAACTACTGCCGGCTCCTCGACCTCTTGTTCGAGCGCGGGGACCGATTCGCGGTCGCGAGCCACGACTCCGCGATGATCGCGCACGCCCTCGAGCTGAGCAGGAAGCGCGCCACGCGGTTCGAGTTCCAGATGCTCCTCGGGGTGCGGGACCCGCTGAAGGACGAGCTCGTCGCGAAGAAGCACCGCGTCGTCGAGTACATCCCGTACGGCCCGAGCTGGCTGCCGTACTTCACCCGCCGGCTCCGGGAGCGGCCTCGGAATGTTCTCACGATGGTCCGGTCCTTCGTGAGCGGGTGACTGACGGCGCGGCGGGGCGGAGCGGCGCAGAACTCGCGCCGGGTCCGCGGGCCCGCCCTCCGGTGTGGGGCAACCAATGATTGTCCGTAGGGCAGACTGAAATAGTACGCGGGCGGCTGGCCCGCTGGGGTGAGGGAATGCCACCGCATTGCGATACCTTGGACGGACCGGTCGTGGAGGCTGCACGGAAGGCGTTGGAGACGGGGGATGTGAAGTTCATCCTTCCCTTCGCGCCGAAGAAGGCGGAGGAGGAGATCACGCGCGCGTTCGAACGGACACTCCGCGCGAGGAAGCTCGGCAAGGAGGCGAAGGACGTCGCCGACTACTGGTTCTTCGAGACCGTCGTCCGCCTCCACCGGGAAGGGGAGGGGGCGCCGTACACGGGCCTGAAGCCCGCGGGCCTGGACTGGGGACCCCTGATCCCGAAGGCAGAGAAGGCAATCGAGAAGGGAAACCCGGACGAGGTCGTCAGCTTCATGAACCATGCGGTCGACGAAGCGGTCCGCGAGAAGTTCAACCACGCGATGAAGCTGAAGGACTACAGGAAGGGCGACGTCGACGCGGCGAGGCGGTACACGTCCGCGATGCTCGGCTTCGAGCTCTACACCCACCACCTCTACGCGAACATCATGGGCGGCGGGGAGCACGGCGAGGGAGGAGAGGGCGGGGAGCGAGGTCACGAGCACTAGTCGCGGCTGAGGGTCCTGAGGGTCGGCGGGGATGGCGCGACAGACCACGGGGATGCGGGGCATCACCATCGCCCTGGCGGCGTACGCCTTCCTCTTCGTCCTTCAACTGGGCGCATACGTCCTCACGAACATCCTCATCCTCCTGGCCCAGTCGTTGGAGGTGCTCAGCGATGTCTTCGTGTCCGCCTTCCTCCTCCTCTCCATCTGGTGGTCCCGGAAACCGGCCGACGAGTTCCACATGTTCGGCCACGGGAGGGCGCAGAACGTCGCCGCCTTGGTCGCGGCCTCCATCATGGTCCTGTTCATGGGCGTGGAAATCTTCCGGGAGGCGATCCCCAAGCTCTTTCAAGTCCAGGAAGCTGCAGGGGCCCCGGACTCGGGGCTCGGCCTCACCGTGCTCCTCGTCTCGATGGCCGTACTCGCGGTCCCCCTCGTAGAGATCTTCCGCGGGAAGGGAGGGGGCGCGTCGGTTCGAGCCCAGAAAGTCCAACTCCTGAAGGACGAGATCGCGTACCTGCCCGCAATCGCGGGCGTGGCTCTCGCCGCGGGGGGCTACCCCGTGGCGGACGCGGCCGCGTCCGTGATCATCGGGGCGGTGATCGTCCTGAGCGGCGTGTACCTCTTCAAGGACAACGTGCACTACCTCGTCGGCCGGTCGCCGGGGAGGGAGTTCCTGGGCAAAGTGGAGAGCGCTGCGAAGTCCGTGAAGGGGGTCTTGGGGGTCCACGACCTGAAGGCCGAGTACGTGGGCCCCGGGGCGATCCACGCGGGGTTCCACATCGAGGTCGCACGGGGGACACCAATCGAGGAGGTGGACCGGATTGTGCGGGAGGTGGACCGCCGCGTGAGCGAGGGATCGAATTGCGAGGACTGCATCATCCACGTAGACCCCGCGGGCGCGGGGATCGAGCGAGACGCGTCACGTTGATGGCGGTGCCCGGGCTACCCTGGCAGGTCAATGGACGTCCCTACGTTCCGCGAAGTCGTGCGAATCCTCCTAAAGCGGTACCGGCCGCGGAACTGGGCGGCGAAGCTCCGCCCGTTCGAGGCCCTCGTGTCAATCATCGTGTCGCAGAACTCCACGGACCTCGTCACGGAGCGGGTGATGGCGGACCTCGCGTCCCGCGTGCGAGTGGACCCGCCCACGGTCGCCGCCATGAGAGCGGGAGACCTCGTCCGGATCCTCCGCCCCGCCGGGCTCGCCCGCCAGAAGGTGCCGAAAATCAGGGAGATCGCCCGCATCCTCGCCGACGACTTCGGCGGGACGATGGACGCGTTCCCCGCCGCCCCCACCGCGAAGGCCCGCGAGATGCTCCTCGCCCTCCCCGGCGTCGGGCCGAAGACCGCGGACGTCTGGCTGAGCCTCGTGGCGGGGCGGGACACGATGCCCATGGACACGCACATCGCCCGCCTGGTGCGGCGGTGGCGCCTTTCCCACGGGAGGGCGTACGCGGAGATCAACGAGGACCTCCGACGGTACGTCCCGCCCCGGTCGCGCCGGGAGGGGCATCTCGCGCTGATCTACTTCGGGCGGGAGGTCTGCCAGGCCCGGCGGCCCCGGTGCGAGGCGTGCCCGGTGTACGACCTCTGCGACGCGGCGGAGAAGCGGCCTCGGGGGGCCAAAGGTTAATGGCGGGACCCCGGTAGTGGCGGGGCGGCGGGTGCCCGTTGGCGTCGTTCCGGGACTACTACGGCCTGATGAAAGTCCGCATCGCGGCCCTCCTCCTGCTCGTCGCGGTCGCGGGGTTCGTCGCGACGGTCGGCGCCGCCATCGACTGGACCCGCCTCGCGGTGCTCCTCCTCGCGGGGTCCCTCGCGTCCACGGGCTCGAGCGTCGTGAACTCGTACGTGGACCGGGATATCGACCCCCTCATGGACCGGACCCGCCGGCGCGCGCTCCCGATGGGGCGGATCGACCCGCCCGAGAACGCCCTCGCGTTCGGCCTCGCGCTGATCTTCAGCGGCATCGCCCTCGCCGGGTTCCTGATCAACGGGCTCACGGCGGGGTTCATCACCCTCGGCGCCGCGACGTACCTCGGCGTCTACACGCTCGGCCTGAAGCGCCGGAGCGAGAGCAACATCGTGATCGGCGGGTTCGCGGGCTCGTGCCCCGCCCTCGCGGGCTCCGCGGCTGCGGCGGGCGTCGTCTCGCTGCCCGCCGTCATGATTGCGCTCCTCGTGTTCCTCTGGACCCCGGGCCACTTCTGGGCCCTCGCGTTCCGCCAGAAGGAGGACTACCGCCGCGCGGGCCTCCCGATGCTCTCCGCGACCCGGGACGAGCGGACCGCCGTGCGGGCGATCGCCGTGTCCTCCCTGATCGTGGCGGGGATCGCGCTCGCGTTCCCCCTGGCGGGCTTCGGGATCGCGTATATGTTGGTGGCGGTTGCGGCCGCGGCGGGCCTCGTGTACGTGACCTGGCAGTTCGTGGCCCGTCCGGGCCCCGCGACGGCGTGGCGGGGGTACAAGTACTCGAGCATGTACCTCGGGGTCCTCCTCCTGGGGGCCATCGCGGACGCCCTCGTGCGGCTGCGACTGTGACCGCGTCCTCGACGGACCGGCACGACCGTACCCATGGCGGGCGTGTCACCCGCCGCGGGGACGCGCAGTCGTCAATAGGAAACGCTAATAATCCATCGCGCCCATCGTGACAGCTACCTTTCAGCGGCGGGCCCTACGATGTCGGGTCAAACCCTCGTGGAACGGATCCTGAGCGAGAAGTCCGGACGGGACGTGCGGGCGGGAGACATCGTGATCGCGAAGGTCGACCTGGCGTACGTCCAGGACGGGACCGGGCCCCTCACCTTCCGCCAGATGGAGGCGATGGGGCTCGCGAAGGCCGCGAACCCCTCGCGTACGGTCGTGTTCATCGACCACGCGAGCCCACCCCCGAGGAAGGAACTCGCGACGGACCACGTGTACCTCCGGGACTTCGGCGGGAAGCTCGGGGCCGTGATCAGCGACATCGGCGGGGGCGTGTGCCACCAGGTCGCGTTCGAGTGGTACGTGCGGCCGGGGGACGTCGTAATCGGCGCGGACAGCCACACCGTGATGGGCGGGGCGATGGGCGCCTTCGCCTCCGGCATGGGGTCCACGGACGTCGCGGTCGCGATCGGCCTCGGGAAGACCTGGCTCCGCGTGCCGGAGACGATCCGGTTCGACGTGAAAGGCGCGTTCCCGAAGGGCGTGTACTCCAAGGACCTGATTCTGAAGGTGATCGGGGACATCAAGACGGACGGGGCGACGTACCAGTCGATGGAATGGGGCGGCCCCGCGGTCCACGCGATGCCGATGACGGAGCGGATGGTCCTGTCGAACATGGCAATCGAGGCGGGCGGGAAGTGCGGGCCAATCCCGTCCGACGAGGAGACGAAGCGATACCTGAAGGCCCACAAGCGGGAGAAGGACTGGAAGCCCCTGAAGCCCGACTCCGACGCGGAGTACGAGCGCGAGGTCGAGGTGGATGTGAAGGAGCTCGAGCCGATGGTCGCGCGCCCGCCCCAGGAGGACAACGTCGTCCCCGTGACGGACCCGAGCGTGAAGGGCCTCCGGATCCAGCAGGTCTACCTCGGCAGCTGCACGAACGCGCGGTTCGAGGACATCAAGGTGTTCTGCGACATCCTCAAGGGCGAGAAGGTCGCCTCGGGCACGCGGCTCATCGTGACCCCCGCCTCGAAGGAGTCGTACGAGAAGTCCCTGAAGGCGGGCCTCTTCGACGTCCTGCTCGACGCGGGCGCGATGATTAACTCCCCGGGCTGCGCGGCGTGCCCCGGCGTCCACGGCGGGATCCCCGGGGACGGGGAGAACGTGCTGAGCACGACGAACCGGAACTACGTGGGGCGGATGGGGAACCCCGCCGCGTTCACGTACCTCGCGTCCCCCGCCACGGCCGCGGCGACCACCATCTACGGTGTGATCACGGACCCGCGGGAGGTGGTGTGACGGGCCGCGCGTGGAAGTTCGGGGACAACATCTCCACGGACCTGATCGCCGCGGGGCGGTACTACCACCTGCGGTCGAACCTGCCCGAGCTCGCGAAGCACGTCCTCGAGGACGCGCGGAAGGAGTTCGCGGAGCAGGTGAAGAAGGGGGACTTCGTCGTCGGCGGGAGGAACTTCGGGAAGGGCTCGTCCCGGGAGCATGCGCCCCTGATCATCAAGATCGCGGGGACGCGGGCGGTCCTCGCGAAGTCGTTCGCCCGCATCTTCTACCGGAACTGCATCAACATCGGACTGCCCGCGATCCTCGTGGACACGGACGCGATTGACGAGGGGGACGACCTCGACGCCGACCTGGAAGGAGGGAAGGTGTACAACCGGACAAAGGGGACCGAGCTCGCGTTCCCGCCCCTGCCCCCCGTCATGGCGCGGATCCTCGAGGAGGGCGGGCTCGTCGAGTACATCAAGAAGCACGGCGACCTCGTGATCGGGGAGCCGTGAGGGGAAGGACGCCCGATGGGCTTTGTCGGGAAGCCGCCCGGGGACGCGCCCCGCATCGACAAGGGGCTCGACGACATCTACGTGAAGACGACGTCCATCTGCTTCATCGACGGGGACCGCGGGCGGCTCCTGTACCGGGGCTTTGACATCCGAGACCTCGCCGCGCATTCCTCCTTCGAAGAGACGATCTTCATCCTCATCCACGGGCGCCTCCCGTCGAAAGAGGAACTTGCATCGGCGAGGGCGGACCTTGCCGCGGCGCGATCGATCACGCCCGAGACGGTCCGGCTCCTCCGGGACATCCCGCCCGACACGCCTCCGATGGACGCCCTTCGCACCGCGATCTCGTACATGAGCGCGTTCGACCCGGAGCGGGACGACCCCACCCGGGTCGCGAACATGCGGAAGGCCCAGCGGCTCATCGGTCGGTTCCCGACGATCGTGGCCACGTACGAACGGATACGGCAGAAACAGCGAGTCGTGCGTCCGAACCCCAATCTGGGGCACGCGGAGGACTTCCTCCGCATGATCACGGGGAAGAGACCCGATCCTCTCAGCGCGCGCATCATGGACGTCGCACTCATCCTCCACGCGGACCACAGCATGAACGCGAGCGCGTTCGCGGCGACCGTGGCCGCGTCGACCCTCGCCGACCTCTACAGCGCGATTACCTCGGCGGTCGCGACGCTGAAGGGGCCCCTCCACGGCGGGGCGAACGAAGCGGCCTTGCGGACGATGCTCGCGATCGGCAGGCCGGAAAACGCGGAGCAGTACGTCCTCGACACGCTACGCAACCGCGGGAAGATCTTCGGGTTCGGCCACCGGGTGTACCGCACATACGATCCTCGGGCCCTCATCCTACGAGAATACGCCCGGCAGCTCAGCGAGCTGAGGAACCAGGAGGATCTGTTCCGCATCGCCGAGATCATGCAGGAAACGACGGTCCGGGAGCTCAAGGCGAAGCAGATCTATCCGAACGTCGACTTCTACTCCGGACTCACGTACTACCTCCTGGGGATGGCGCCCGATCTGTTCACCCCCACGTTCGCGGTCTCCAGGGTCGCGGGCTGGACGGCGCATGTGATCGAGTATTGGGACGACAACCGCCTCGTCCGTCCTCTCGATTACTACGTCGGGCCGACGGACATGAGGTACGTGCCCCTCGACGACCGAACCTGAGGGCCGCGCGGGGCCCGCCATCCTTATGGGGAAGGGGCCCTTTGCCGCGACCGGACGATGCCCGCCGAGCGTCTCGCGCTGAAACCTCCCTCCGAGGGGCACAAGATCCTCATCGCAGGGGGCGGGCTCCGGGTGCCCGACGACCCCGTCATTCCCCTCATCGAGGGAGATGGGATCGGTCCCGACGTGACCCGCGCAGCGCGGCGCACGATCGACGCGGCCGTCGCCGCGGCCTTCGGCGGACGCAGACGCATCGTGTGGTTCGAGGTGCCCGCCGGGGAGGTCGCGATGTTCCGGTACGGGGATCTCCTCCCGGAGGCCACGCGGGAAGCGATCCGGGAGTACGTCGTCGCCCTCAAGGGCCCTCTCACGACCCCCGTGGGCGGCGGATTCCGCTCCCTGAACGTCACCCTGCGCCAGACCCTGGACCTGTACGCGAACGTGCGCCCCGTGTACTGGATCCCCGGGGTCCCGACTCCCGTCACCCATCCCGAGCGCCTGGACATCGTGATCTTCCGGGAAGCGACGGAGGACGTGTATGCGGGAATCGAATGGGCGAAGGGGTCTCCTGAGGCGGCGCGGATGATCGACCTGCTTGCACACCAGTTCAACGTACGGGTCCGGGCGGACAGCGGCATCGGTCTGAAGCCAATCAGCGAGTTCGCGACGAAGCGTCTCGTGCGGAAGGCCCTTCGGTACGCGCTCGACCATGGGCGCAGGTCCGTGACCCTCGTCCACAAGGGAAACATCATGAAATACACGGAGGGCGCGTTCCGGGAATGGGGCTACGAGGTCGCCCGGGACGAGTTCGGCGACCGGACCGTGACGCGGGACGAAGTCCAGAAGGGCGGGGGGACGGTCCCCGAGGGTAGGGTCCTCGTGAAGGACGTGATCGCGGACAACATGTTCCAGCAGCTCCTCCTGCGGCCGGACGAGTACGACGTGCTCGCGACGCCGAACCTGACCGGGGACTACCTGAGCGACGCCGCGGCGGCCCAGGTGGGAGGCCTCGGGGTGGCCCCCGGCGGGAACATCGGGGACGCCCATGCTCTGTTCGAGCCCATCCATGGCAGCGCCCCGAAGTACGCGGGTCTCGACAAGGTGAACCCGACGGCGGAGATCCTCGCGGGGGTCATGATGCTCGAACACCTCGGCTGGGACGAGGCGGCCCGCAGGCTACGTGACGCCGTGAAGGCCGTCATCGCATCGAAGGTCGTCACGTACGACCTCGCGCGGCAGATGGAAGGCGCCAGGGAGGTCGGCACATCCGCGTTCGCGGACGCGATCATCGCGAGGCTTCGGGAGGGCTGACCCTGCGGGGCGCGGACACAGCCCATGCGACGAGGACGGAGACGGAGCGAGCCCTGTGCGAGGAGATGGAGAGGCAGGGTCTGTCCCACGCGCACCGATCCC
>DATBXC010000153.1:0-8958 GCA_036514455.1 Thermoplasmata archaeon | reverse complement strand
TCGCTGTACACGGAGTACACGACGCGGGCCCGCACGTCCGCGAGGTCGTGGAGCTCGGGCACGCTGAACACGAGCTCCTCCGCGGTCACCGCGGGGTGCACGCCGCCCGTGCGGTAGTCCACGTACGACGCGATCGTCCCGCCCGTGCCCAGGACGCTGAGGACGGGCCGGTCGCCCGCGGCGGGGACCGGGGCCCGCGCCTTCCGGGCGGGCGCCTGTCTCGCGACGAGCTCGACCTTCGCGATGTCCGCGACGTCGATCCCGATGTTGTACCCGGTCCCGAGCTTCAGCGTGAGGACGTCCGTCCCGGAGAACGCGGTGTGGGGCATCACGACGCCCTCGTGCCGCCTCCCGCGGGCCGTCACCGCCACCGTGTCCCCCGCGGCGGCGCCCGCACCCTGGAGGAGCCGCTGGACCGCGGGGGGGTAGTCCATCGCGCTCGGAACGCCCGCGGCGCGATATGGCCTTTCCGGTGGCGGGGCGGACGCATCGAAAGTGCTCAAATCAATATTTATCGCGAGAGGGCGCTGGTCTCCCGACGACCTCGGTTGCGGTGGGGTCGAGGGGGACAACGCGATGCGCCGGTGGGCAGGGGCGGGGGTTGCCGCGGTCTTTCTTTTCCTGACGATCGCTTCCGTGACGTTCGTGTCCGGGCCGACGCGCGGGGCGCCGACCGTGGACGTCGTCGTGATCGTGGACGCGCCCGGCGGCGCGGGTGCCTGGGTCTCGGCTCGCGACTACGTCTTCGGGGACACGGACCTGTTCTGGGCCGCGGGGTACAACAACACGACGGGCTACGTCCAGGACGTGCCCGCGTACTGGTGGACGAACTACGACCCGGTCGGCGGGTTCAGCGGGCGCGTGATCCGGACGAACGTCACGTACGGGCCGAGCGTCAAGGTCTTCACGAACGGGTACGGCGTGGCCCGGCTGAACGTGTACGTCAACCCGAACCCCGGGAACCGCACCTACCTCGCGAACCAGACGGGCCCCCTCCGCGTGTCCGTGGACAACGTGGACGCGGTCGTGGTCCGCTCGGACCGCGGCGGGATGGGCACCTGGGTCGGGCCCACGCTGTACTCCCTCGGGGACCGAGACGTCTTCTACGCCGCCGCGTACAACGACACGTCCGGCTTCCTCGGCGACATCGTCTCGAACTGGACCGCCTCGAACCCCGCGGTCGGGTACCTGTGGCCGACGGGCAACGCCTCCCAGGGCTGCGACGGCGGGACGACCGGGGCGTGCTACCCGCTCGTGAACTTCTACGCGGCGGGCCTCGGCTACACGTACGTCACCGCGGAGCCCGTCGGCACCGCCCTGTCGAACACGACGGGCAAGCTCACCATCACGACGATCACCGTCGACTACGTCCAGATTCGGGACGCCCCGAGCGGGGGCGGCGCGGTCCTCGGCTCCCGCACGTACTACACCGCGGAGCAGGACACGTTCTACGCGGCCTCGTACAACCACACCCTGGGCTACCTCGGGGACGTGGTCGGGAACTGGACGTCGAACGACACCGCGGTCTGCGAGGTGCGGGGCTACTTCGGCGGGTCCGCCCACGGGAGCTCCGTCCAGCTCCTCCTGAAGTCCCCGGGCACGTGCGCGGTCAGCGTGGCGGCCTTCCCGCCCACGGGCACCGTCTCGAACACGACGGGCGCCCTGACCGTCCTCGGCCGGACCCTCGTCACCGTGGACGACAGCGGCGGCGCGGACTTCACGAAGATCCAGGACGCGGTCGACTTCGCCTCGGACGGGTACACGGTCTTCGTCTACGCGGGCACGTACCCGGAGAACGTCGTCGTCCGGAAGGAGCTCGAGATCACCGGGGAGGAGAAGCAGGGCGCGTCCACGCAGACCGTCGTCCTGGACGGCGGCGGGGGCGCCGTCGCGCTGTTCCTCGGGGCGGACCGCGTCGTCGTGCACAACCTGACGATCCGCAACGCGGAGGTCGGCGTGTACAACGACCGCACGAACAACACCCGCCTCTACGACTCCGTGGTGCGGGACTACGGCACGGGCGTGTACGAGAACCGCACGCTGAACGGCTGGATCGCCCACAACCTGATCACGGTGGGCCGGATTGGCGTGGCCGCGGACCACGCGTACGACGACGCGATCCGGTGGAACGAGATCTCGTACAACTCGCAGTACGGCGGGAAGGGGTACAACGCCCACCTCCGCAACTGCTTCAACTGGAACAACTTGCACCACAACAAGGTCGCGTACTTCTACGACCCGTCGACGGACCTCCCGCCGATGGAGTTCGACGGGAACGTGATCACGGACAACGAGGTCGGCGTGAAGGTGGAGAACTCGTCCGCGATCCGCATCACGAACAACACGATCACCGGCGGGTCGGAGGGCGTCCAGCTCCTGAACTCGTCCTCGGAGGTCGCCTCGAACACGATCGCGGGCGTCGGGATCGGGATCCGGTGCCGGGCCTCGGGCTCGAACCTCACGGGCAACGCGATCTCCGCTCGCGCCACCGGGATCGTATGCGAGGGCGGGGCGCCCCGCATCGAGGGCAACGACCTCACCGTCGCCTCCGGTCAGGCGATGGTCCTCTCGAACCTGGACGGCGCGATCGTCCGCGGGAACGACGCCCACGGCGGCACGATCCGCATCGTGAACTCGCACCTCGCGGTCCTCGCGCCGGTCGACTCCCTCGTCATCCTCGAGGACTCGACGTACGACGCGATTGCGCTGGACGCGACCTCCCGGGTCGAGGTGCGGCACACGGTCCGCGTCCGGGCCGTCGCGCCGGACGGGACGGCGGTGGCGGGCGCCTCGGTCGAGGTCCGGGACGCCCGGAACGTCGTCGTCTTCGGCGGGCCCACGGACGCCGCGGGCTACGCGCCCGCCGCGGGCCTCGTCACGGAGGTCCTCACCGCGGCCGGGACGGAGTCCCGCAACCCCTTCACGTTCGCGGTCTCCGGGCCGGGCGGGAGCGGGAGCCTCACCCTTATCGTCTCGGGGCCGATGGTGGTCGTCGTGACGGTCCGGCCCGCCATCGCTCTCGCCGCCGTCGCGGCCCTCGCGGTCGCCACGGCCGCGGCCGCCGCCCTCTCGGGCGTCTTCGCGGTCGAGCGCTCCCGGTACGCGCTCCTCGCGCTCTTCCTCCCGCTGTACTCGCGGCTCAGCCGGGACAAGGTCCTCGAGAGCTACAACCGGGGGCGCGTGTTCGAGTTCATCGAGTTGAACCCGGGCGCCCACTTCAACGGGATCCTCGCGGCCCTCGGCCTGAACAACGGCTCCCTCGTGTACCACCTCGAGGTCCTCCAGCGGGAGGGCCTCGTCTCGTCCCGACAGGAGGGGATGTACCGCCGGTTCTACCCCCGCGGGACGGAGCCCCCGCCGCTCCTCGAGAACGGCACCACGGAGGCCCAGCAGCGGGTCCTCAAGACGATCGAGGAGATGCCCGGCATCACGCAGAAGGAGCTCGCGCGCTTCCTCGGCCTGCGCCAGTCCACGCTCGCGTACCAGATCGAGCGGCTCGCCGCGATGGGCTACATCGAGGGCGTCCGGGTGGGCCGGCACGTCGCGTACCGGGCGAGGCCGAAGGGCACGTAGCTGAACGCCTCCCGCACCTTCTTCCGGGGGGCGGGGGATGGTCCCGCCATGCAGTGCTACTACTGCGACGCCGGGGCCCGGGCCGTCTGTGGGTTCTGCGGCGCGGCCGTGTGCCGGGACCACACGCGGGCCGCGCGCTACATCAGCGGGGTGACGTACGCCGGGGAACGGTGGTTCGTCGGGGCGGACACAGTGTTCACGGACTACGTCGTCACGGACAACGCGATTTGGTGCGGCCGGTGCGCGGTCCGCGTCTCCCGCGGGAAGACCTGAGCGGGATGTCGGCGTCCGGCAGGTTCGAATCCCCGCCCCGCCATGGCGGGCCGATGCGGACCGCGCGGGAGGTTCTGAACGAGCTCCGGTGGCGGGGACCGGACCGCCTCGCGGGCGCCGTCCTCTGGTACCGGGACCGCACCCGGCCCGAGGGCCACCGCCTGATCCGCGGCTCCGAGATCGTCGACCTGGAGCGGCGGTACTTCACGACCGCCTCGGGCCGCCTCCCGTACTACAAGATCGAGCGGATCGAGGTCGGGAGCGAGGCGGTGTTCGAGCGCTAGGGCTTTCCCACCGGTGCCGGATGGCGGGGCCATGCCCAAGGACGCCCCGCGAAAGCCCCTCGAGCTCCTCGTCCAGGGCTTCCCGCAGTCCCGCGTCCTCGCGACCGCCGTGGACCTGCGGCTCTTCACCCGGCTCCCCGCCCGCGGCGCGACGGTCGCGGAGGCCGCGTCGATGCTCGGGATCCCCGAGCGGCCCGCGCGGATCCTCCTCACCGCCCTCACGGCGATGGGCCTCCTCGCGAAGCGGGGCCCGCGGTACCGGAACGCCCCGGTCGCCGCGCGGTACCTCGTGGAGGGACGCCAGGAGTTCTACGGGGACTTCGTGCGGATGATGGACCGACGCCTGTACGACGCGTACCGCCACCTCGACACCGCGCTCCGGACGGGCCGCCCCGTGACCTCGGACCCTGCCCTCGGGGACCCCTTCCGCGCGATCGCCGCGGACCCCTCGATGGCCCGGCTGTTCACGGACGCGATGCACGCGGCCGGCACGACCTGGGGCAGGCAGCTCGCGAGGGCCGTGGACCTCTCCCGCCATCGCCTCCTCCTCGACGTGGGCGGCGGGTCCGGCGTGTACTCGATCGCGCTCGCGCGGCGGCACCGCCGCCTCCGGGCAATCGTGCTCGACCTCCCCGCGATCCTCGAAATCGCGAGGGAGAGAATCCGGGAGGCGGGGCTCGAGTCCCGCATCGAGACGCGGGCGGGGGACCTCTTCGAGGACCCGTGGCCCCGTGGCCCGGACGTCGTCCTGTTCAGCGCGGTCCTCCACGACTGGCCGCCGGAGAGGGCGAAGGCGCTCCTCCGGAAGGCCGCGGACGTGCTCCCGAAGGGCGGGACCGTCGTGATCCGCGAGCTGTTCACGGACGACGACGGCGCGGGGCCTCTGTACGCGGCGATGTCGAGCGTGACGATGCTCCTCGACACGCACGGGGAGAACTACTCCTGGGCGACGTACGAGTCGTGGCTCCGCGAGGCGGGCTTCGGCCGGTTCCGGCGGATCCCCTTCCGGACGACCGCGGCGAGCGGCGCCCTCGTCGCCCGCAGGCTCTGACTACTTCTTCGCGAGGCCCTGGAGCACGCCCTGCTGCTGGAACCAGGCCGCAATCGTGTCCGCGACCTCCTCGAACTGCTTGTTCACGCGCATCGCCCCGATTACGCCGCCCGCCCAGCCCGTGTTCGCCTTCAGGAGCCGCAGGGTCGCGGCCTCATGGGCCGGGTAGATCTCGAAGTCGATCCCGTAGTACTGCGCGAGCGCGCCGAAGGCGATGTTCAACCCCTTGCTCCCCTTCTCCGCCTTCCCCTTCGTGGGCGCCGCCCACTTCACGGCGAAGCCGCTCGCCGAGAACGCGTGCTGGACGAGGTTCTGGACGTTCTCGACGGACCCCTTCACAACAATGTCTGCGTAAGCTGTCATGGTTCCCCCCGGGATGGGCAGAACCGTCCGCGGGCTATTGAACGTTCCCATCCGCCGTGCCGAGTCTCGTCCCTCACTCCGAGTCCAGAACGGGCGCGGACCCGCCCCGCACACCGCTTCCGTGCCTCGGTGCCCGTTCTCAAGCACGAAAGTGTCTCCGCAGGCGCGGGTCCGGGAAGCCCCATTTCGATACACTTTAATAATGACCGGTCGCATACTGTACCGGGGTAAAACGAGGAGGATTCGAACCGTCCAGGCCACCTCGGGCGGGGCGGATTCGTAGGGGAGACCGTCTCCTCTGCGGGCGATTCTGACTCGTTCTTCAGTGGGCCTCAGTACCAGAGGAGGAGAGGGGGATCGACGGAACGGTCCGGGAGGGCAATTCTCGCGATCCGAGCCAGTCCGAGCCCCGTCCCGTCCCTGGGTCTGGGAGATGGTAGAGTGAGAGGCTATAGGGGAAATTGGATTGGAAAGGTGGTGGTCCCCGCCCTGATCGTCTTCGCCATGGTGGTCGGGGCGTGGGGGACATCCATCGTGCCGATCGCCTCGCCGGACACGACCGGAGGTCGGCCGGACCTCCCGAGCACGCGCTCGGGCGACGTGCCGTCCCTGCTCAGTCAGGGGGCCGGGCCGGAGGGCGATCCATCGATGGACGTCTCGAAAGACGCTGTGTCTAAGGGAATGATTGTGAACGAGAACGCTCTCGGCCGGAAGGACATGAGGATCGAGCCAGGGGTCCTCGCGTACGACTTCGCGTCCGGGCGGGCCTGGGACAACTACGGGCGCACCCTGACGCTGGATCCCGCGATGGTCCCGAAGGACCAGCACCTCACGTTCACGTCCCGGACCGTGCCGACGTCGGAGCTCGTGTCCTCGGACCCGAAGCCGGCGGCGGGCGGCATGGACGCGGGCGGGCCGTACGGCGGGCCGGATACGTTCGAGGGGACGACGATGCAGTTCTTCGGGAAGGCGCTCGACCCGAACCTCGTGCTGTACCGGTGGGACTTCAACGGCGACGGCGTCTGGGACACGGACTGGACGAACAACCTGGAGCCGTGGTGGACCTATAACGACGATTACTACGGCGCCGTGGTGCTCGAGGGGTGGGACACAATCTCGTCCTACACGTACCACTACACGGGCTGGTCCATGGAGACCCCGTCGCCCCTCTGGTATCTGTATTACAACTACTACTGGACGATCGGGTACCAGTTCACGGCGAAAATCGACATGACCGTGAACCAACTGTCGTACGCTCGGTACGCCCAGTTCGGCGACGAACGAGACGGCAAGGAGGCGACGCTGTGGGACTCGGCCACCCAGGCCAAGCTCGGGGAGTGCATCCCGGACCCCGGCTGGGATTGGCAGCGGTGCACGTTGTCGTCACCCGTGACGTTGACGGCGGGCAATGACTACATGATCACACAGTGGCTCGGCTCCGCCGACTTCTACTACTACTACGCCCGGGGAGTCGACACGCCCTCGGACACGGACCAGGTCGCGTACGACGCCACGTACTACATCCTGGACACGCCGTCGCCGGAGTTCCCAATCTACTTCTGGGTGGACTATTTCATCCCGACGCTCGAGTTCTACTACGACTACGGGGTGACGTTCCCGTTGACGGAGCTGGACACCGCGGACGTCGAGGTTCGCAACGTCGCGCCGACCGTGTACGACCTGACGGTGAGCCCGGACAGCGTGCTCGAGGGCAAGCCTGCGGAGTTCTCCGGGATGTTCAACGACCCGGGCCTGGACGACCAGTGGAGCTTCCGCTGGTGCTACGGGGACGGGACCTGTGACGACTGGTCGGGGATCCGCGTGGGCAGCGGGCTCTCGCAGCTCAACAGCATCCTCGTGTACTCGGACGTGTCGCCCCACTACGCCGCGATGGCAATGGACTTCTACGGGGTGTCGTACGAGTTCTCGACGGACATCTTCTCGCTGCCGACGCTGATCACGTCGCAGCAGTGGGACCTGATCATCTACCAGAGCTACTACATCGCGTACATCGCCCCGATCATCGAGGACGCGATGATGACGCAGATCGCGGGCGGCGCCCTGATCATCTACAACAACTGGTACGCGAACAACCGCGCGGCCCACCCGATCATGCAGTACTTCGGTGCGGAGTTCGCGAGCTCGTTGTTCACCCCGCTGACGATGTACGCATGGGAGCCGACGAACGACCTGTACAACGTCCCGCTGCAACCGCCGCTGACGATGGACCCGACGCACAACCAGTACAACGTCGACGGGTTCAAGCTCCGCGTGCTCAGCAACGCGTTCGACCCGGTGGGATACACGCAGAACCGCCAGTCCGGCGAGGTCGCAATGGTCGTCCGGAACGACTTGGCGTCGATCTTCAACGCCTTCACGCCGCAGAACTACCAGGGTGACCAGGACTTCGACGGCGACACGGACATGCTCGAGCTGCTGGTGAACGAGATCCGCCTCATGACGGGTCCCGAGGTCCCGCCCTCGATGCCGTGGCCCGTGCCGCCGGTGAAGCACGTGTACCGCGACGACGACCCGACAACGGGCACGTCGTTCGACGCGGTGATCCCGACCCTCGAGGTCAAGGACGACGACGAAGGCAAGCTCCGGGGCGGGAGCCTCGAGAGCCTGACGGACTTCGAGAGCGGCTCGCCGTGGCCGACGGGCTGGTCGCAGACGGAGGGTTGGTCCTGGTATCGCGGATACGGCTACTACCTGCCGAGCGACGCGGCGCTGTGGTGGTACTGGTACGACTACGGCGAGAACATCCACACCCTGCAGGGTCCGTCGTGGGACCTGTCCGGCGTGGACCTGACCGCCGAGGTGGTGCGGGCCTCGCTGTCCTGGGACCAATACTGGTCGGCTTGGTACTCGGACTTCTACGGCTCCATGGCATACCAGGACGGCTATGTCCAGGTGAGCACGGACAACTTCGCGACCTACGAAGTGGTCAAGGAGTTCCACGACCAGGATCCCAGGGAGGAGCAGGCAACGTACTCGGTCGACCTCACAGGCTACGCGGGCGCGTCGAACTTCCGGGTCCGGTTCACGATCCAGGGCTACCTCGACGGATGGTGGCACGTCGACAACGTGGACGTCTACGCGGAGTGGGGGACGCCGATCCACGGACTCGGCTCCGCGTCGACGAGCATCGAGGTGAACAACATCGCGCCGCAGGTCTACGGCGGACCCACGAGCGGGTTGACGGGAGAGGCCATCCCGTTCAACTTCGCAGACTACAAGGTGGACGACCCGACGCTGTGGGACCCGAGGACCGGCGCGTGGAACCCGACCTCGACGGAGTGGTTCGCGTACCGCTGGAACTTCGACGACGGGACGATGAGCGACTGGAACTACATGGGCACGCTGGAAGTGCCGAAGCTGAAGGTGCTCGTGTTCCACACGTTCTCGTTCGGG
>DATBXC010000152.1:0-8335 GCA_036514455.1 Thermoplasmata archaeon | reverse complement strand
CCCGCCGCATCCACCGGGTGCGGTACGACCTCCTCGCGCGGGGCATCCTCGCCCTCCTCGCGGTCCTGATCCTCGTCCTGGCGGGCGCTGCGGGGCTGATGATCGCGGTCGTGGCGGGCGTCCTCGGGCTCGGAGCGCCGTTCGCGGGCGTGAAGCGGGTCCACCTGATGGGGTGCCTGATCGTCCCCGTGGTCCTGCTGTACCTGGGCCTCGCGTGACCCGCTCAGTCCTCGGAGTTCTCGCGGGTCCCGTACGGGGTGCTGTAGCGGTACGTCTCCTTGATCCGCTGGATCCCGTCGATCTCCTTGATGTACGCGGCGACGACCGCGGGCACGAGGTGCTCCCAGTCCCCGCCGCTGAACATCCTCTTCCGGACCTCCGTCCCGCTCAGTGCATCGCGCTCCACCATCGGGAGGGAGACGACCTTGATCCCCCGCTCCTTGAACAGCCGGATGACGAGCGCGGAGTTCGTGTACACCGCGTCGAACGTCGGAATCAGGGAGAGGACGTGCCCGACCCACACGCTGTGGACGTGCGTGTCCGGGATCGGCACGATGTGGTAGTTGTGGATGCCGTCGGCGTCGAGGGCGCGGTGGATCATCTCGAACCGCTCCCCCGCCGTGAACGGGTTCTCCCCCGTGTGGCTGTACTGGGCGGACCCGATGCCGATGATCAGCTCGTCGTGGTTCTCCAGGACCTTCCGGACCATCGCGAGGTGGCCGTTGTGGAACGGCTGGAACCTCCCGATGAGGAGCGCGCGGCTAGTACTCATCCCCGCCGTCCTCGAAAAAGTCGTCCAGGTACTCGCAGGCGACGGTCAGGTACTTCCGGCAGTGGATGCAGCGGGTGTCGTCCCGCTCCGGCGCGAGGGCGGTGTTGAACTCGAAGCAGGGGAATCCGATGAACTCGTCCTCGACCGCCTCGTCCTCCATCCCACGAACCCCCAGCGGTCAGTGCGGGACCGCGCCCCCGGGCAGGCCCGGGTACGACGGGGCCTTCGGGACGATCGCCGCGAGCTTCCCGAGCAGGCCCTGCTTCTTCGGCCCGCCGATCAGGGCGTGCTCGAGGACCTCCTTCAGGTTCTCCACGGGGACGATCTCGATCTTCCCCACGTACCGGTCCTCCAGGAGGACATCCTTCATGTTCGACCGGGGGATGAGGACCTTCCGGATCCCCATCTCGGCGGCCGCCTCGATCTTCGCGGTCACCCCGCCGACGGGGAGGACCTGCCCGCGGACGCTCAGGGACCCTGTCATCGCGACGCTCTGGTCCACCTCGACGCCCTCGAGGGCGCTGATCACCGCCGTCGCGACGGAGATGGACGCGCTGTCCCCCTCCGTGCCCTCCCGGGAGCCGACGAACTGGACGTGGATGTCGTGGTTCGAGATGTCCTCGCCCGTGTACTTCTTGATCAGGGCCGCGACGTTCTCGACCGCCTCCTTCGCGATCTCCCCGAGGCGGCCCGTCGCGATGATCTTCCCGCCGCTCTTCACCTGGGCGGGCGTCACCTCCGCCGCGATCGGGAGGATGATGCCGCTGAACTCCGCCATCGTCGAGTCGCCGGAGTACACGGCGAGGCCGTTCACGACGCCCATGATCCCGCCCTCCGTCACGAACGTCCTGTACTCCTTGCCCCGCTCGATGATCCGGTCCGCGACCTGCTGTTCGAGGGACCGGGCGATCCGCTTCGCCTGGACGACGTGGGCCGCGGTCACGAGGGGCGCGCCCTGCTCCTGCGCGATGTCGCCCGCCACGCGGATGAGGCCCCCGAGCTCCCGGAGGCGGAGGGTGAGCTGGCCCCGGCGGCCCGCGCGGCGCTGGGCCTCGCGGAGGATCTCGAGGACGGCCCCGCGGTCGAAGTGCGGGATCTTCTTGTCCTTCGCGACCTCCTGCGCGACGAACCGGATGAGCTTCTGGCGGTTGTCCTGCGTGTCCGGCATCGTGGCCTTCATGTAAATCTCGTACCCGTAGCCGCGGACCCGGGACCGCAGGGCGGGGTGCATCCCTTGGACCGCGTCCAGGTTCCCCGCCGCGACGAGGATGAAGTCGCACGGGACCGCCTCCGTCTTCACCATCGCCCCGCTGGACCGCTCGCTCTGGCCGACGATTGAGAACTTCTTCTCCTGCAGGGCCGTGAGGAGGCTCTGCTGGCTCTCGATCCGGAGCAAGTTGATTTCGTCGACGAACAGGACGCCCCTGTGGGCCTTGTGGATCGCGCCCGCTTCGACCCGCTCGTGCGCGGGAGTCTCGAGGCCGCCGCTCTGGAACGGGTCGTGCTTCACGTCCCCGAGGAGCGCGCCCGCGTGGCTGCCCGTCGCGTCGATGAACGGCGGGAACTCGTCCGGCGTGTGGGTCACGAGGAGCTTCGGGACGAGGACGTTTTCCTGGCGGTGGCCCGTGTACCGGGTCGCCATCCATATGATCCCCGCGACGAGGATTCCGAACAGGAGGATTTCGGCGCGGAACGTCGGCGGGTTCGTCCACTGAATCGAGAGGAGGACGCTTAGGCCGACGATGAAGAACAGGATCGTCATCATCATGGAGGCTTTCTGCTCCCGCCGCTGCGCCGCCTCCGCCTTCTGCGCGTTCACGATCTCCCGCCCCTTGCTGGCGGGGACGACGCGGATCTTCGGCTCGTTCGGGTCCTCCGGGTTGTGATAGACGATGATGTCCTGCAGCTCGTCCCGCGGGAGGAGCTCGGTCATCGAGCGGGCGAGCATCGATTTCCCCGTCCCGGGGTCCCCGATCAGGAGCACGTGCCGCTTCTGCTCCGCGGCCTTGCGGATTACCTCGACCGCGGACTCTTGGCCGATTACCTGGTCGACGAGTCGCTCCGGGATCTTGACCTCCGTCGTGCTGCGGAACTCCTGACCCCGGATCCAGGCGTCCACCGTGTCGATGTCGTCCGGTCCAGAAAGCGTATCCGCCATTTCGCCCCGGTCCCACAATCCCTTCGTGTAGGCCTCGAATACGCGCGTTCGCGAATTAAACCTTTTCGCCATGAAGGTTAGGCAGCGAAAAGGGGAAAGGAACGGGAAGGAGCGGGCGGCGGGAGCCGCCGGGGCTCACGCGGAGCGGGACGCGATCATCTCCGCGAGCCGGAGGAAGCCCGCCTCGACGTTCTCGCCGGTCTTCGCGCTCGTGAACAGGAACGGCGACTTGTGGGCCTCCGCGACCTGCTTCACGTCCGTCTCGTTGACCTTCGCCTGGTCCTTCAGGTCCGCCTTGTTCGCGAGGAACTGAATCGGGATGTTCCCCGTGACGCGGTTCACGGCCGCGATCCAGTCGTTCAGCTCGTGGAGGCTGTCCTTCCGGGTGATGTCGCAGACCGCGAGGATGCCCTGGGCCCCGTGGAAGTACGCTTCCTTGAGCAGCTCCCGGAAGCCCTTCTCCCCCATGATGTCCCAGATCGTCATGTCGATCGCGATCTCGCCGTCCCCCTTCGGGCTCGCCACGACGACCTCCTTCTTGGAGACCTTCGCGCCGAGCGTAGAGATGTACCGGTCGTCGAACTGGTCGTGGATGAACCGGCGGATCAGGCAGGTCTTCCCCACGGCGCCTTCCCCGACGAGGCACACCTTGACCTTCATCTTCTGGCGTTCGGCCATGATACAACCCTCAGACACCGGGGCGTCTTTCCGACGAACCCGCGCGAGCCTATAAAGGGGTATCCTCGTGATTATCCTTTCGGATAATGCCCCGGCCGTCCGGAGGAATCCGCGGGCCTCACAGCTCTCCGTTGTGCCGCTCCGCGATCGCGGACGCGAGGGCACGGAACGAGGCCTCCACGCCTGCCCCGGTCTTCGCGCTCGTGGAATGGCGGGGCGCGGAGTGGATGCCCGCGAGGCGGTCGAGGTCCTCCTCGGTGACCGCGACGCGGTCCTCGAGGTCGATCTTGTTCCCGAGGAACACAATCGGCACGTTCCCGACCTGCTTCTTCGTGAGCTGGATCCAGTTGTTCAGGTCGTACAGGGTCTCCTTGCGGGTCACGTCGCACACCGCGAGCACGCCCTGGCACCCCTCGAAGTACGCCTCCTTGAGGAGGGCCCGGAAGCCCTTCTCCCCCATGATGTCCCACACCATGAGGTCCATCCGCGCGGGCACGCCCCGCCACAGGACCGGGACCGTCTTCTTCGTCACCTTCGTCCCCACGGTCGCGATGTAGCGGTCGTCGAACGTGTCCAGGACGAAGCGCTTCACGAGGGATGTCTTCCCGACGGCGACCTCGCCCACGAGGCACACCTTCGCCTTGATGTGCTTCTCGGGGGCGACCTGGCTCTGCATGGCGGGACGGCGCGATTCGCGGAAGTCGCTTATAGCCTTCCGCTCACCGTATCAGCCGTGATAAAAATCGGCTCAATCCTCGGGCGCCGTCTTCGAGAGCCGCTCCTTCGCGACCCGCTCCGCGAGGCTTTGGAATCCCGCCTCGACGTTCTCCCCGGTCTTCGCGCTGGTGAAGAATGACGGGGAGTCGTACGCCCGGATCGCCTGCTGGATCTCGGAGTCACCGAACTCCGTCTTGTCCTTGAGGTCGACCTTGTTCGCGAGGAACTGGATCGGGACCTTCCCGGTCACGCTGTACACGCCCTCGATCCAGTCGTCGAGGTCGTCGAGCGTGGAGCGGCGGGTCACGTCGCACACGGCGATGATCCCCTTCGCGCCGTAGAAGTACGCCTCCTTGAGGAGCTCGCGGAACCCCTTCTGGCCCATGATGTCCCAGATCGTCATGTCGACCTTGAGCTCCGAGCCGCCGACCGGGTTCGCGAGGGAGAGCTCCTTCTTCGAGACCTTCGTCCCGAGGGTTTGGATGTACTTGTCGTCGAAGTCATCCAGGACGAACCGCCGGATCAGGGAGGTCTTCCCGACCGCCGCCTCGCCCACGAGGCAGATTTTCATCTTCATCCGCCGGACTTCCATGGGGACTCCTGCCGAGATGATGAGTCGCACCCGGCACGTCACTTATAAACGTTCTCGGCACGTTATCAACCTCGGTATCTTAAGGCGTTCGCCATCGCAGTGAGCACGCCGGAACACGGGTCCATACCCGCGCAGGCGAACCCATCTAACGCCCGTCGTCGATCCTGGGGAGCCGCGAAGGAGCATGTGCGAGGACTACTGGGAGTGGGAGCTCGCGAGGCGGCGAAAGATCCTGGCGCTCGAGGAGCCGTGGCCCGGCGAGGTCGGCGACGACGAGGATCCGATTGAGGATGCGATCGAGGACAAGCCGGAGCCCGTCATCCTCCCGCCCACACCTCTCGTCGAGGAGAAGCGCCGCGGGCGCCCGATGCTCGCGCGGTGAGCGCCCCGCGTCCGGCCGCGCGATTGGCCCAGCGGGTGAGCCGAAGGCTCCGGCCCGGACGAAGGGTTATATAGGGCTCGCTTATTGCGAGCGGTCGCAACGCGAACCAGACGCATCCGGGCTCTCCCTACGGATCCCGAGAATGCGGGGCCTGACTCGTTCTGGCCCCGCAGGCGGCGTCACGGGCGGGTTGCAGGCCGCGCGGCGTCGGGCCGCGCTCGACAGGAGGCCCTCGTTGGAGGACCGCACCGATGCCGAAGGAGCACAGACCCCGTCACGGTTCCATGGGCTTCTCGCCCCGCAAGAGGAGCGAGAGCCCGGTCCCCCACTTCTCCAGCTGGCCGGAGATTGAGACGGGCCCGAAGCTCCAAGGGTTCGCGGGCTACAAGGCGGGGATGACCCACGCGTTCGTCGTGGACTACCGCCCGACGTCGACGACCTCCGGCCAGGAGGTCCAGATCCCCGTCACCGTGATCGAGACGCCCCCGATGCGCGTCGCGGCCGTGCGGGTGTACCGCCGGGGCCACGCGGGTCTCGAGGTCGCGGGGGAGCTGTGGGCGGAGAAGATCGACAAGGAGCTGCGGCGCCTGTTCCCGACCCCGAAGAAGCACGACGGCTCGGACGCCCTCGGGAAGATCGACGCCGCGGAGATCGACGACGTCCGCGTGATCACGCACACCCAGCCCACACTGGTCACGGGCGTGCCGAAGAAGGTGCCGGAGCTGATGGAGCAGCGGATCGGCGGAGGCACGCTCCCGGAGCGGCTCGCCTACGCAAGGACGCTCCTGGGGCGCGAGGTCCGCGTCTCCGACTTCTGCCGGGAGGGCTCGATGGTCGACGTCGCGGCGATCACGAAGGGGAAGGGGTGGCAGGGGCACCACACCCGCTGGGGCACGAAGCTCCTCTCCCACAAGAACTCGAAGTTCCGCCGGAACATCGGCACGCTCGGGAACTTCCAGCCCGGGTACGTGCGCCCCACGGTCCCGCAGAGCGGGCAGATGGGGTACCACCAGCGCACGGAGTACAACAAGCGGGTCCTGAGGATCGGCGAGGACGGGAAGGACATCACGCCGGACGGCGGGTTCCTGCACTACGGTCCCGTCCGGACGTCGTACGTCCTCGTCCACGGATCGATCCCGGGCCCGACGAAGCGGCTGATCCGGTTCCGGGACGCGGCCCGCGGCGGGTACGTCCACCTCGAGAAGGCGCCGGAGCTCACGTACCTCTCCAAGGCCTCGAAGCAGGGGGCCTAACGATGGCGAAGAAGAAGCTCGAGGACGCGTCCCCCGAGAAACCCGAACCGGAGGAGGCCCCCGAGCCCACCCCCAAGGAGCAGCCGGAGCCGAAGCCCGCCGCGAAGCCGAAGCGGGCGCGCGGGAAGAAGCCCGCGAAGGAGGAGCCGAAGACGGCCGCGAAGCGGCCGAAGGCCCCGCTTAAGGAGAACGAGGTCCACGTGTACTCCCTCGACGGCGAGGTCGCGGGGAAGGTGGAGCTCCCCGCCGTGTTCGGCGCGCCCCTCCGGCTCGACCTGATCCGGCGGGCGGTGACCGCGTTCCAGGCGAACCGCCGCCAGCCGTACGGCCCGAACCGGAAGGCGGGGATGCGCCACTCCGTGCGGTGGTCCGGGAAGGGGCACGGCGTGTCCCGGGTCCCGCGGATTCGCGGGACGATGATTGGCGCGCAGGCCCCGGGCACCCGCGGCGGGCGGAAGGGCCACGGCCCGAAGCCCTGGGCGGACTGGTCCAAGAAGATCAACGCGAAGGAGCGGGTGAAAGCGCGCAATTCCGCGATCGCCGCGCTCCACCAGGCGGAACTCGTCTCCCGGCGCGGCCACAGGTTCGAGGCGGGCCGGACCCTCCCGATCGTTGTCGAGAACGGCCTCGAGGAGATCGACGTGAACGACCTCGAGCACGCGACGAAGCGGGGCGTGGAGATCCTCCGGGCGCTCGGCGTCTACGCGGACGTCGAGCGGGCGATCCGCGGGACGCACATCCGCGCGGGCCGGGGGAAGATGCGGGGCCGCCGGTACCGCACGCCGCGGTCCGTCCTCCTCGTCGCTGCGAAACTGGACGGCATCGAGCGGTGCTTCCGGAACCTCGCGGGCGTCGAGGTCGTGTCCCCCGCCCTCCTGGACGCGGAGATTCTCGCGCCCGGCGGGGACCCGGGCCGCCTCGCGATCTTCACGGAAAGGGCGCTCGAGGCGCTCCGGGGGTGGAGGCCGTGACCGTGGACCCCTACAAGATTCTGCTTCATCCGTACGTGACGGAGAAGACGATGAACTTCCTGGAGGGGACGCCCGTGCAGGGCCAGAAGGACGGGAACCGCCTCGAGTTCATCGTGCGGCGGGAGGCCACGAAGCCCCAGATCAAGGAGGCCTTCGAGGTGCTGTTCGAGGTGAAGGTGGAGAAGGTGAACACGTACATCCACGGGGACGGGAAGCACGCGATTATCAAGCTCCGCAAGGACTTCCGCGCGGAGGACGTCGCCCTGCGGATCGGGGTGTACTGATGGGAAAGAACCTTCCGCAGCAGCGCCGCGGACGCGGCACGTCGCCCACGTACCGCTCCCCGAGCCACCGCCACCCCGGCGTGCCGTCCCACCCGAAGCTCACGGGGGCGGGCGTCGTCCTCACAATCGAGCACTCCCCCGGGCGGACCGCGCCGATTGCGCGGGTCCTCTACGGGGGCCGCGAGGTCCTGATGATCGCGCCGGACGGGCTCCAGGTCGGGCAGAGCGTGACCGTGGGCGCGTACAACATCGACCGCGGGAACACGCTTCCCCTGGGCTCGATCCCCGAGGGGACCCTCGTGTACAACGTCGAATCGTCCCCCGGCGACGGCGGGAAGTTCGTCCGCGCGGCGGGGACGACCGCGATCGTCGTGAGCCAGGCAGACCGGACGGTCCTTCAGCTCCCGAGCGGGCAGTTCCGGACGTTCGACCCGAAGTGCCGCGCGACGATCGGCGTCGTGGCGGGCGCGGGGACCGGGCGCTGCATTTCGAGCCGGACGAGACTTGGCTTCCGGTGGTCAAGTTCCT
>DATBXC010000151.1:0-5667 GCA_036514455.1 Thermoplasmata archaeon | reverse complement strand
CGACCGCCTCCGGGAGCCACGGGCCGCGGGCCTGCCACTCGTGCCGCATCTCGTCGAGCGTGCGGAACCCCGCGCGCTGGACCTCCTCCGCGTCGAGGTCCCCGAGCATCTTCCGGTACGCGTCCGCGAGGCGGTACCGCCCGAACTCCGCGCCCGTCTCGAATCGGGCGGCCACGACGGTGCCGACGGGCGGGGTCGACGTGCCCACGGGGAGCACCGCGAGGGTCGCCCGCCGCTGGAGCAGGCGCTCGCCTTCCTCGAGCGGGAACGTGAGCGCGCCGCGGGCCCCCCGGCGGGAGAGCCGCCCGGACGCCGCGTACCGCGCGACGACCATCACCAGGAACGTGAGGGAGCCGCCCACGACGAGGAGGAGGTAGAACCCGAACTGGTAGAACTCCCGGTGGACCCAGAAGCCCGCGACGAGGACGACGGCGATCGCGGCCAGGATCCCGAGCCGCACGGCCTCCTCCCGCCACCGGTCCATCCCATCACCCGATCGCGCGCGCGACCTCGAACCGCCCGTTGTCGAAGACCAGGGTGTACGCGTCGGGCCGGTGGTCCGCGCTCCGCATCTTCACGCACTGGATCCGCCGCTGGAACGAGACCTCGCCGGTCCGCTCCATCGTGACGTGGATCACGCCGTCCGCCAGGAACTCCTCCTCGAACCCCGCCTCGACCGTGGGCGGGTACGTCTCGGACACGAGGAGGGACGTGAGCCCCGTCCCCCGGAGCCACTGGAAGAACCGGAACGTCTCCCCGCGCCGGTCCTCGAACTCCAGGAGGGACTCGAGGGCGTCCCACGAGTCGATCGCGAGGAGCCGCGCCCCCGCGGTCCGCTGCAGCTCGAGGACCTTCTCCTTGAGGACCTCGAGGAGGTCGGGCGGCCTCGGGCCCGCCGCGCCCCGCACCTCCGCGATCCGCGCGACCAGGTCCTCGAGGTGCTCCCGCCCCCGGCTCAGGTCCAGGATCGGGAGGGCGTCGGACACCTCCGTCGCCTGGAGGCCGAGGCCCGCGACGTGCTCGAGGAGGCTCCCCGCGCTCTGCTCCAGCGTGAGGTAGACGCCGGGCGCGCCCTTCAGTGCGTTGTGGTACAGGACGTAGAACGCGAGGGAGGACTTCATCGTGCCCGAGGCGCCGCGGAGCAGGGTCACGCTCCCCGCGGGGATCCCGCCCCCGAGGACCTCGTGGTCGAACCCCTTCACGAACGTCTTCACGGTCGCCCGGGCCACGGCGGTCCCCTCAGGTGCTCATCGCGCGGGTTACGCGGAGGCGCCCGTCCTCGACGAGGAGGCTGAGGAACGAGGGGTCGTGGCGGGTCCCCCGCATCTTCACGACCCGGACCCGGCGCTGGACCTCCACGTCGGACACGAAGTGGTGCCGGAGCTGGACCACCCCGTCCGCGAGGAAGTCCTCCGCCCACCGGCCCGTGATCACGACGCCCTGCACGACGAGGTCGGGCCGCTCCGTCACGACGAGCGCGGTCGCGCCCAGACCCCGGAGGTGCTCGAACAACCGGAAGATCGCCCGCCGCCGGTCCGGGAACCGGCCGAGCGCCTCGATCCCGTCGAGGGAGTCGAGGGCGAGGATCTCGAACGCGTGCTCCGCCCGGAGCGCCCGGAGGCGGGCGGCGAATCCGTCGACCCAGCCCTCGTCCGCGGCGAGGCCGTCCGCGAGGGCCCGCCCGTCCACGATCCGGAGCAGCGCGGGCGCGTCGTCGACCGGGAGGCCGAGGGACCGGGCGTTCATTCCGAGCGTGTCGGGCGCCTCCTCGAAGGACACGTAGAGGACGCGGCGCCCCTCCTTCGCGGCGTTGAACGCGAGCACGGAGAGGCACACGGAGGACTTCAGGGTCCCGGGCGGTCCCGCCACGACGACCACGTGGCCCTCCGGGATCCCGCCGTTCAGCGCCTCGTCGAGGCCGTCGACGTAGGTGAACACGCGCCCCGTGACCCGCTCCCGGCGGGGCTTCGGCGAGGACCCCGCGGCGGGGGCGGGCGCCGCGGCTGCGGCCTCCGCGGTGGCCGGGGCCTCCGGTTCCGCGACGGGGGCCTGGGGGCCCTCCGCGAGGACGTCCCCCGCGGCCGCGCCGTTCGCGGCGACGCGGGCCCGGGCCCGCTCCTCGATCTGCGCGATCTCCCTCTCGATGTCGTCCGCCACGCTCTGGACCGCCGCCCTGGACTGGACCCGCTCGAGATCGACCCGCTTCCGCACCGCCTGGGGGTGGTCCCGCTTCAGCTCGAGCGTCTTCGCGAGGGACTCGATCGCGCCCGGCAAGTTCTTCAGGCTCTCGAGGACGAGGGCCCGCTCGTACCATCCGTCCGCGAGCTTCGCGTCGAGGGCGAGGGCCGTGTCGTAGCTCTGGAGCGCCGCGGGGAACTCCTCCATCGCCTTCTGGATCCGCGCGCGGTCGAGCCACAGCTTCGCGTTCTCCGGGTCCAGCCCGACGAGCGCGTCGAACACGGCGGCGGCCTCCCGGTGGTGGCCCGCCCGGAACAGGGCGTCCGCCTTCACGATGAGGGCCTTCGTGTCCCGCGGCCGCTCCGCGAGGATCCGGTCCGACATCGCGATCGCCTGCACGAAGTCGCCCCTCTGGGAGTGCCCGAGGACCTCCCGGACGATCCGGGAGACGTCCGCGTCGCTCAGCGGCTCGGGCTCCGTCGGCACCGCGGCCTCCGGCGCGAGGGCCGGCGCGTCGAGGGCGGACCTCGACCGCCGCACGCCTTCCGACCCGGACACGACGACCGCGGAGAACATCTCGCCGCTCATCACCCGCTGGAGCACGACGGGCGCCTTCCGGCCCCCCTTCTCCCGCCGCTCCACGAGGCGCTCCCCGCACACGCGGCACGTGACCGCCTTCGGCTTGTTCGTCGCGTTGCAGACCGGGCACACGATTGGTTCCTTCATCGCGGTCCCTACGAGCTCATCGCGGGCGTGACGGAGAACCGGCCCCCCTCGAACAGGAGGGCGAAGAACCCGGTCTTGTGGTTGGCGCCCCGCATCTTCACGATCCGGATCCGCCGCTGCATCTCGACGTCCGTGACCGGGTGGAGCTTCAGGTGGACGATCCCGTCCGCGAGGTAGCCCGCGTCGTCCCGCGGCGGGGACGGGTCGAGGAGCGGGATCATCGCCTCCGGCGGCGCCTCCGTGAGGACCAAGCTCGTCGCGCCGAGGTCCCGGAGCCACGCGAAGAAGTGGAACAGCTCGGTCCGCGGGTCCCCGAACTTCGCGAGGACCTCGAGGGCCTCCAGGGAGTCGATCGCGACGAGGTCGACGCCGTCGATTTTCTTCTTCGTCTCGACGGTCCGCCGCAGGAAGTCCATCCAGGGCTTCGTCGCGGATCGGCCGAGCTCCTTCTGGATCGTCCCGATGTCGAGGACGTGGATCGACCCGCCGACGGCGTCCACGTCGAACCCCATCGCCCGCATCTGGTTCTCGAGGGACGGCCGCGTCTGCTCGAGCGAGACGTACAGGCACCTCGCGGAGTCCTCGCGCGCGTTGTTCGCCATCATCGCGTACGACAGGCTCGACTTCATCGTGCCCGGAAGCCCGGACACCAGGACGACGCTCCCCCGCGGCACGCCGCCGCCGAGGACCTCGTCGAGGCCGTCGATGTGCGTCTTCACCTTCGGGAGTTCCACGGTGGATCACCTCTCGTCGAACGTCATCGGGCCGACACCGTCCGGCTCAGGATCTGGTCGATCCGGTGCGCGGCCCGCTCGAGGGCCATCAGGATCAGCCCCAGGTTCGCGTCCCGGTACGCGAGGGCGACGAGGAGCGCCTCGTCCCCCGCCCCCGTCGACACGAGCTTCCCGTGCTCCCCGTCGATCAGGGCCTGCATGAACCGCCCCTGGCCGAGCTGGACCGTGGCCATCTCGCTCGTCCCGACGATCGCGGCCGTCATCGCGGCGACGATCTTCGGCTCCACCGCGCTGGGGAGGTTGTGCGTGATCACGAGCCCGTCCCGCCGCACGATCGCGACGGCCTGGATGTCGCTCACGGATGAGAGGGACGCGATCACCTCGTCGAGTTCCGTCCAGACGTCCGCCACGTCAGGACCCCCCGAGGATGATCTCCGCGAGCCGCTGGAGGGCCTCCCGCACGCCCTTCCCCTCCGTCGCGACGGTCGGGACGACGGGCACGGACTCGGCGAGGCCCATGAGCCGCCGGATCTCCGCGGGCTCCATCGCCTCCGGGAGGTCCGACTTGTTCGCGAGCACGACGAACGGGACGCCGTCCCCGACGAGGCCGAGCATCTGGCGCGCCCGCTCGAGCTGGCCCGGCTGCGTGCTGTCCACGACGAGCAGGACCCCGCTCACCTCGCGGGCGAAGATCCGGAAGATGAACTCGAACCGCTCCTGGCCGGGCGTCCCGAGGAGTTCCGCCTCCAGCCCCATCAGGTCCACGTTCCCGTAGTCGAACGAGACCGTCGTGCCGAGGCGGTCCACGCTCACCGACGTCTTCGAGAGCGCCTTCACGACGCTGGACTTCCCCGCGTTGAACGGTCCCGTGACGAGGATCCGCGGGAAGTACACGGTGAGGCCGACGAGGTCCTTGAACGTGTACGGGACCCAGGACGTGCGCAGGCCGTTCGTGCGGTTCTCCATGAGCCGCAGGGTGTTCCGGAGGATCCCCGCCCGCATCGACGTCTGGAACTCGATGACGAAGTCGGACATCCCCTGGATCTCGAGGACGTCCGCCTCCCCGTAGGTCCAGTTGATGAAGAGGAAGCACATCACGCTCCCCACCTCGCGGGCGACCTCGATCAGCTCCCGCCAATGGCGCATGACGGCCTTCCGGTCGAACCGGTCCGCCAGGAACTCCATCGAGTCCACGACGACCCGCGAGGGGCGGCTCTCCCGGAGGGCCCGCTTGATCACCTCGACGACGTGGTCGAGGTCGTCCACGGACGCGATCCGGTACCGCTCCTGGGACGGGAGGAGGAGCTGGGACGACGTCGCGTCCACGATCACGAGCTTGTCCTCGGGGAACGACCCGAAGGACGCGAACTCCCGGCGGGCGAGCTGCGGGGCCCGGAAGAAGTCCACGTACAGCGCGGTCTCGCCCTTCCGGAGCCCCGTGATGACGAAGTGCTCCGCGAAGAGCCGCTTCTCGCTCGGGATCTCGGAGAAGAACAGGATCGTGGAGGGCCGGACGAACCCGCCCCCGAGGCGCTGGTCGATGATCGGGACGCCCGTGGAGACCCGGTCCGGACGCGCGGTCACGGTGCTAGGCGTGGGCCCCGCCTCCCGCGATCTCCACCGGGGGGACGCCGTCCTCCGGGAGCGGCTTCCACGCGGGGTCCACCCGGAGCCCCCGCATGTGGTGGAACCGCATCTCCCGGCTCAGCGCCTCCGTGAAGCGCATCTCCACGACGCCGTCGACGAGGGACCGGAGGAGGTTCGTCGTGTGGACCTCGTGGACCCCCTCGTGCATCGCGTACCCGATGAAGCCGACGTTCGTCTTCACGCGGCTCGTGATGATCTGGATGAACTTCGAGATCGCCTGGGCGGAGTTGTGGAGGAACAGGGTCGAGACCGTGTAGAACAGGACCCGGACCGGCGGCTTCAAGTCGTGCGCCGCGCGGCTGATCGCCATCCCGATGCCCTCGAGGTTGCTGTAGCTGGAGACCGCGTACACCTTCTTCGTCGGGGCGGGCTCGAGCCGCTC
>DATBXC010000150.1:0-5664 GCA_036514455.1 Thermoplasmata archaeon | reverse complement strand
CCGTCCATCCCGTGGCCCATCATCGGCATCATGACGAGCGCCATCACGATCGCCATCACGAGGATCATGAGGATCGGCATCAGCCACCACGCGGGTCCGACGAGGGACGCCATGAACGCCCCCGCGCCGGTCCCGACGGCGGCGACCATGAGCAGGAGGAACGTGCCGACCAACGCGAGGAGGAGCCAGGCCACGCGGCTCCGGCGCATCGGTCCGCCCATCATAGGTCCCATCATCATCTAGCGTCCCCCCCGCGCCAGCCGGGCCCCGGTCCGCAGGCTCTCCACGAGGGCCTCGCGGATGAGGTCGAAGGCCTGGATGACCTTCGGGTTCGCGAGGCGGTAGTACACCGTCGCACCCTCCCGTCGGGAGAGGAGGACGGCCCGGTCCCGCATCACGATGAGGTGCTTGGACACGGTCGGCTGGGCGAGGTGGACTCGTTTAGTCAGCTCCCCCACGGACTTTTCGCCGTCGCGGAGCAGGTCGAGGATCCGAATCCGGGCGGGGTTCGTGAACACCTTGCACATGTCCGCGTGCAACCGATCGAGCTTGGGGTCCATGCATGGCCTCTAGCGCCCGATATATGCCATTATTCACATATATCTATGTGTGTCACGGCCCCGCAGGTCGGGGTCTTCGAGCATCGCGGTCCACTTCGGACGCTCCATGGATGGAAAGAGTATGCAGGGGGATCGTCACATCCTTCGTGTGCATGTAAGGGTATGGGCCCGTCCGGATTTGAACCGGAGTCGCCAGCACCCCAAGCTGGTAGGATACCAAGCTACCCCACGAGCCCGCAGCCTCTCGGGAACGCGGGGCGGCTAAAAAGGTGTCGCGTCACCCGTAGGGCACGACCTCGTCGATCAGCTCCGCGTTCGACAGGAGCATCCGGCGGCAGCAGTACCGCTTCACGCCGAGGTCGTCGAGGACCTTCCGCGGGTCCTCGTCCTTGCTGACCCGGGCGATGAACGGCTCCCACAGGGACCCGACGACCTTGCCGCACGTGAAACAACGCACAGGGATGATCATGGCCTCACCGGTACGATTTCTGCCGCTTCTTCCGCGCCCCGCGGCCGAGGGGGTTCTTCGGGAGCTTCCGGCGGGTGTCCGGCACGACGAGGGTGCGGTCGTAGTCCCGGTACAGGGATTCGAGGTCCTCGTCGTTCAGGTACTGGACGATCCCGCGGGCGATCGCGGTCCGCGCCGCGTCCGCCTGGCCCATCACCCCGCCGCCCCGCACGCTCACGGTGATGTCCACCGCGTCCGCCTTCTTCCCCGCGAGCTTCAGGGGCTCGAGGACCTTGAGGCGGGCGAGCTCGGGCTCCATGATCTCCACGGGCCGGCTGTTCACCCGGATCACGCCCGTGCCCTTCGTCACCGTGGCCCGGGCGATCGCGGTCTTCCGCTTCCCGCTCGCGAGCACGACCTTCAGTACTCTCCCCCCAGCCTCTGCGCGATCTCCGCGAGCGTGAGATAGCGCGCGGTCCGGACGATGTCCGCGCCCGCCACGCGCTCGACGGGCTTGCCCTTGAGGCCCGCGGGCACGTCCACGAACACCCGCAGCCGCTTCAGGGCCGTGCGGCCCCGGGGCTGCTGATACGGCAGCATCCCGCGGATCGCCCGCGCGAGGATCCGGTCCGGCCGGCGCGGGTAGAACGGGCCCTTCCGCTGGCTCCCGACGTCCCGGCGGTGCTTGAACTCCGCGAGGATCCAGGACTGGGAGCCCGTGATCAAGGCCTTCTCCGCGTTCACGACCTGGATCTCCTCCCCGTTCAGGAGGCGCTTCGCGACCGCGGTCGAGAACCGCCCGACGACCGCCCCGCTCGCGTCCAGCACGGCCAGTGGCTCACCCCAGGATCGTGACGCCGGAGCCCGTCGGGTGCTTCCGGGCGAGGTCCAGGATTGGGACCGCGCTCCCGCCCGCCGCGGCGACCTTCCGGCGCGCGGCCTCCGAGGCGCGGAACGCGCCAACGGTCACGGGGATCGCGATCGCCCCGCTCGAGAGGAGCACGCCGGGGACGACGACCGTCCCGCCCCGGGACGCGTGCCGGGCGACCCGGCTCAGGTTCACCTCGGGCCAGTTCCGCTTCGGGCCCTCCAGGCGCTCCGCGACGGCCCGCCAGATTCCCACGCCGTGCTCCCGCGAGAGGGCCTTCAGCTCCGCGATGGTGCGGAGCAAGTCAGGGTTCGTTTTCACGGGAGTGGGCATCTCGAAAATGCCTCGGAACGCTCGGGAGAAACGGGCGCGATATAAACGTTTGGGTCCTTCCGCCGAGGGAGCGCGACGGCGGGCCGCCGCCGCCTCCGGGCCGGGGCGCCCGCGGGCCCGGGGCCGCCACCAAAGCTTCTAGTAAGACCGCGAATTAAATAATACTCCCCCTATACACCCGCCCTCCCCGGCGACACGGCCATGATTCGATTCGGTCCTTCTGGCATCCCCCTGAGCTGCAAGGGCCGCACGCTCCGGGATGGGATCGAGGACGTCCACAACCTCGGGCTCACCGCGATGGAGGTCCAGCTCGTGCGGGTGAACCTGAACGAGCGCTTCGCGTCGGACGAGGACGCGGGCCGCACCGTGCGGGAGATCCCGGGGGAGCTCGTCATCCGGATTGCGCGGCGGGAGGACGGCGGGACGCGGTTCTTCTCGGACCTCCACACGCCGGTCGAGGCGGGCGACACGCTGTACTACCTCGCGAGCGGGGTCGCGCGGGACTACCAGGAGCTCGAGGAGCTCGGGGTGATCGCGCGGGAGCTCGACATCGAGCTCTCCCTCCACGCACCATACTACGTGGACTTCGCGGACGTGGACGGGCTCGCCCAGAAGTCCATGGACAGCATCCTCTGGGGCGGGCTCCTGGCCCACGCGCTCCAGGCCCGCACCGTGGTCACGCACCTCGGGCGGTACGGGGATCTGGAGCCGGCAACCGCACTCCAGCGGGTGAAGGACAACCTCGCCGCCGTCCTGGAGCGGTACCGGGCCGCCGGGCTCACGCCGTCGATCGGGCTGGAGGCGAGCGGCCTCCAGGAGGTCGTGGGCGGGGTCGACGAGCTCGTGTGGCTCGCGAAGGAGCTGAAGGGCGTCGTGCCCGTGTTGAACTTCGCGCACATCCACGCCCGGGAGGGCGGGGTCCTCCGGAAGCCGGAGGACTTCGAGGCCGTCTTCGAGAAGGTGCGGAAGGTCTCGGACGACCACTTCCACGCCCACTTCAGCGGGGTCGAGCACGCGGCGGGGAACGAGATCCGGTACACGCCGATCAAGAAGGGGGACCTGCGGTTCGAGCCGCTCGCGGAGTCCCTCCTGGAGTCGTCGCACGACCTCACGCTGATTTCGTCGTCCCCGTTGCTCGAGCACGACGCGATGTACATGCGGGTGATCCTGGACCGGGTCGTCGCGAAGCACCTGGCGCGGCCCGCGGAGGAGCCCGCCGTCCCCGCCGCGGCCCCGAAGCCCGCCGCGAAGCCGGCGATGGCCCCCGCGAGGAAGCCCGCCAAGAAGCCGAAGCCCAAGGCCAGGCCGAGGCCGAAGCCGAGGAGAAAAGCCCCGAGGCGGAAGCCGAAGAAGAGGCCCAAGAGGAAGCCCGCCAAGAGGAAGCCGAAGGCGCGTCCGAAGCCGAGGCCCAAGAGGAAGCCCGCGAGGCGGCGACGATGACGACCGCGAGGGACGCGAGCGCGTTCATTCTCACGGAGATTGGGAAGCTCCTGGCAGAGGACCGGACGGCGGAGATCACCGCCGCGGTGGACCTGATCATGAAGGCCCCGCAGGTCTTCGTGTACGGCGTCGGCCGGTCGGGGCTCGTGGCCCGCGCGTTCGCGATGCGGCTCGTCCAGCTCGGGCTGGAGTGCTTCTTCATCGGCGAGACGATCACGCCGATCGTGGAGTCCGGGGACTGCGTCCTGATCGTGTCGAACACGGGCGCCACGATGTCCGCGATCCAGACCGCGAACATCGCGCGGCGGGTCGGGGCGAGCGTCGTGAGCCTCACGGGGAGCCGGACGTCGAAGCTCGCCCACGCATCGAACGTGGTGATCCAGATCCGGGAGAACGGCCGACCGGAGGCGGCGAAGCACGCGCCCCTCGGCACGCTCTTCGAGGACGCGGGCCTCGTCCTGCTCGACGGCATGGTCGCGCAGGTGATGGAGCGACTCGGCGAGAGCGAGTCCACGATGCGGGCCCGCCACGCGATCATGGTGTGACGCCTGGAAACCTTATATCACCGGAGGCGAATCTGCATCCGATGGCCACCCGGTCTTTTCATCTCATCGTCGAGAAGGACGAGGACGGTTGGTATGTGGGCTCCGTGTCCGAGCTTCCCGGCTGTCACACGCAGGCCAAGTCGTTGGATGGACTGCGCGACCGCATCCGAGAGGCCATCGGCGCATACATCGGTCCTCGCAAGGTCGTCCCCAAGGGCATTACCTTCGTCGGCGTGCAGACCGTCGAGGTCTGACGCGTGGCCCGCCTCGTTCCCCTCTCCCCGCGGAGGGTGATCCGAGCTCTCGAATCCCTCGGGTTTCGAAGGGTGCGCCAGAGTGGGAGTTATGTCTTCATGCGCCACCCGGACGGACGGGCAACCGTGGTCCCTGTCCACCCCGGGGAGGACATCGGGCGCGGCCTACTCAGGAGGAAATCATCCGCGACGCGCGGGTCGAGGTCGACGAGTTCCTGAGCCGGACGTGACTCGCCCCCGCCTGCTTTGCACGGTCACAACGTGGCTCTCTCGGCGGCATCGTGTCCCAAGTCTTGGAGGGGCTCGGAAGGACCGGGTAGACGATGCGGACCCCTCACACAATCGTGGCGTTGAGCCCGCGCGTCGATCACGGAATAGGTCGTGCGTTCGCCGCTTTGAGGAGCTTCGCCGCGGTGTCGGCAGGAAACCGAGCTCTCCATCCAAACGCGCGGCCTTGGAAGCCGATGAACACCGTCCCGTAGCGTTCGTTGACGGAGAGCCTTTCGACTTGATCCCAAGGCGCAAACAAGACCCGCCCAAGACCGAAACGGACAGCGAGCCCGTCTGCGCCAAAGCGCACCTCGGTCAGTTCCTCCCTGTAGAGCGCAACGGAGAGAACCGCTGCCAGAACCCCTGTCAAGACTAATGCCGGTCCGAGTGGGATAGGTCGATCAGGCTTCTCGAACTGAGGGAACAGCAACAGGAAGATGCCACCTACCCAGACAATCGTGAGGATACCACCAACGATGATCCAAGTCCAGTTCTCGGGCACTGCCTTGTGCCAGTCCCCGTCGAAATCGCCCGTGCGGGGCATCCGCTTCGGGAAGCGAATCGCGTGGACTTATGGGTTATGCCTGGCGGTCCCGCGGCGGTCCACGCAGAGGCTTTATCCCGCCCTCGGGTATCCGCGGCTTCAATGCCCGAGGACTTCGTCGTCACCCCGTGGGAGGTTCGCGGCCACGTCGACTACGACCGCCTCATCCAGCAGTTCGGGACGCAGAAGATCGACGACGCCCTCCTGCGGAGGGTCCACAAACACACGGGCGAGCTCCACCCGCTCTTGAAGCGCGGGCTGTACTTCTCCCACCGGGACCTGAACTGGGTCCTCGACGAGCACGAGAAGGGCCGGCCGTTCAGCCTGTACACGGGCCGCGGGCCGTCGAGCGCGATGCACCTCGGCCACATGATCCCGTTCTACTTCACCGCGTGGCTCCAG
>DATBXC010000149.1:0-2237 GCA_036514455.1 Thermoplasmata archaeon | reverse complement strand
GGAGAACCTCTCCACCCTGTTGAAGCTCGTGCGGGAGTCGAAGGCGGACCTCGGCGTGGCCCACGACGGGGACGCGGACCGCGCGATCTTCGCGGACGAGCGCGGGGAGTTCGTGTTCGGGGACCGCACCCTCGCCCTCGTTGCGCGGGAGGCCGTGCAGGCGAAGGGCGGGACCGTCGTGACGCCCGTGAGCTCGTCCCGGTGCCTCGAAGACGTCGTCCGCGCGGCGGGCGGGACCGTGACATACACGATGGTCGGCGCCCCCCTCGTCGCCCGCGTGATGTACGAGTCCGGCGCGACGTTCGGCGGGGAGGAGAACGGCGGGATGATCTTCCCGGAGCACCAGTTCTGCCGGGACGGCGCGATGGCCCTCGCGAAGGTGCTTGAGATCGTCACGCGCGCGGGGAAGCCGATGTCCGCGCTCCTCGCGGAGTTGCCCGCGTACTCCCTGCACAAGACCTCCGTGCACTACCCGCCCCCGGAGCGGGATGCGATCCTCGCCCGCCTGAAGGGGCTCGCGAAGGGGCTCCGGGTGAACGACATCGACGGGGTCAAGGTCCACTACGACGACGGCTGGGTTCTCGTGCGGCCCTCCGGAACGGAGCCGATCTTCCGGATCTTCGCGGAGGCGAAAACAGACGCGCGGGCGAAGGCCCTGGCAGCGGAAGGCGAGGCCCTCCTGAGGCGGGCCATGGCGGGCTAGAGGGCGCCCGCCGCGTACAGGATCCCGACCGCGACCGCGCCCCCGAGGCTCGTCGCGACCAAGTTCACGCTCCGCTTCCCGATGATCCCCCGCCGTTCGAGGGTCGCTCCGAGGACGCTGTCGATCTGGCACCCGAGGAACCCCACGACCATCGGGATGAAGAGGAGCGCGGACCCGCTCGGCATCGTGACCGGCAGGGAGAAGACCGGGGCGAGGACGCCGAGGACGATCCATCCGAAGAGGGCCGTGTACGCGGCGGCGACGAGCGCGCACGCCTCCCCGAGGACGGAAATCCCGCCGTCCGTCCCCGGGGGCACCTTCTTCCCGTTCGAGATCAGGTACGCGTTCGGGGAGAGGACCCCGATCTCGCTCGCGAGGGTATCCGCGCCCGCCACGGCGAGGACGGAGATGAACACCAGCCCGCTCAGCTCCCGCGGGATCAGGATCGAGAAGTACGAGAGGACGGCCACGGCCACGGGGGCGACGCCGTTCGCGAGGACGTTCGTGGACCGCCGCTCCCCGCGCCTCCCCTCCTGGACCCCGAGGGCCTCCTTCAGCGCGAAGCGGTAGCGGGTCGCGAGGAAGCTCGAGAGGAGGAAGAACAACAGGAGGAGGAGCCACGTGACGTCCCCGAGGACGCCGATCACCAGCCCCACGGCGAACGCCGCGACGGACCCGTCCCACGTGAGCACGCTCTTCGCGTAGGCGAGGGCGGACAGGACCGCGCAGAGGACGACCGTGACCAGGAGGGCCTCGAGCGGGGGGAGCGCCATCCCGCCGTGGATTCAAGGGGCCGGGTTAAACCTTTTGACCCGCGTCTCAGAAGGCGTCGAGGGAGGCCTGCCCGGCGGCCTTGCGGGCCTCGAGGAACTTCCCGAGCGCCGGTTCGATTCGATCCGGCGAGAAGTCGAACTCGTCGCACAGCATCCCCTTGACCTTCTGGGGCTCGGGGTCCCGCCACGCCACGGGCCCGGAAGGGTCCACCCGCGGTTCCAGGAAGATCGCGCGCACCTCGTCGAGCCCGTCGACCTCCACGCCCGCCTCCGTGAGGACGCCCTCCGCGCGCCCGTGCTTCTTGATCCCCGCCAGGGCCTTCTTCGGGCCGATCCCCTTCACGCCCTCGTTGAAGTCCGTCCCCACGAGGATGCCGATGTCCACGAGCTGCTCCCGCGTGACGCCGAGCCGCGACGAAGTGGCGTCGAGCGAGATCTCCTCCGGCTCCACCTCGACGAACACGTTCTTCCGTGGGAGCTTCCGGCGGCCCGTGATCGCGAGGTTCTTCACGAGGACCGGGGAGCCGAAGAGGAGCGCGTCGTGGTCCTGGGAGGCGACCCCCCACGCGGCACCCGCGCGGGCCATCGCGGAGGCCTGGGCCTCGCCCTCGGCAGGCGCTTGGACCCACGGCATCCCGAGGAGGTCGAGGAGCCGCTTGCTCTGCTCGACCATCTCGCCGGTGAGGCGGGAGGTCTGCATCGCCTTCGTGCGGGCCCGCTCGAGGTCCCCGACCTCCACGGCCTCCCGCCACTCCGCCTCC
>DATBXC010000148.1:0-10364 GCA_036514455.1 Thermoplasmata archaeon | reverse complement strand
GGCTCCTCCGCGTTGTTCGACGGGATGTACCCCATGATCTTCCGCACGAGCCGCAAGGCCTCCCGCTCGCTCTCCGCCGCGAAGTGCGCCACGCCCGACTTCTCCGCGTGCGCGGCGGCCCCGCCGAGCGCCTCGAACGTGACCGCCTCCCCGGTGACCGCCTTGATCACCTCCGGTCCCGTGATGAACATGTACGACGTGCCCTTCGCCATGATGATGAAGTCCGTGATGGCGGGAGAGTATACCGCCCCGCCCGCGCACGGGCCGAGAATCACGGAGATTTGCGGGATCACGCCGCTCGCAATCACGTTGCGCCAGAAGATCTCCGCGTACCCGCCGAGGGACTTCACGCCCTCCTGGATCCGCGCCCCGCCCGAGTCGTTCAGGCCGATCACGGGGGCGCCGACCTTCATCGCCATGTCCATGATCTTGACGACCTTGTTCGCGAACATCTCCCCGAGCGAGCCGCCGAAGACGGTGAAGTCCTGGGAGAACACGAACACGAGCCGGCCGTCGATCGTGCCGTAGCCGGTGACGACGCCGTCCCCCGGTACCTTGCGCTTCTCCATGTCGAAGTCCGTCGTGCGATGGACGACGAACAGGTCCGTCTCCACGAACGAGCCCGGGTCCAGCAGGAGGTCGATCCGCTCCCGGGCCGTGAGCTTCCCGCGCTTGCGCTGCGCGTCGATCCGGTCCGCGCCGCCCCCGAGGCGGGCCTCCGTCTTTCGCCTCCGGAGCTCCTGCACCCGCGGATCCTCGGACGCCTCCGCCACGGCGGGCGCAAGGTGTGGACGCCGTTTAACGGTTCTCGTGCGCCAGCCCGACCGCCTCCGCGGGCCGCGGCTCCGGGGGCATCGTGAGCTCCGCGAGGTACCCGCCCGCCATCCCGCCGAACAGTCCCAGGACGATCGGGACCAGGATCATCAGGAGGACGACGAGCCCCCACCCGCCCCCGAGGATACCGCCGAGGATCAGGACGAGGTCCTCGACGGGGGCGACGAGGGAGATCGCCAGGATCCAGAGGACCCACGCGGGGGCGACGGCCTGGATTCCGCGGTACGCGCCCGTCCGGCCCCGCCTCGAGAGGAAGCCCGCCACGGCGCCCGCGACGACGCCGAGCTGCCACAGCCCGACCGCCAGGAACACGAGGGTGAGCGCGAACCCGACGAGGGCCGTCTTCCACCACGGCTGTCGCACGGTGACGCGCATCGCGGGCATCTCAGGCCCTCCTCAGGATCAGCGTCGATTCGAGCCGCCCCGGCGGGAGGGTCGGCATGGTCGGGAAGAGAATCGCCTTGTACTCCCCGCGGAGCCACAGGGCGAGCTGGTCGTCGTAGTGCGGGCTCAACGGGTTCCCGCTCTGCCCTCCCGGGTACACCGTGACGGAGGCCTGCGGCGCCCCGAGGTTCACGACCATCCGCCACGACGCGCCCGCGCGGGCCTCGAAGCCCGCCGCGGGGCTCAGGGTCACCTCGTCCCCGCCGCTCGGGTACGGCCCCCGGGACAGGGTGTCGAGCCCCGTGAGGTGCTCGAACACGCGGGTGTGGTGGAGGCCCCACGCCCACGACGGGCCCACGGGCCCGTCCTCCGCCGTGAGCGCGGCCACGGTCTCCGAGAACGCGCGGCGGAGGATGTCGTCCCGCCGCTCGATCGGCAGCGTGCGGACGTCGTCGAACCAAGGGGACGTGGGGACGCTCCGCACGAGGTGCTCGAGCACGTCCGGGTACGGCATCCGGAGGTCCGAGACGTTCGCGCGCGCCCACTCGTCCCCGAACGTGTCCCCGAGGAACGTGTAGTAGAACGTGTGCCAGATGGTGGCCGCGGCGGAGTCCTTCGCCATCCGGAAGTCCCATGCCCTCAGGAGATCCCGCACGACGCACTCGTCGGGCCTGCACGTCGCGGTCGCGTTCAGCAGGGACGGCGAGAAGCGCATCGCGGCCGTGTCGACCTCGTCGAGCTGGAACGTCCGCATGTCCTGGAACGTGATCGTGCCGTTGCGGGCGATCGTGTCGTTGAGGAGCGCGTTGATCCGCCGGGCCCGGTACCCGGGGTCCCACAGCCACCCGAGGTAGTGCGGGTACCCGCTCCCCGCGGGGAGCTGGTTCGCGCTCGCGAGGTACCCCTCCGGCGGGTTGACGGCCTCCGGGTACTCGTCGAACGACACGTTGCCGATCCACTCGAAGTTCCCGGACGCGCCGTCGAGCGGGACGCGGCCGAGCGTGTTGTTCCGGATCGGGAATTGGCCGTTCGACCGGACCGCGATCGTGCCCGTGGCGGTCGCGCTGTCCCACGCGGCGACCGCGAAGTTCTGCGCGGGGTTCTTCCAGGACCGCAGGGCCTCCCGGAACTCCGGCCAGCTCCGGGCCTTCATCCACTGGAGCGCGGCCCCGACGCTCGACCCGAACTCCCGCCCCGTCCACTTCATCGCGACCGTCTCTCCCCGCTCCGTGACGAGGGGGCCGTGTAGGGACTCCTTCACGGTGACGACGACGTCCGCCCCGCCCTTCACGTGGATTGTCTCCTGGGTGACGTTGAAGTCCCGCCACCGATTCCGGAACAGGTACCGGTTCGGGTCCGAGGCGTTCACGGTCTCCCGGTAGAAGTCCGTGACGTCCGCCCCGGTGTTCGTCTCGCTGTTCGCGAGGTACCGGTTGAAGCCGATCAGGATCGCGGGCGCGCCCGGGAACGAGACGCCGTACGCGTCGTACGCCCCGCCCGTGAGCTGGACCTCGTACCAGAGCGCGGGGAGCTGGAACGAGAGGTGCGGGTCCCCAGCCAGGATCGGCCGACCCGTCGCGGACCGCGTGCCGTCCACGATCCAGTTGTTCGACCCGATGGACCGGAGGGGCCGCACAAGCGACTCGACGAGCCCCGCCCTCCGGAGGATGTCCCGCCCCGCCTCCGGGTCGATGGCGGGCCCGCCGCCCCGCGTCCCGTTCGGGACAATCGGCGGGACGGGCGTCGGTGTCGTGACCGGGAACAGCTCGTCCACCGCGGCCGGGCCGAGGCCGTCCTGGAGCAGGCCGAGCTCGACGTCCGTGAAGTCTGCACTCAGGCCGTACGCGATCAGGGCGCCGAGGGTGACGCTCTTCACGGGGGCCCAGGGCTCCGGCGCGAACCCGAGGAGCTTGTACTCGAGGGGCATGTTCTTCGGGCCCGCGCGCGCGATCCACGCGTTCACGCCGTCCGCGTACGCCTGGAGGACCTGCAGGCCGACATCCCCCGCCCCGAGGGTGTTGACGAACCGCCGCGAGTCCCGCGCGAGGCCGACGGTGCGCATCCACGCGTCCGTTTCCACGTAGCTCTTCCCGAGGATCTCGGAGAGCCGCCCCGCCGCGAGGCGGTACTCCAGGTCCATCTGGAACATGCGGTCCTGGGCGTGGACGTACCCCATCGCGAAGAAGAGGTCGTGGTCCGTCGCCGCGAAGATGTGCGGGATGCCCCACGCGTCCCGGAGGACCGTCACGTTCCCGTCGAGCCCGGGGACGCGGACCTCCTCAGCGGCGGGGAGGACCGCGTTCTCCGCGGTCGTCCACACCCCGCCGTTCGGGTTCAGCAGCTCGCCCAAGGGCGGGAGCGGGCCGATCGGGATCGACAGGAGGACGACGAAGGCGATCGAGAACAGGAGAGACACGACTTCCTTCAGAACCAGGCGGCCCCTCATCGGATGCCCCGGGGCGGGCAACCGTCTTGCCGTGGAAATACGTTTCCCTCTGTGAGGAACGCCCTGTCAGGCCGCGTGTCCCACGGTCCCGTCGACGACCTCCGTCTTCCGGCCCTGCGCGTCCATCACGACCAACGCGCCGAGGGGCGTGACGTCGTACGCCTTCCCGCGCACTTTCCCTTCGGATGTCGAGACGACGACCTCCTTCCCAATCGTCGTGCACAACCCGCGGTAGTCCTTGATGAGTCGGTCCCGCGTCCCGGTGCGGAACTTCGAGACGATGTCCTCGAAGTGCTTCATCATGTACTCGAGGAAGTCGTCGTTGTCCACGTACTCCGCGACCTCCCGCTTCACGCTCGTCGCGCGGGCCCGCACGTCCTCGGGCAGCCGGTCGAGGTCGATGCCCGTGTTCACGCCGACCCCGACGACCGCGTAGAACCGGTCCCCGCGGTACACGCCCTCGGACAGGATCCCGCCGATCTTCTTCTCCATGAACACGACGTCGTTCGGCCACTTCAGGCTCGCGAAGACGCCGAAATGCCGCAGCGCCTTCACGACGGGGATCCCCGCCAGGAGGCCCAGGGTCGTCACGTACGCGGGCTCCGGGCGCATCACGAGCGAGACGTAGAGACCGCCGGGGGGCGAGGCCCATGCGCGCCCGTGGCGTCCCTTCCCCGCGTGCTGCCGCTTCGCGACGAGGATCGTCCCCTCCTCCGCCCCCTGGCCGAGGAGGAGCTTCGCGACCTCGTTCGTCGAGTCCACCGCGTCGAACCGGAGGAGCCGGCGGAAGATCGGGCCCGGGCGCTCCTCGACGGCGGCGGGCTGCGGGAGGGAATCGTCCGGCACGCGCTCGGGAGGGTCGGGGGCGGGTTAAGCCTTTGCCGGACGCGGGGCGGCGGCGGCCGCGTGCTCGACGGCGAGGATGAACCCGAGGAACATCGCGATCGCGGCGAAGGCGGTGATGACGAAGAACGCCCACGGGGCTCCGAGGCGGCTGCTGAAGCCCGCCACGGAGAACAGGACCCCGCCGAGGGCCAGGAACAGGCCGTAGAAGCGGGCGTGGTCCTTCCACCAGGAGTACAGGCCGCCCACGATGAACACGACCGCGCCGGGGACGGTCTGCAGCCACGACACCGCGCCGAACAGCGGGAGGTGCCGCCCGCCGACGCTGGGCGGCTCCGCCGCGAGGTACACGTTGTCGACCGGGTCCCTGAGCGGGGCGAGGGCGGTGACCGCGACGACGACGATCGCGGTGACCACCCAGTAGACCGCGTAGTACTTCGCGAGGGCGGGCCGGTTCCGGAACAGCTGGAGCACGCCGAGCCCGATCAGTCCCACGGGGAGGGCCGTGAGCGGGAGGTACGCCTTGTACAGCGCTTCGTTCCACCCGACGACATCCGCGTTCCCCAGGTACGCGAGGACGGCCGCGAGGCCGAGGAGCCCGAGGGAGGCGGTCCACACGAGCTGGTGGAGCTTCCGACGATTGAGGTATTGACGCAACAGGAGGGCAGTGAGGGCGAACGAGACGGCCGCGGTGAGGAGCGGGAGGTAGTCCGCCATGGACCCGGCCGAGATTCGTCCGGCGGAAAAAGGTGTGTGCATCCCGTTAGGCTAATCGCGGTCGGGTTCCCCGCGCGACCGGAACCCGCCTCACTCCTGGACGAGTTCCAGGAGGACGCCGCCCGTGGACCTCGGGTGGACGAACGCGACGAGCCGCCCGCCGTGGCCCCGCCGCGGTTCCGCGTCGATCACCTGGAAGCCCTTCGCCCGCATCGCCTCCATCGCCTTGCGGATGTCCCGGGTCCGGAAGGCGATGTGGTGCATCCCCTCGCCCCGCTTCCCGATGAACCGCGCGATCACGCCGCCGGGGCGGAGGGACTCGAGGAGCTCGAGGCGGGTGTCCCCCTCCATGACGAACGCGAGCCGCACGCCCTCCGCCTCGACGGTCTCGGGCGGGCTCACCGCGAAGCCCATCGCGCGGTACCGCGCGGCCGCCTCGTCGAGGGACGCGACCGCGATCCCGATGTGGTGGAGGGTGCCGATCATACCTCGCTCCTCGCCTTGTACGTGCCGAAGACCGCCCGCATCGCGCCCGAGACCTCGCCCAGGGTCGCCCGGGCCTTCACCGCATCGAGGATCACGGGGACGAGATTCCTCTCCAGCGCCGCGGCCTCCCGCACCGCGATCAGGGCCCGCTTCGCCGCCCTCGCGTCCCGCCGCTTCCGGAACGCCCGCACCCGCGCGACCTGCTCCCGCTCGAGGGCGGCGTCGATCCGCTGCGGCCGCGGCCGGGCCTCCTCCTCGGAGCGGAACCGGTTCACGCCCACGACCGTGCGCTCCCCCGATTCCACCTCCCTCTGGAAGCGGTACGCGCTCTCCGCGATCTCCCGCTGGACCCAGCCCGCCTCGATCGCCTTCGGCATCCCGCCCATCGCGTCGATCTTCTCCAGGATGCCCGTGGACTCCTGCTCGATCTGCCGCGTCATCGACTCGACGTAGAAGGAGCCCGCCAACGGGTCCACCGTGTTCGCCACGCCGCTCTCGTGGGCGAGCCACTGCTGCGTCCTCAGGGCGAGCCGCACCGCCTTCTCCGACGGGAGGCCGAGCGCCTCGTCCATCGAGTTCGTGTGGAGGCTCTGCGCGCCGCCGAGGATCGCCGCGAGGGCCTGGTACGCCGTCCGCACGACGTTGTTCTCCGGCTGCTGGGCGGTCAGGGAGACGCCCGCGGTCTGCGCGTGGAACCGGAGCGCCATCGACGCCGGGTCGCGGGCCTTGAAGCGGTCCTGCATGATGCGCGCCCAGAGGCGGCGGGCCGCGCGGAACTTCGCGACCTCCTCGAGCACGTCGCCCTGCGCGCAGAAGAAGAAGGAGATCTGCGGGGCGACGTCGTCGACCTTCAGCCCGCGGTCGAGCGCGGCTTGGACGTACGCGATCCCGTTCGCGAGGGTGAACGCGGCCTCCTGGACCGCGGTCGCGCCGGCCTCGCGGATGTGGTACCCGGACACGGAGATCGCGTTCCACCGCGGCATCTCGCGGGCGCAGAACTCGAAGATGTCCACGACGAGCCGCATCGAGGGCTCGGGCGGGTAGATGTACGTGGAGCGGGCGATGTACTCCTTGAGGATGTCGTTCTGCACGGTCCCCCGGAGGTCGCGGCGGGCCGCGCCCTGGCCCTCGGCGACCGCGACGTACAGCGCCAGGAGGATTGACGCGGTCGCGTTGATCGTCATGCTCGTGCTCACGCGCGCGAGCGGGATGTCCCGGAAGAGCCTCTCCATGTCCTCGAGGGTCGCGACGGGCACCCCGACCTTGCCGACCTCGCCGCGGACGAACGGGTCGTCCGGGTCGTAGCCCATCTGCGTCGGGAGGTCGAACGCCACACTGAGGCCCGTGGTGCCGTGGTCGAGGAGGTACCGGAACCGCCGGTTCGACTCCTTGGCCGACCCATAGCCGGCGTACTCGCGCATCGTCCACAGGCGCCCGCGGTACATCGTCGGGTATGGGCCGCGGGTGAAGGGGGGCTCGCCGGGGAACCCGAGGTCGCGGTTGTGGTCGAGGTCCTGGATTTCGAGCGGCGTGTACAGGAGCTTCAGCGGCGTCCCGCTGAGGGTCCGCGCGTCCGCCGTCGGCTCCGGGGGCGGGGGGGATGCGGGCTTCCTTCTGCCGGCGGGGGGCACGAGTATCCGGATACGGTAGGCAAATCGCGGCCTAAACCTTCCGCGCCCTTCAGTCCGCGCCGCCCAGGAAGATGCCCTCCGGGTCGCACGCCTCGCGGAGCACGCGGAGCTCTTGCACCGTCGGCGGCTTCGTCTCGCGCACGTCCGCCGCGATCCGGATCGGCCACGACGCGTTCTTCCGGATCTCGTCCGCGCTCAGCCCCGGATGGTACGACGCGCAGTACATCTCCTTGGTGTACGCGTCGAAGCGGTACACGCCCTTGTCCGTGATCACGACCGCGGGCCCGCCGCGCGGCAGCCCGACCCGCTCCCGCCCGCCGGGCCCGTCGAGGTACCCGGGCGTCGTGACGTAGTCGACCTGTGGCACGAACTTCCGCGCGTCCTGCTTCATCATCACGACGGTCCGCTTCGCGAGGGAGCCGATGTCGTTCCCGCCGCCGCTCCCGGGGAGCCGGACCTTCGGGGCCCGGTAGTCGCCGATCACGGTCGTGTTCAGGTTCCCGAAGCGGTCGATCTGGGCCCCGCCGATGAACCCGACGTCCACGTGCCCGGGCTGGAGGAACAGGCCGAACACCTCGGCGAGCCCGCACAGCATCGCGGCGCCCGGGACCAGGCACGCGTCCCCGATGCTCAGGGGCGTCCGCGTGGGGCGGGAGTCCACGGCCCCGCTCTCGAAGATCAGAATCGCGCGGGGCGCGTGCGTGGCCTTCGCGAGCATCCCGCCGAGCATCGGCAGCCCGGTTCCGATGAACGCGACCTCGCCGTCCCGAATCTCGCGGGCCGCGCAGATCGCCATCAGCTCCGTGGGCTTGAACTCAATAGCCATAGTTCACCTGGCCACTGAGCATGCGCTTCGCCTTCAGCCGCTTCAGCCGCACGGGCCCGAGCTTCTTCAGGTAGCCCGCGTGGCTCCCGACTTGGAAGACCCACTCCTTGAGGAACCGCTCGAACCCCTCGAGGGTGCGGCTCTCCGCGGCGTACATCTTCCGGAACTCCCGGTCCAGGTCGTAGTACCCCTGGACCTGGTACGGGTGCGCGCCCCACGGGACGTGCACGATTGCGTCCACGCGGAACGCGGGCACGATCGTGCGGTTCGGGTCCGCGCGCACGACCTTGGAATCGACGACCTCCTCGACGCACACGAGGATCCGCTTCCCCGCCATCGTGCCCCACAGGTCGTCCCCGAGCTGTCCCCACACCTGCGTGTTCCCGTCCGCGTCGCAGCGCTGCGCGTGGAGCACCGCGACGTCCGCGTGGCACGCGGGAAGGAGGGCGACCTTCGCGCCGGACCCGAACGGGTCGTCCATCACGTGGGCCTTCGGATGGAGGAACGACTCCACCCGCAGGAGGTCGGACCCGAGCTCCGAGCGGATCGGCATGAACGGGAGGCCCATCGACGCGGCCATGAAGCGCATCGTCATCCCGAAGTTGCTGTACTCCTCGATCGCGATCGGGTGCGGGATCCCCTTCTCGACCGCGCGGCGGTACGCGTGCGCGAGGCCGAACGCCTCCAGGCCGAGGTACGAGCCCTCGAGGTCCTTGAGGCAGCCCGCGCCGATCAGCATGTCCGCGTCCTCCGTCCACCCGCTCAGGATGAACGTGAGGTCCCGCTTCCGCTGGCGGATCAGCTCGTACGTGAGGGCCATCGGCTTCCGCAGGCCGATCCCGCAGGAGCGGAGCCGGCAGCCGTCCGGGATCAGCGTCCGCACGGCCTCGTCCAGCGGGAGGAGCTTGTCGTGGACCTCGGGCTCGGCCATCGTCCCGACCCGTCGCGAGAACCGCGGGCGGGTATAACTCCTCCGTCCTTACGCGCTCGTCGACCCGCAGTTCTGGCACACGAGGAGCTTGTCCGACGTGATCCAGACGTCGTCGTCCCCGCACTCCCGGCACCGGACCCCGCGGACCTTCGTCGCGACCTTCCCGCGGACCTCGGGCGGGAGCTTCTCCTCCTTCACGAACTCCCCGGGGCGGAGCTGGAACTGCCCCCGGATCGCGACGAGGTACACGAGGATCGCGAGCCCCAGGACGACGGCGAGCCAGCTCGTGAGGCTCCCGAGCCCGAACGCGGCGATCATGAGCACGCTGAACGAGGCCGAGACGAGGGTCCCGAAGTACGGCGTCGACGCCCGGGACCGCAGGCCCAGCGCGAGGTAGACCATCGCGGCCGCGAGGAGGAACAGGATCCCGGCGAGGAAGAGGAGGGCCGCGTCCCCGCCCCCGGCGGACGACGCGAAGAACGCCTCCACGCCCTTGTACCCGACGACGACCGCCTCAATCAGGACGAGAGCCTGGAGCCCCGCGAACACCGTCTTCCTCGGGACGTCCACCATCGCGGTCGGGCCCCCATGGAGGCGTCCGCTATAAAGCCCGCCCCGCGAGCTCGATCGTCCCCGCGCGACACGCGAGGCAGAACGCGCTCCCGTCCTCGCCGATCCAGAGGCGGTCGCTCCCGCACTTCGGGCACCGCGCGCCCGCCGCATTCTGCGTCCGCTCCCCGATGAGCCGGCGGGTCTCCACGTTCTCCTTGTCCGCCTCGATCTTCCACGCGCCGACACCGAACGGGAGCCGGACCGCGTACAGGATGACGAAGGACGCGATCACGGTGCCGATGATCGCGAGCTCGAGGCGCAGGAGGGCGATCAGGAGGGCGAACGCGTCCAGGATCATCGCGGTGCCCCACGCGGTGAACCGCCCGCGGTAGAGGTACCACGCGAGGAGCACGGAGCCCACGCCGAACAGCCCCCAGACGGCGGCGACGAGCACGTCCCGGGTCAGCGCGACCGCGACGAACTCCGTGCCCGCGACGGCCGCGAGCACGACGCCGGCCGCGAGGCGGGCGTTCCGGACCTTCGGGTCGACCCCGGGCGGCTGCTCGATGAGCTGCTGCTTCGTCGCCGGGGCGGCGGCCTTCTTCCGGACCGGTGCGGCCTTCGCCTCGTCCGGCATGAGGGTGCGTCGAAACCCCGGCCCGATTAAATAGGTATCGTCAGTAGGCGGTGTACCGGATGCCGCGGTCCGCGAGG